>NZ_JBSFVC010000002.1:272880-312428 GCF_053592095.1 Streptomyces sp. NPDC002787 | reverse complement strand
ACCCGACGGACCGGTGAGACCGGAACGACCGGTGGAACCAGACGGGCCAGTGGAATCGAACGGGCCGGTGCGACCGGACGAATCGACCGGACCCGACGGACCGGTGAGACCGGAACGACCGGTGGAACCAGACGGGCCAGTGGAATCGAACGGGCCGGTGCGACCGGACGAATCGACCGGACCCGACGAGCCGGTGAGACCGGAACGACCGGTGGAACCAGACGGGCCGGCCGGACCGGACGGGCCGGCGCGACCGGAGTGGCCGGTTGGATCGGACGGGCCGGTGCGACCCGCCGGACTGGCGGGAACCGATGAACCGGCGGGAGCCGATGGGGCGGCGGGAGCCGATGGACCGGTGGGAGCCGGTGGGGCGGTGTCGCTCGGCTTCAGGTTCTTCGGGGTCACGTCCGGGGTGCCGCCGATCCAGTCCTGAAGGCGGCGGCTGGGGCCCGTCCAGCGGCGGTCGTGGCGGTAGGCGCGTCGCCAGGCGCGGGCTCGGGCGTGCGGACGGCGGCGGTAGAAGCGGCGGGCCCAGGCGGAGGTGGGGCGGGCCAGGCGGACGGCGCCGATGACGGCGACGAACGGGATGACCACGCCGAAGATCGCCGTGCGGGCCTTTCCCTTGGCGAGGGCGATCAGGGCGATGAGGAAATTCGTCGCCATGGTGACCATGACGGCGCCCCGGTCCTGGAGTTCCTCCTCGTCGAGGTCGTTGACACCGAAGGGGAGGAAGCCGATCAGCATCAGGCCGACCAGGGCGGCCGTCAGCACGACCATCTCGACGCTCTTGCGGCCCGCCTCGCTCCAGTACACGTCGTCGAGGTGCAGGATCAGGGCGAACTCGTCCAGCACCAGGCCCGCGCCCATGCCGAACAGCACGGCGGAGATCAGCGCGCCGAAGCCGTGCCCGTCACTGGCCACCGCGCCGAAGCCGCCGACGAGGGTGAGGACGACCCCGGGGACCACGTGGTGGATGTGCACACCGCCGCTGCCGCTGATGTCGCGGAAGGGGCCCTTGCCCGCGCGGATCAGACGGGTGATGACCCGGGTGATCAGGAACGTCAGCACGAACGCGGTGAGCGCGAGGAGCAGGGGCAGTTTGCCCGGCTCGATGATGTTCCGCTCCCACCAGTGACCCATATGCGAACTTTATCCACCACCGGCCCTGGGCGCCGCCGAGCCCGCCGGATAACCTGCGCCGGTGTCCACGCCCCCCGAGCCCACGCCTCCGGCCTCCGAGCCCACGCCCCCGGTCTCCGGGCCCACGCTCTTCGACGGTCTGCGTTTCGCCTTCGGCACCCTGACCGTGCTGCCGGTGACGGTGAACCGCTGGGACCGCGAGGCCGCACGGGTCGGGATGCTGTGCGCGCCCGTCGCCGGGCTGGTCGTCGGTCTGGGCTCGGCCGTGCTCGGCGGCCTCCTCCTGCTTCTGGGTTCCGGTCCCCTGCTCGCCGCCGTGGCCTCCGTCGCCGTACCGGCCGTCCTCACCCGGGGCCTGCACCTGGACGGGCTCGCCGACACCGCCGACGGGCTCGGCAGCGGCAAGCCGGCCGAGGACGCCCTGCGGATCATGAAGCGGTCGGACATCGGACCGTTCGGGGTCGTCACCCTCCTGTTCGTGTTGTTCACCCAGGTCGCCGCGCTGGCTGAGCTGTACGGCGAGTCCTGGGTCCGGGGCGCGCTCGGGGCCGTCGTGTCGGCGGTCGCGGCCCGGCTGGCGCTGACCCTGGCCGCGCGCGAGGGGGTGCCCGCGGCCCGCCCCGAGGGGCTGGGGGCGGCTGTCGCGGGGGCGGTGCCGGTGCGAAGCGCGCTGCTCGTGGCGGCCGTGGTCGTCGGTGCCGCCGGGGGCACCTGCGCGCTGCTCGGGCTGTACGGCACGGTGCTCAGTACGGTTCTCGCGGTCGTCTTCGGCTGTGCCGCGGCCGAGGCGCTGCTGCGGCACTGCACACGCCGTTTCGGCGGGGTGACGGGTGATGTGTTCGGCGCCCTGGCGGAGACGGCGGCGACGATCGCGCTGGTCAAGCTGACGCTGGGCTGAGGCGTCGGCCCACGTGTTCAGCAGGCCTTCCGCCACACCCCCAGCTCCCACTTCTTCAGCAGCGAGCTGAGCTCCAGGCGGCGGGCCTCGGGGCAGAAGTCGCCCGTCCTCATCTCGTACTCGACGTGGAAGACGGCCTTGCCGGCCTCGATGAAGGGCGTGAGGTCGTCGCACTCCTCGTACTGGGCGCACTGCTCGTTGACGGCGAAGTCGAAGTCGTCGACGAGTTCCGGGATCTGGTCGAGGTCGTTCTTGAGGCCGACCGCGAGGCCCCGCTCGTGGGCGAGGCGGGCGATGAGGCGGTTGTAGCGGAGCTGGTCGTCGGCCGTGAGGGGGAAGCCGGTCTCGTTGCGGTAGCCGTCCATGTTGTCGGGCTCCACCGCGTCGAAGCCCTTCTCCGCGCACATGTCGATACGGGCGGCCATGAGGGGTTCGAGGACGTCGGTCTCACGGATGTCGAGCCAGCGCTCGCCCTCCCAGCCGTTCCCCTTGCCTATGACCGACTTCGGGAACGCGTCGGCGTCCGGGCGCCAGTCCTCCCACGCGCCGGTCGACAGATAGCAGATGACCTTGCGGCCGTCGTCGTGCAGCTCGGCGACCGTGTCGGCGGAGTGGTCGAAGCCGTCGATGTCGTACACGGGGACGTCGACGGAGGTGTCCAGGCGCCCGCTGAGCTGCCACTGCCACTGCGTGCCGGGCTCCGGACGCCAACGGGCGCCCTTGTCCGTCCCGCGACCGGTGTCCGGCTCGTCGTCCGGGGCGGTCGTGCACCCCACTGCCAGCAGGAGCAGGGACAACAGGGCGCTGCGGGCGAGGAGTTGACTCATGGGGTGGGCTCCAAAGCGTGCGGCAGGGTACTCCAGGGATGATCCCCCACGCCGGGTACCGCGCAGTGCACGGAGGCGCCCGGGCCTGGCGAGAGCGCCGACATCGATGTCCGGCGGCACCCCGTGCACCAGATGGCACACCCGGGTGCGGTCCAGGAACGTGCCGTCGGTGCCGTACCAGGCGTGGCGCAGGCCGTGCGCGACGCCCCAGTCGTGGTTGTCGCGGATCTGCTCGGCGATGGCGGCGCGGCTCAGGTGGCGGGTGGTGCCGTCGGCGTTCTTCGGGCAGCTCCACGGCACGGTGGAGGTGCGACGCTACGCGCGAAGACCCGGACGCTGCGCGCGAAAACCATCGGACGCGCGACACCCGCCCGGCGACAAGGGATCCCCCTATGCCGAAGACATGGGGATCTCCCTGCACGTCCGCTGCCGAAAGTCGGGGAGGCTGGTCGCAGCGGACGCCATGGGGACGTCGCGTACGCAACGGGCCCGCGCCCCAGGTCCGATGGGCCGAACAAGGGCCTAGGCTCGTTCCCGGCACGTCGAAACCCAACCGTTCGGCCACCGAAACTCAATCGGAAGCGAGATTTCACCACCGTGACTGCTCTCACTCTCAGCACCGCCGCCGCGCCGGGCCTCCGCGCCGACGCGATCGTGGTCGGTGTCGCGAAGGGCGCCAAGGCACCGGTCGTAGCGCCGGGTGCCGAGGCCGTGGACAAGGCGTACGACGGCAGGCTGGCCGGCGTCCTCACGACCCTCGGCGCCTCGGGCGCGGAGGGCGAGGTGACGAAGCTGCCCGCGCCGTCCGGCTTCAAGGCGCCGCTCGTGGTGGCGGTGGGCCTGGGCGCGGTGCCCGAGAAGGACGGCTCGTTCGGCGCGGAGACGCTGCGCCGCGCGGCCGGTGCCGCCGCCCGCGCCCTGGCCGGTACGAAGAAGGCCGCGTTCGCGCTGCCCGTCGCGGACGCCGTCGCCGTGGGCGCCGTCGCCGAGGGTGCGCTGCTCGGTGCGTACTCCTTCGACGCGTACAAGGAGAACGGGAAGGACGCCAAGGCGAAGAACGGCAAGGCGCCGCTCGCCGAGGTCGCCCTGCTCGGCGCGAAGCCCCGGGACAAGGCCCACAAGGCGGCCGCCGAGCGCGCGATCGCGGTGACCGAGGAGCTGAACCGCGCCCGCGACCTCATCAACACCCCGCCGAACGACCTCGACCCGGAGGCCTTCGCCGCCGTCGCCCAGACCGCGGCCAAGGAGCACGGCATCAAGGTGACCGTCCTCGACGAGAAGGCGCTCGCCAAGGGCGGCTACGGCGGCATCCTCGGCGTCGGCGCGGGCTCGGCGGCCACGCCCCGGCTGGTGCAGCTGTCGTACACCAGCTCCAAGGCGAAGAAGCACCTGGCGTTCGTCGGCAAGGGCATCACGTACGACTCGGGCGGTATCTCGCTCAAGCCGGCCGGGCACAACGAGACGATGAAGTGCGACATGAGCGGTGCCGCCGCCGTGTTCGCCGCGGTCGTCGCCGCCGCGCGGCTCGGGCTCGAGGTCAACATCACGGGCTGGCTCGCCCTCGCCGAGAACATGCCGTCCGGCTCCGCCACCCGGCCGGGTGACGTGCTGCGCATGTACAGCGGCAAGACGGTCGAGGTGCTGAACACCGACGCCGAGGGCCGGCTGGTGCTGGCGGACGCGCTGGCCAAGGCCTCCGAGGACAAGCCGGACGCGATCGTCGACGTGGCGACGCTGACCGGGGCGATGATGCTGGCGCTGGGCAACCGAACGTTCGGGATCATGGCGAACGACGACGCGTTCCGCTCCGCGGTGCACGAGGCCGCCGAGGAGTCCGGGGAGCCGGCGTGGCCGATGCCGCTGCCGGAGCACCTGCGCAAGGGGATGGACTCGCCGACCGCCGACATCGCGAACATGGGTGAGCGGTACGGCGGTGGTCTGGTCGCCGGGCTGTTCCTGAAGGAGTTCGTGGGCGAGGGGATCACCTGGGCGCACCTGGACATCGCGGGGCCGGCCTTCAACGAGGGCGGGCCGTTCGGCTACACGCCCAAGGGTGGGACGGGGACGGCTGTGCGGACCCTGGTACGGCTGGCCGAGCGGGCCGCCTCCGGCGACCTGGGGTGATGGTCGCCTAGGAGCTCGGTGCCGAAGGGGCGTGGGCGACTGCGGGGCCGTTGCGGCTCGTCGCGCGGTTCCCCGCGCCCCTACGGGGTGCTGCCCCGTGACAAGTGAGCGTGTGGTGTCTCACACCCCGGCCCGGCGTCTCGTTCGGCGTGGACAAGTGCGAAGATGGGGCTCGGCAGGACAGGGCCCCCACCACAGGGCCGAAGAAGAGCGGCCGGACACCAGCCGCCGCGCGGTCATGGACGACCGGCGTACGGCGCACATGCATGGAGGACGTGACGTGGCGAACGACGCCAGCACCGTTTTCGACCTAGTGATCCTCGGCGGTGGTAGCGGTGGTTACGCCGCGGCCCTGCGCGGGGCACAGCTGGGCCTGGACGTCGCCCTGATCGAGAAGGACAAGGTCGGCGGCACCTGCCTGCACCGGGGATGCATTCCCACGAAGGCCCTGCTGCACGCGGGCGAGATCGCCGACCAGGCCCGCGAGAGCGAGCAGTTCGGTGTGAAGGCCACCTTCGAGGGCATCGACGTCCCGGCCGTGCACAAGTACAAGGACGGGGTGATCTCCGGCCTGTACAAGGGTCTGCAGGGGCTCATCGCCTCCCGCAAGGTCACCTACATCGAGGGTGAGGGCCGCCTCTCCTCCCCGACCTCCGTCGACGTCAACGGCCAGCGCGTCCAGGGCCGCCACGTCCTCCTCGCGACCGGCTCCGTGCCGAAGTCGCTGCCGGGCCTGGAGATCGACGGCAACCGCATCATCTCCTCGGACCACGCCCTCGTCCTGGACCGCGTGCCGAAGTCGGCGATCGTCCTCGGCGGCGGTGTCATCGGCGTCGAGTTCGCCTCCGCCTGGAAGTCCTTCGGTACGGACGTCACGGTCATCGAGGGCATGAAGCACCTCGTCCCCGTCGAGGACGAGAACTCCTCCAAGCTTCTTGAGCGCGCCTTCCGCAAGCGCGGCATCAAGTTCAACCTGGGCACCTTCTTCTCGAAGGCCGAGTACACCCAGGACGGTGTGAAGGTCACCCTCGCCGACGGCAAGGAGTTCGAGGCCGAGATCCTGCTGGTCGCGGTGGGCCGTGGGCCCGTCTCCGCCGGTCTCGGCTACGAGGAGCAGGGCGTCGCGATGGACCGCGGCTACGTCCTGGTCGACGAGTACATGCGCACGAACGTCCCGACCATCTCCGCCGTCGGTGACCTGGTCCCGACGCTCCAGCTCGCGCACGTCGGCTTCGCCGAGGGCATCCTGGTGGCGGAGCGTCTGGCCGGTCTCAAGACCGTTCCGATCGACTACGACGGTGTCCCCCGGGTGACGTACTGCCACCCGGAGGTCGCCTCCGTGGGTATCACCGAGGCCAAGGCCAAGGAGATCTACGGCGCGGACAAGGTCGTCGCTCTGAAGTACAACCTGGCGGGCAACGGCAAGAGCAAGATCCTCAACACCTCGGGCGAGATCAAGCTCGTCCAGGTCAAGGACGGTGCCGTGGTCGGCGTCCACATGGTCGGCGACCGCATGGGCGAGCAGGTCGGCGAGGCCCAGCTGATCTACAACTGGGAGGCGCTCCCCGCCGAGGTCGCCCAGCTCATCCACGCCCACCCGACGCAGAACGAGGCGATGGGCGAGGCCCACCTGGCCCTGGCCGGCAAGCCGCTGCACTCGCACGACTGACCCTCGGTCGACGAAGCGACGATCCAGACTTCCGCAATTCCTAAGGAGCAACAGAAACCATGGCGGTTTCCGTAACCCTTCCGGCGCTCGGCGAGAGCGTCACCGAGGGCACTGTCACCCGCTGGCTGAAGGCCGAGGGTGAGCGCGTAGAGGCCGACGAGCCGCTGCTCGAGGTCTCGACCGACAAGGTCGACACCGAGATCCCCTCCCCCGCCGCCGGTGTCCTGGCGTCCATCAAGGTCGCCGAGGACGAGACGGTCGAGGTCGGCGCCGAGCTGGCCGTGATCGACGACGGCACGGGCGCGCCCGCCGCCGCCCCCGCCCCGGCCGCCGAGCCCGAGCCCGAGCCCGCCGCGGCTCCGGAGCCGGCCCCGCAGGCCGTGCCCTCCACCGAGCAGGCCGCCCCCGCTCCGGCCCCGACCGCCGAGGCGGCCACCGGCGGCGGCTCCGCCGAGGGCACCGACGTGGTCCTCCCGGCGCTCGGCGAGTCCGTCACCGAGGGCACCGTCACCCGCTGGCTCAAGGAGGTCGGCGACTCCGTCGAGGCCGACGAGCCGCTGCTCGAGGTCTCCACCGACAAGGTCGACACCGAGATCCCGGCGCCCACCTCCGGTGTGCTCCTGGAGATCGTGGTCGCCGAGGACGAGACCGCCGAGGTCGGCGCCAAGCTGGCCGTCATCGGTGCCCCGGGTGCCGCTCCGGCCGCTGCCCCGGCCGCCCCGGCTCCGGCGCCCGCCGCCGCTGCCCCGGCCCCGGCCGCTCCCGCGCCCGCCCCGGCCGCCCCCGCGGCGCCGGCTCCGGCCCCCGCGCCGGCCGCTCCCGCCGCTCCGGCTCCGGCGCCCGCCGCCGCCGCTCCGGCCGCGCCGGCCCCCGCGCCCGCCCCGGCCGCCCCGGCTCCGGCCGTTGCCGCGCCCGCCGCCGCCAAGGCGACCGACGAGGGTGCCTACGTCACGCCGCTGGTGCGCAAGCTCGCCGCCGAGAACGGTGTCGACCTGGGCGCCGTCAAGGGCACCGGCGTCGGTGGTCGTATCCGCAAGCAGGACGTCATCGCCGCCGCCGAGGCCGCGAAGGCCGCTGCCGCCGCTCCGGCTCCGGCCGCCGCCCCGGCAGCCGCCGCGAAGAAGGCGCCCGCCCTGGAGGCTTCTCCCCTCCGTGGCCAGACCGTCAAGATGCCGCGCATCCGCAAGGTCATCGGCGACAACATGGTCAAGGCGCTGCACGAGCAGGCGCAGCTGTCCTCGGTCGTCGAGGTCGACGTCACCCGTCTGATGAAGCTGCGCGCCCGGGCCAAGGACTCCTTCGCGGCCCGTGAGGGCGTGAAGCTCTCCCCGATGCCGTTCTTCGTCAAGGCCGCGGCCCAGGCGTTGAAGGCGCACGCGCCCATCAACGCCCGTATCAACGAGGCCGAGGGCACGATCACCTACTTCGACACCGAGAACATCGGTATCGCGGTGGACTCCGAGAAGGGCCTGATGACCCCGGTCATCAAGGGCGCGGGCGACCTCAACATCGCCGGTATCGCCAAGGCCACCGCCGACCTGGCGGGCAAGGTCCGGGCCAACAAGATCACGCCGGACGAGCTCTCCGGCGCGACCTTCACCATCTCCAACACCGGTTCGCGCGGCGCGCTCTTCGACACGATCATCGTGCCGCCGAACCAGGTCGCGATCCTCGGCATCGGCGCCACGGTCAAGCGCCCCGCCGTGATCGAGACGGAGGAGGGCACGGTCATCGGCGTCCGTGACATGACGTACCTGACCCTCTCCTACGACCACCGTCTGGTGGACGGCGCCGACGCGGCCCGCTACCTGACGGCCGTCAAGGCGATCCTGGAGGCGGGCGAGTTCGAGGTCGAGCTCGGCCTGTAGTACCCGGGTCGATCGCAGCACGACGGTGCCCCGTCCGGAGCTTTCCGGGCGGGGCACCGGTGCGTTCGCGCACCCCGGCGGGCGGGCGCGACGGGCTTGGCCGGTATGGGTCTTTACAAACCCTCCGTCCGTGCAAGCGTGTAAGTCTCGTCTCACCTGCGCGAAAGCGCCCCCGTGCGCCTCTCCCCCGGACGACCCCGGCTTTATTGTCTAGAGGTCAACGCCCTCGGGTCCCGTCCCCCGCCGGTCCCCCGCCGAAGGAGCCCGCATGACCACCGCGCCCGTCGTCCACTCGCTGCGCGAACAGATCCGCGAGCACATCGTGGAGGGGATCGTGAGCGGTCGGTGGAAGCCGGGTGAGCGGATCGTGGAGCGGCGGATCGCGACGGAGCTGGAGGTCAGCCAGACCCCGGTCCGCGAGGCGCTACGAGAACTGGAGTCGCTGCGGCTGATCGAGTCCGCTCCCAACAAGGGCGTACGGGTGCGGAACCTGACGGCGGCCGACCTGGAGGAGAGCTACCCCGTGCGGGCCGGTCTGGAGGCCATCGCGGCGGAGCTGGCGGCGGAGCGGCTGGCGGAGGACTGCTCGGCGCTGGAGCCGCATGTGGCCGCGCTGTACGAGGCGGACCGCAACGCCGACGGCACCTCCCAGGTGCGGCACACCGTCGGCTTCCACCGCGAGATGGTCCGCGCCGCGGGCAACTCGGTACTGCTCCACACCTGGGAGGGCCTGGGCATCGAGGTCTTCACGGCGCTGTCGATCCGCTGGCTGGGCACGGTCCAGCAGTCATACGCGGAGGAGCATCAGGCGCTGGTCGAGGCGTTCCAGCGGCGGGATCCGGACATCGGCCGCCTGGTGAAGGAGCATGTGCTGGGCTGCGCTCCGCAGGCCGCCGGCGGCTCCGCCTGAAGGTGTGCGGGCCCGGTAGGTGGGCGGACCTGAGGGCCTGAGGGTGCCGCGCCCGGCGTAGCCGGGGCCTCTGCGCAGGACGGGGTCGCCGCGGCGTGCCCATACTTGGAGAAGCCGTGTGTTCGGGGAGCCGTGGGTTCTCCGGACCGTCCTGCTCCCCCGGGTGTGCCCCGGGAGCACCGACGACGACCCCGTGGTCGAGGGTGGAGGCCGTGTGACCTGGCCATTGCTCTCCCGGTCCGCCCTGTCCGGGGCGCTCCGCCCGGTCACGGAGCTGCTGACCTCCCCGGTGCGGGCGGCGCTCTCCCTGGCCGTACCCGGGCCGCGGCCCACGGCACCCCGGCTCTGGCCGACCGAGGGCGGCGTACAGATCGAGGTCCGGTGGCTGGGAGGCCCCGGGACGGCCGACGCGGCACGCGAGGTGGAGTCCGCGCTGCGCGAGGTACCGGGAGTGAGCCGCGCCGAGGTCAACGGCACCCTGGGGTGCGTCTACGTGGGCTGCGTCCCCGAGACCGACCTGGACCGCCTCACCGCGCTGGTCACCGCGGCGGACGCCGCAGCCTCGCGGAACGCGACCGCCGAGCCGGCCGCTGCGGGCGAGGGCACTGCGGGTGGGGGCGCTGCGGCCGAGGGTGCTGCGGCCGAGGGTGCTGCGGCCGAGGGTGCTGCCGGTGGGGCTGGGGGTCGGCGGGGGCGGCGGGCGGTCGGGTTTCCCGGGGCGCCGGGGCCCCGGGTCGGCGCGGCCGTTCAGTTCGCCGCCGGCGTGGTCGCTGTCGGGGCGGCGTCGGTCGGCAACCTGTTGCGGCTGCGCGGGCTGCCCCCGGTGGTGCTGTCGGCCGTCCAGCTCGCGGAGGCGACGCCGTGGCTGCGCGAGGGGATCGCCCGGCGGGTCGGAGAGTCGGCCTCGGAGCGGGGCTGGGCCGCGGCGAACCTCCTGGTGACGACATTGACGTTCCGACCGTTCGGTGCCGCGGTGAGCGTCGTGCTGGCCGGGGGCCGGTACGCGGAGGCCCACGCCCGGCACAGGGCATGGGAGGAGTGGGCGCACCGGCTGGCCGCGCACAAGGGGTCGTACCGGCATGACGCGGTGCCCGCCCACGAGCGGCCCGGCCCGCTGCCGCCGGGGCCGGGCGAGCGGTACGCCAACATCGCCGTTCCGGCGTCCCTCGCGGCGTACGGCCTCACGGCGGCCGGCACGCACAACCATGACCGGGGGCTGGCGCTGCTGACCGCCGGGACGCCGAGGGGGCCACGGTTCGGCAAGGAGGCGTTCGCGTCCTCGGTGGCACGGACGGCCTCCGACCGGGGAGCACTGGTGCTACGGCCGGAGGCGCTGCGTCGCCTCGACCGCATCGACACGATCGTCCTCGACGCCCGGGTACTGGCCACCGGGGGATGGACCGTCGAGCACATGGTCCCACTGGGCCCACCGCCCGCCGGGGCCGGGAAGGCGGACGCGGACGTCCGCGACGGGCCGCATCACCTGGACTCCCCCGACGGGCCCGACCGGCCCGACGACGACGAGATCCACGCGCGGATCCACGAGTTGCTAGAGCCGGGGCAGGCCCGGTCGGCGCGGGCGGGACGGGGTGACGGGCTTGTGCCGTCGCCGCAGCGGGGCGGCTGGGAACTGGTGCCGTTCGGTGGCGCGGACTCCGTCCCCGGTGGCGCCGTCGTCCCCGAGGAGACGGCGACGCGATGGGCGGAGGAGGGGGCGCGGGTCGTGCTCGTGGTGCGCGAGGGGACGCCGGTCGCCATGGCCGCGCTGATTCCCCAACTGCACGCGCTGGCCCACCACTTGGTGCGCGAGGCGGGTGCCTGCGGCCAGGTGCGGCTGGTCGGCGGACCACCGGGGCTGCACCACCGGTTCGGGCTCCCCGAGGCGCTGCCCACCGGGCACCGCCGTACGGCGGCACTGGTCCGCTCGCTGCAGGCGGAGGGGCACGGGGTCGCGGTGGTGTCGGCGCGGACGCGACGCGCGCTCGTCCGTGCGGACCTGGGCATCGGGATCCTCACCGGTTCCCGTCATGTGCCCTGGGACGCCGATGTCGCCGCCCCGCCCGACGTGGTCCACCTGCTGCTGACCGCCGTACGGGAGGCCCGGCGGGTGAGCGTGCTGTGCAACCGACTGGAGGGTGCGGGCGCCCTCTCGGGCGGGGCCCTCGGCCTCTTCGCCCCGCGTCCGGGTGCCTGGCGGCGGGTCCGCTGGGTGTCCGAGGCGGTGACGGTCGCGGGGCTGACGGCCGGCCTGTGGGCGGGCCGGCGGCTGCGTGCCCGCCCGGCTCCGGCGGTCACCGAGTCCACGCCGTGGCACTCCATGACCGTACGTCAGGTGATGGCCCGTCTGGGCACCACCTCCCGTGGGCTGGACGAGGCCGAGGCCGCGCGGCGCCGGCGGTCCCGGGGCGGTGACCGGCACGACGGTGCCGTCACCCTGGTCGGCAGGTTCGCGGAGGAGCTGGCCAATCCGCTCACGCCCGTCCTGGCGATCGGCGGCGGTATCTCGGCGGCGCTCGGTTCCGTCGTGGACGCCGTGCTCATCGGCGGGGTCCTGGGCGTGGACGCGCTGGTGGGCGGGGTGCAGCAGCAGAAGGCCGACCGGGCGGCGCGGCGGCTGGTGGAGGCGACCTCGGTGCGGGTGCGGGTGCGCCGCCCGGACCGGGAAGCCACCGTGGAGGGGACCGCCGAGGAACTGGTGCCCGGGGACGTGGTCGAGCTGCGGGCGGGCGACGCGGTCCCGGCGGACTGCCGGGTGGTGCGGGCGACGGGTCTGGAGGCCGACGAGTCCAGCCTGACCGGCGAGTCGGAGCCGGTCCTGAAGACCTCCGCGCCCACCGCGGCCCGGGCCGTCGCGGACCGGACCTCCATGCTCTACCAGGGGACGACCGTGGCGGCCGGCCACGCGTTCGCCGTGGTCGTCGCCACCGGCAGCGCCACCGAGGCGGGCAGCGCCGCCGGGACGGATCCGGAGGAGGGGCCGCCGGAGAGCGGTGTGGAGCGGCGGCTGAAGGCCCTGGGCCATTGGTTCCTGCCGCTGTCCGTCGCCGCGGGCCTCGTGCTGCTCGCCGTGGACCTGCTGCGCGGACGGCAGCTGGGCGCCGCCCTGGGATCCGCGGTCAGCCTGTGTGTGGCCGCCGTGCCAGAAGGGCTGCCCTTCGTCGCCACGGTCGCGGAGCTGGCGGCGGCCCGCCGGCTGTCCACCCGCGACACCCTGGTCCGCAGCGCCTCCACCATCGAGGCCCTGGGACGCACGGATGTGCTCTGCTTCGACAAGACCGGCACCCTCACCGAGGGCAGGATCACCCTCCAGCAGGTGTCCGACGGGCGGGAGCGAGGATCGCTGGAACGCGGACCGCTGGAACGGGGATCCCCGGAACAGGGACCGCTGGAGCGGGGCGCGCCGGAGCGGCTCGGCCCGGCGCTGCGCAGGATCGTCGCGACCGCCGCGCTCGCGGGCCCGCCGGGTCCGGCGTCCGGACTCGCGCACCCCACCGACCGGGCGATCGCGGCCGGGGCCGAGCTGCTCGGCGTCGCGCCCGCCCGGGCCGCGGGGGCGGCCTCGGACGCATGGGAGCGGGTGACGGAACTGCCGTTCGAGCCCGGGCGCGGCTTCCACGCGGTGCTCGGGCGTTCCGACGGCCGGGCGTGGATCGTCGTCAAGGGCGCGCCGGAGGTCGTCCTGGCCCGCTGCGACCGTATCCGACGTGACGGTGGAAGCGAGGCCTTCGACGACCGGGCGCGGGCCGAGATCGAGGCGGAGACCGACCGGCTGGCCCGGCAGGGGCTACGGGTCCTCGCGGTCGCCGAGCACGTCCTGCCGCCGGACGCGCCCCGGGACGACGGCGAACTCGCCGAACTCGCGGACGTCAGCGACGAGAACCTCGACGGCCTGTGTCTGCTGGGCCTGCTGGGCCTCGCGGACCCGGTACGGACCACGGCGGCCGAGAGCGTACGGCGGCTCGCCACGGCCGGGGTGCGCATCGTCATGGTCACCGGGGACCACCCCAGCACCGCCGCCGCGATCGCCAAGGAACTGCGACCCGAGGAGGAGCCGCGGCTGATGACCGGGGCGGAACTGGACGCCCTGGACGACGCCGCGCTGGCCGGCGCGCTGCCGGACGTCACGGTGTTCGCCCGGGTCACCCCGGCGCACAAGGTCCGTATCGTCACCGCGCTGCGCTCGGCCGGCCGTACCGTCGCCGTCACGGGCGACGGGGCCAACGACGCGCCCGCCATCCGGATCGCCGACGTCGGCATCGCCCTCGGCTCCCGGGCCACCCCGGCGGCCCGCTCGGCCGCCGACGTGGTGGTCACCGACGACCGCATCGAGACCATCGTGGACGCGATCGTCGAGGGGCGGTCCATGTGGGCCTCCGTACGCAAGGCGCTGGGCATCCTGCTGGGCGGCAACCTCGGCGAGATCGCCTTCACCCTGACGACCGGTCTACTCACCGGGCGCAGTGCGCTGAACGCCCGTCAGCTCCTCCTGGTCAACGTGCTCACGGACATGCTGCCGGCCATGGCCATCGCCGCCAGACCGCCGGCCGTCCACTCCGACAAGCTCCTCGCGGAGGGGCCCGAGGCCTCGCTCGGAACGGCCCTCACCCGGCACATCCGTCTGCGGGCCATCGTCACCACGGCGGCGGCCGCGAGCGCCTGGGTGGCCGCCCGTGCGACCGGCACGCGCGGTCGCGCCGACACCGTCGCCCTGGTCGCCCTGGTGGCCTCCCAGCTGCTCCAGACGCTGGCGGACGCGGGCCGCGATCCGGTGGTCGCCCTGGCCGTGGTGGGGTCCCTGGTGGCACTGGCCGTCGTGGTGAGCGTGCCCGGGCTCAGCCACTTCTTCGGCAGCCGACCGCTCGGCCCCGTGGCCTGGTCGATCGCCCTGGCGGCGGCGGTGGGCTCGGTGGTGGTCCCGGCCGCGGTACGGCGCGCCGCTCCGGCGAGCGCGCGTCCGGCCGACGCGACTCCGGCGAGCGCGGGTCCAGCCGGCGTGACTCCGGCGAGCGCGGGTCCAGCCGGCGTGACTCCGGCGAGCGCGGGGCCCGAGACGGGAACCCGCAGGGCTGGAAGCCGCGGGGCCGGAAGCCGCTGAGACGGAGGCCCCGACGGCGGGCGCCCCGACGGCTGGAATCCCGAAGACGGAGAATCCGGAGGCAGAGGGCCTGGAGGCAGAGGGCCTGGAGGCAGAGGATCCGGAGATAGAGAGTCCGGAAAGCGAAAGTTCACCTGCGGGACACCTTGATGCCGCCTCCCGTAAGCCGTCAAACAGCACAAAGGAGAGGTCCCCGCACGATACGCACGAAAGGCGGTCGAACCATGCCGCACATCCTCGCCAAGATCCTCACCCAGGTCGCCGTCGCCCTGCTCGAAGCCGCCCTGATCCGCCTCTCCGTCCAGCTCTGGAAGGCGCTCCTCGGCACCGGCCGCCCGGCGCCCGCGTACGCCTGACCGCACACCTACCCACTCCTCCACGCGCACACCGTTTTCGTACGATTTGCACGTTTATCTGCACCCAGACCTGGAAGGCGGTAGGGGGAGACTTCCTGACTCACTCTCCCAGCATGGGAGGACGGCGATGACTTCCCCGCAAACAAACCCGGAGTACCCGCAAGAACGAGCGTCGGACCAGGACACGACGCTCCGCACGGAAGCGACCGAGACCGGGGCGGCCGGTCCCGAGGCGACGCAGGACCAGGAGGAACGGCACGGCGGCAAGGTGCTGCACATGCACACCGCGCACCCCCGGGTCCCCATCCCCTACGTGACCCCGGGCGACATGTTCACCGGCGCCCGCGCCGGCGCCCGCGCAGCCACATCGTTCCTGCCCGGCCCCCGCAAGCTGGCCTACTACGGCCTCCTGGGCGGCATGGCCGTCGCCGGGGTCCTGCAATGGCCGGTCGCCCTCGCCGTCGGCGCGGCCACCGAGGTGATCACCCGCGAACAGCAGGCCGCCCGCGACCGCACCGAAGGAGACAGGGCACAGGACCGCGAGCCCTCCGCCGACACCCCGGAGTCGGCGACCCGCCCCCGGCAGACGGCGATGACCTAGGCGACGACGAAGGCCTGGGCGATGCCAACGGGCAATGCGCCGGCGATGCCCTGAGGCCTCCGCCGACGACGCCGTGACGACACCCCGGCCGCCGCAGCGACACCAGCCGCTGCGGCGGCCGTCATGTCCGTCATCCCCGCACCACCACCCGAACACCAGAGCGCACCCCCGCTCACTCGCCGACTCAATCACCGCCCCACCTGCGAAAACCCCGGGACGCCAGGCACGCGGTGCCCCACGCTGAGGCACCGCGTGCCTACTTTCTCGTGATCAAGAGGTTTTGCCACTCAACCCTTTGATCGATCATCGATCAGCGAGTTACAGTCGCCGACGGGCCACGCGGCGGAGCCGCAAGGTGTCACAGCACCGAGGCCCCACGCCCTGTCCTGCCAAAGACAAAGGGCAACCCCCGACCCCATACCGATGAGGGAACCCCTTCGACTGAGGAAGGCGGCGCAATGACCGACCCCTACGCCATCCAGCCGAGCGCGCTCGACCAGCTCCCCGACCGCGATCCGGAGGAGACCGCCGAATGGCAGGCCTCGCTGGACGCCGTCACCAAGGCGGCCGGGCCGCACCGCGCGGCGTACCTGATGCGTCGCACCCTGGAGCGCGCCGAGGGCAACGGCATCGCGCTGCCCAAGCTGCTCGAGACGGACTACGTCAACACCATCCCCACCGCCGCCGAGCCGTCCGTGCCCGGTGACGAGGAGATGGAACGCAGGATCACCGCGTGGAACCGCTGGAACGCGGCCGCGATGGTGACCCGGGGAAGCAAATACGGCGTGGGCGGGCACATCGCCACCTTCGCCTCCGCGGCCTGGCTCTACGAGACGGGCTTCAACCACTTCTTCCAGGGCAAGGAGCGGGACGGCTCCGGCGACCAGCTCTACATCCAGGGCCACGCCTCCCCCGGCATCTATGCCCGCGCCTTCCTCGACGGCCGCCTGAACGAGTCCCACCTGGACAACTTCCGCCGCGAGTCGGGCGGCGACGGCCTGCCGTCGTACCCGCACCCCCGGCGCCTGCCCTGGCTGTGGGAGTTCCCGACCGTTTCCATGGGTCTCGGTCCGCTCTCGGCGATCTACCAGGCGCGCTTCAACCGGTATCTCACCAACCGCGGCATCAAGGACGTCTCCGACTCCCACGTCTGGGCCTTCCTCGGCGACGGCGAGATGGACGAGCCGGAGTCGACGGCGGCACTCGCCCTCGCCTCCCGCGAAGGTCTCGACAACCTCACCTTCGTCATCAACTGCAACCTGCAGCGCCTCGACGGCCCGGTCCGCGCCAACTTCAAGATCGTGCAGGAGCTGGAGGCCCAGTTCCGGGGCGCCGGCTGGAACGTCGTCAAGACGCTCTGGGGTTCCGCCTGGGACGAGCTGTTCCAGCTGGACACGACCGGTGCGCTCGTACGACGGCTGCGTGAGGTGCCCGACGCCCAGGTGCAGACGTACCAGACCCGCGACGCCGCCTACATCCGCCAGGACTTCTTCGGTGCCGACCCGGCGCTCGTCGAGATGGCGAAGCTGCTGAGCGACGACAAGATCCTGGAGTGCTTCCACCTCTCCCGCGGTGGCCACGAGGCGCGCAAGGTGTACGCGGCGTACAAGGCCGCCGTCGAGTTCAAGGGCGCGCCGACCGTCATCCTGGCCCAGACCGTCAAGGGCTTCACCCTCGGCGAGGGCTTCGCGTCGAAGAACGCCAACCACCAGATGAAGAAGCTGACGACTGACGAGTTCAAGCAAATGCGTGACCTGCTCGAACTCCCCATCAAGGACAGCGACTTCGTCGACGGTGTGGTGCCCTACGGCCACCCGGGCGCCGACTCCCCCGAGGTCCGCTACCTCCAGGAGCGCCGCGCCGCCCTCGGCGGTCCCGCCCCGGCCCGCCGTACGCACGCGCTCGCCCCGCTGCCGGCCGCCGCCGACAAGACCTTCGCCGCCTTCGACAAGGGCTCCGGCTCCCAGAACGTGGCGACGACCATGGCCTTCGTCCGCCTGGTCAAGGACCTGGTCCGCGACAAGCAGACCGGCCGGCGCTGGGTGCCGATCGTCCCCGACGAGGCCCGCACCTTCGGCATGGAGTCGCTCTTCCCGTCCCTCGGGATCTACTCGCCCAAGGGCCAGACGTACGAGCCGGTCGACCGCGACCAGCTGATGTACTACAAGGAGGCCAAGGACGGCCAGATCCTCAACGAGGGGATCACCGAGGCCGGTTCGATGGCCGACTTCATCGCCGCTTCGACGTCGTACTCGACGCACGGCGAGGCGATGATCCCGTTCTACATCTTCTACTCGATGTTCGGCTGGCAGCGGACGGCCGACCAGATGTGGCAGCTCGGCGACCAGCTCGGCCGCGGCTTCCTCGTCGGCGCGACGGCCGGCCGTACGACGCTGACGGGCGAGGGCCTCCAGCACGCCGACGGCCACTCCCCGGTGATCGCGGCGACGAACCCGGCGGCGCTGACGTACGACCCGGCGTTCGCGTACGAGGTCGCGACGATCGTCAAGGACGGTCTGCGGCGGATGTACGGCGAGGCGGCGCCGGGTGAGGACCCGAACGTCTTCTACTACCTCACCGTCTACAACGAGCCCCTGCCGCAGCCCGCCAAGCCGGCCGGTCTCGGTATCGACGAGGGCATCGTCAAGGGCCTGTACCGCTTCAACACGGCCGAGTCGGCGGGGCTGTCGCCGGTGGCCAACGCCCCGCGCATCCAGCTGCTCGGCTCCGGCACGGCGATCCACTGGGCACTGGAGGCGCAGAGGCTGCTCGCGGAGGAGTGGGGAGTGGCGGCGGACGTCTGGTCGGCCACGTCCTGGAGCGAGCTGCGACGGGACGCGATGGACGCGGATGCGGCGCTGCTGCGGGGTGAGGAGCGGGTGCCGTACGTCCGTCAGGCCCTTCAGGGGGCCGAGGGGCCGGTGCTGGCGGTGTCCGACTACATGCGTCAGGTTCCGGACCAGATCGCGCAGTGGGTGGAGCAGGACTACTCGTCGCTCGGTGCGGACGGGTTCGGTCTGTCCGACACCCGGGAGGCGGCCCGCCGTCACTTCGGTGTCGACGCGCAGTCCGTCGTCGTGGCCGCCCTCGCGCAGCTCGCGCGGCGGGGTGAGGTCAAGGCGGCGGCGGTGAAGGAAGCGCGGGAGAAGTACGGGCTGTGACACCGGCGGGGGGGGCGGCTGGGGCTTTTCCTCGCCCCCGCCGCCCCTACCCGTCCCATCCCCCAGGGGCTGCGGCCCCTTCCACCCCCATCTGCGGGTCCGGTGGGGCGTCTCGCGCAGTTCCCCGCGCCCCTGAAAAGCAGGGGCTGCGCCCCGTGCTTTTCGGCCCGCAGGGCCGCGTCTTTTAGGGGCGCGGGGAACTTCGCGAGCAACCCCCATCCACCCGCGCCCGACAACGAACCGTGTGGCCCGGCATCATGAGCGCATGCGTGCTGCTCGGCTGATCAAGATGGTGCTGCTTCTCCAGGCCCGGCCCTCGATGACCGCCGCCGAACTCGCCCGTGAGCTGGAGGTGTCCGAGCGGACGGTGACGCGGGACGCCCAGGCGCTGTCGGAGGCCGGGGTGCCGGTCTACGCGGACCGGGGGCGGGCCGGGGGGTATCGGCTGATCGGCGGGTACCGGACCCGGCTGACCGGGCTGGGCCGGAGCGAGGCCGAGGCACTGTTCCTCAGCGGTGTGCCGGGCGCGTTGCGGGAGATGGGGCTGGAGGACGCGGCCTCCGCCGCCCGGCTCAAGGTGTCGGCCGCCCTCCTGCCCTCCCTCCGCGACGCCTCCCGTACGGCCGCCCAGCGGTTCCATCTGGACGCGCCGAGCTGGTTCAAGGAGCCGAAGACACCCGAACTGCTGCCCGCCGTGGCGGACGCGGTGTGGGACGACCGCCGGATCGTCGCGCGGTATCGCAGGGGGGACACCGAGGTCGAGCGCGAGCTGGAGCCGTACGGCCTCGTGCTGAAGGCCGGTGTCTGGTACCTGTGCGCCCGCGTCCCCGGCGCCGCGCCTTCCCCCGGCGCCGCACCGTCTCCCGGGCCCTTCCGCACGTACCGCATCGACCGCTTCACGACCGTCGACGCCGACGGGGAACGTTTCGCCCGTGACGAGGACTTCGACCTGCCCGCCCACTGGGACGAGCACGCCGAACGGTTCGCCCGGTCGATCCTGCGGGCCGAGGTCGTCGTACGGCTCTCGCCCGAGGGCGTGCGCAGGCTGCCGTACGTCATGGACCCCGTCGCGGCGCGGGACGCCCTGACGGCGGCGGACGGCGAGACCGACGGGCACGGCCGGACGACGGTCGCGCTCCGGGTCGAGTCGGAGGAGGTGGCGCACACCCAGCTCACGGCGCTGGGACCGGAGGTGGAGGTGCTGGCCCCCGAGGGCCTGCGGGAGCGCTTCGCGAGCGACGCGCGCCGGCTCGCCGGACTGTACGAGGCCGGCTGAACCCGTGCGGGGTGCCGTGTTCGGCATAACAATCCGCAGCCTCCACGTGCGTCCCGCCCGCCCAGGCCCGATGCTGGACCCGTGATGGACGAGACGGAGTTCTGGGAGTTGGTGGACACCGCTCGGGAGGACGCCGAGGGCGATCCCGAGGACCATGCCGACCTGCTCGTGGAACGGCTCGGCCGGCTGGACCCGGAGGCGGTGCTGGACTTCGCCCGGCACTTCGAGTCCCGTTACAACCGCGCGTACACCTGGGATCTGTGGGGCGCCGCCTGGGTGTTGCTCGACGGGGCCAGCGACGACGCGTTCGACTTCTTCCGGTGCTGGCTGATCGGCCAGGGCCGGGAGGTCTTCGAGGCCGCGGTGCACGACCCGGACTCGCTCGCCGATCTGCTGGACGACTTCGACGAGGAGATCGACGGGGACGGCGAGGAGCTGGGCTACGCCGCGGACGAGGCCTACGAGCAGCTCACCGGAGTGGTCGCCCCGGACCTCGGCATCCCGCCCGCCCCCGGTGAACCCGAGGGCGCCCCGCTGGACTTCGAGAACGAGTCCGCGCTCGCGGAGCGCTATCCGAAACTCTGGGAACGCTTCAGGGCCTGAGCCCCCGGCTCGACGTACGCGGCAGATACGCGTACCGCTCGATGCCGTACGGCTGGGCGTGCGGGCGTCGTTCCTTGCCCGGGCCCGGCTGCTCGGGAGCCGAGGCGCCGTGCAGGGGCGCGGAGTTGGCGCGCTCCAGCGCGGACGCGGTGACGGCGGACGGGCCGAGCACGACGACGGCGGTCGCGCAGGCCACCGTCCAGGGGCTCCGCAGGGCCGAGGACCAGGACTTCTTCGGGTCGCGGGCGGCGCTCTTCGTACGACGGCTGATCATTTTCCCCACCTCCGGTCGGCGTGACACGACGAAGTTAGGGCGCGGATCTTGGAGAAGTCTGTGAGGGCACGGCGCGCTGTCTGTGAACCTCATGAGATCCGTCTCGACAGCTCGACGTTTCAACGTCTCGACGGCCCGACGTCTCAGCGCCGGCCCTGGAGGCGTGCCGCCAGCTCTCTGATCGCGGGCAGCCGTTCGGCGAGGGCCGCGCCCGGGCAGCTGGTCATGTAGCCGTCGCTGTGGCCCGCGAGGGTGGGCAGCAGGGCGGTGGTGCCGGAGGCGTAGCGGCTGAGGCTGTTGCTGGAGGTGAGCTTGACGCTGCCGCGGGGGTCGGTGTCGGAGAGGCCGAGTTTCCAGGCGGCGAGGGCGGCGATGGCGTCGGTCATGGCCTGGGGGACGGGGACACCGGCGGTGAAGGTGCCGAGGGCGGCGATACCGGCGGTGCGGTGGTTGAAGCCCTGGGTGTGGGCGCCGGTGACGGCGCGGTCGACGCCGCCCGCGCGGCCCTCGTAGATGGTGCCGCAGCGGTCGACGAGGAAGTTGTAGCCGATGTCGTCCCAGTCCTTGGCCCCGGTCTGGCCCGCGTACAGGTAGCGGATGATGCGGGGCGCGTCGGCGCAGTCGTAGTCGTTCGGCGAGTCCGTGTGGTGGATGAACACCGCGGCGACCTCGTCGTCGTAGCGGGCGGGCGGCTGGCTGCGTGCCTCCCCGTCCAGCCAGCGGGTCCGCGGCACGATGGCCGGTCTGGGCGCCTGGTGCGGCGCGGGCCGGGCCACCTCCGGCCGTACGGGGCGGTGCCCCGTACGGCCCACGTCGACCGCGAACAGGGCCAGCGCGAGGGCGGCGGCGAGACCGGGCAGACAGGCCAGCAGCATCAGGACGGGACGCGGCGGATCCAGCCGCTCCCAGGACAGGCGTACGCGGTCACGGGCCCGGCGCAGGGGCGCCGGGAGCGGGCGAAGGCGGTCACGGGCCCGGCGCAGGGGCGCCGGGAGCGGGCGAAGGCGGTCACGGGCCCGGCGGACGTGCCCCGGGGCCGGGCGGACGCGGTGGCGGGCCCGGCGCGGGTGGATCCGGGCCGTGCGCGGGCGGTCGCGCGGGCCCCGGACCGGGTCGGGGACGCGCGGGGTCCGTATTCGGCGCCGCCACACGCGCGGCAGCCGCCGTATTCGCGCCCCCCGCGACATCCGGAACACACGCATGCCCTCAGAGTCACCCAGATGCGCGTCGGCCGCGATGTGGGGTGTGCCACCCGGTGGAAGCGGAAGGAACCAACGCCGCGGTCCGGGACGTTTCTACGGTTCCAGACAGATGTGGCCGGACGTTTCCACGGTTTCGGACAGATCGACGTGCCGGTGGCCGATTTCGCGCGGGCCACCGGGGTGCCGTGCGGGCGTAGCTGATCACTGCGCCCGCCGCACGCGTACTACAGGGTCCCTGAAGAAAGGCGGCTGGAGTGGACGTGCTCGACATCCTGCTGATGCTGGTGATCCTGGCCTACGCGGCGTCCGGGTACCGTCGCGGCCTGGTCGCGGGATGTGTGTCCCTGGCCGGTTTCGTGGGCGGCGCGGCGATCGGTGTCTGGGTGCTGCCCTGGATGATGGAGCTGGTGGAGGCGGGCACTCCGGCGGCGACGATCACTGCGGTGCTGACGGTGCTGGTCCCCGGGGTGATCGGGCACGAGCTGGCGGGCCGGCTGGCGCTGCGGCTGCGCCGGGAGATCGACCGCAGCCCGCTGAGGGTGGCCGACGGCATCGGCGGGGCGGCGGCCAACACGGTCGCCGTGCTCATCGTGGCCTGGGTGGCCGCGAGCGTCCTCGCGGCCTCCTCGTCCGCGGTGGTGACCAACTCGATCCGCAACTCCGCGCTGCTCGGCGCCGTGCAGAACACCATGCCGGACACCACTCCGGCCTGGTTCTCCAACGCCACCTCGGCCCTGACGGAGGCGGGCTTCCCGCAGGTCTTCAACCCGTTCGAGAACGAGGCGACGGCCGAGGTCGCCAGGCCCTCCGGGGACAGCGTGACCGCGGCCGCGACCAGCGCCGCCAAGCGCAGCACGGTCAAGATCGAGGGCGTCGCGGGCACCCAGGGCCGCGAGGGCAGCGGCTTCGTCTACGCCACCGAGCACGTGATGACCAACGCCCACGTGGTGGCGGGCATCGACGACCCGAGCGTGCGCGTGGGCGGCGTGGGCAGGGCGTACGAGGCACGGGTGGTGCTCTTCGACCCCGACAAGGACGTGGCGGTCCTCTACGTCCCGGGCCTCCAGGCCCCGCTGCTCCGCTTCGACGACAGCGCCGAGCGCGGTGACGCGGCGGTCGTCGCCGGGTACCCGGAGGACGGCGGGCTCGACCTCCAGGCGGCCACGGTCGCCAGCCGGATCGACGCGACCGGCCGGAACATCTACAACACGGATGCGGTCACCCGCGACATCTACTCCATCCGCTCCACGGTCCGCCCCGGCAACTCCGGCGGCCCTCTCCTCACCACCGACGGCCAGGTCTACGGCGTCGTCTTCGCCCGCTCCACCTCGGACGCCGAGACGGGGTACGTCCTGACCGTCGACGAGGTCGCCCCGGACGCGGAGCGCGCGGCGACCGCGACGGCGGCGGTGGACACGGGTGACCTCGTGACCTCGTGACCTCGTGCCCGTGACCTCACAAGGACTGGGGACTGGGGCAGGGGGACCGGGGCAGGGGCGTCAGAGGCGACAGCCCATCAGCACGTCGTCCACGTACGCCCCGTCCAGCAGGAACTCCTCCGGGAGGACCCCCTCCACCACGAACCCCTCGGACTCGTACAGCTTCCTGGCCGGGGTGTTGTGACCGAGGACCCGCAGGGTGAGGCGGCGGGCGCCACGGCGCCGGGCCTCGTCCCGCGCGGCCCGCAGCAGGGCGCGCGCGACACCGGTCCCACGGGCCTCCTCGGCGACGGCGAGGCCCTGGATCTGGCGGACGTGTGCGTGGCAGGCGAGCGGTGAGGGCCGGGCGAGCCGGACGTAGCCGACGAGGGTGCCGTCGAGTTCGGCCACCAGATGGTCCTGGGGGCCGTAACGCTCGTTGAAGAAGGGCTCGTACGGTTCACTCGGGCGCTCCTGGACGGAGTGCAGCGTGGACCAGGTGACGCGGTCGAGTCGGCTGAGCGCGTCCTCGTCGGCGGGGATCGCGGCGCGTATGTGCGGAACCGGCATGACGGTCACTGTACGGCGGCGCTCGACGGCGGCGCTCGACGGCGGTCATGGGTGGCGGACGGCCGGATGCCGGATGTCGCAGGTCGGCGGGTACCCCAGGTCCCCCCCGGGCCCGCGGCTTCGCCGATCAGGCGACAGGATGGGGACATGACCGTTGAATCGCCCGTTCCGCCCGGTTCTCGTATCGCGATCGCCGGGGCGTCCGGCCTGATCGGTTCGGCGCTGGCCCGCTCCCTCACCGACGACGGGTACGAGGTGCTCCGGCTCGTGCGGCGGGCGCCCCGGGCGCGGGGCGAGGTGTGCTGGGACCCGGAGGCCCAACGGGTCGACACCGAGGGGCTCGTGGGGTGCGCGGCCGTGGTGAACCTGGCCGGTGCGGGGGTCGCGTCCCGCCGCTGGACAAAGGCGTACAGGGCGACGATCCGGCGCAGCCGGGTGCTCGGCACCAGGACGCTCGCGGAGGCGGTGGCCTCCCTGGACACACCGCCGAGCGTGTTCGTCAACGGCAGCGCGATCGGGTTCTACGGCTACACGGGCGACCGGGTGGTGGACGAGTCGGCGGAGCCGGGGTCGGAGTTCCTGTCCGCCGTGTGCGTGGAGTGGGAGGGGGCGACCGAGGCCGCACGGCGGGCCGGGATCCGTACGGCGTTCGCCCGTACGGGGCTGGTGGTGGCCCGGGGCGGAGGCGCCTGGGGCCCGCTCTTCCCGCTGTTCAAGGCCGGGTTGGGCGGGCGGATGGGGAACGGCCGCCAGTACTGGAGCTTCATCTCCCTCCACGACGAGGTCGCGGCCCTGCGCCATCTGCTCTTCACGCCGTCCCTGTCCGGCCCGTTCAACCTGACGGCACCGGCCCCGCTCACCAACCGCGAGATCACGGCGGCCATGGGCCGGGTCCTGCGCCGCCCCACCCTCCTCACCGTCCCCGCGCCCGCGCTGCGGCTCGTGCTCGGCGGGGTCGCGGACGACGTCCTGGGCAGCACACGGGCCGTCCCGACGCGGTTGCTGGAGTCGGGCTTCACGTTCACCCATCCGGAGATCGAGGACGCGATCCGGGCGGCGGCGGGGTGATAGGGGGCGCCGGGGTGCGCTGTCGGGTGCGGGTGAGTGGGGCTTCTCGCGCAGTTCCCCGCGCCCCTGAAAAGCAGGGGCTGCGCCCCGCGCTTTTCGGGGCGCAGCCCCGTCGTCTTCCCGGCCCGCAGGGCCTGATCTTTTAGGGGCGCGGGGAACTGCGCGAGAAGCCCCACCGGGCCCGCGGTCGCCGACGAACCCGCACCCCCGAACGCCCGGCGCACACGCACCCCTCCCATGCCCCCGTGCGAGGTCACACGCTCCTTCCCCGCAACCGGCCCCCACCTTCACTCTCATCCCGAACTCAGGTATTTCAGATGGGTGTTGGGGGCATAAAGTCCCCGCAACCGCGCGACCTCGGGAGGGGCACGTGCTTGAGTCGGTGCACCAGTCGGCGTTCCCGGCGGACACGGAGAACGTGGACGTCATCGTCGTAGGAGCCGGCGTGGCCGGCCTCGCTGCGGCCGTACATCTGACCAGGGCGGGGCTGAGGGTCACCGTCCTGGAGGCCGGGCCCGCCGTCGGCGGACGTATGTCCACCGAGAAGATCGACGGCTTCCGCCTCGACCGGACGGCTCCGTTGCTGTCCACGTCGTACCCGGAACTCCGCCGTACCCCGGGGCTGGGCACCCTGCCGCTGCGGCCGTTCGCCCCCGGCGTCCTGCTGCACGCCGACGGCCGTCATCAGCGCGCCGGCGCCACCCCCGTCCTACGAAGCGCGAGGGGCGCACTCACGGCCGCACGCGCCCTCGCAAGCGCCCCCAGGCTCCCCCGGAACCAGGGCCGCCCCCAGGGCCGTTCCACGGGCACCCGGCCCGGCCGACTCGGTGCCCCCGCCGACCAGTCCCGGCTGGCCATGGCCCTGGCCCGGCTCGCCGCGACCGCGCCCGAGCGGCTGCTCACCCGGGCGGAGGTCCCGGTCGCCCAGGCGCTGGCGACCCGGGGTTTCCCGCCCCGGACCATCGACGGTTTCGTACGCCCGCTGCTGGCCGCGCTCCTCGCCGACCCGGCGCTGAAGACGTCCAGCCGCTGCGCCGACCTGGCCCTGCACACCTACGCGACGGGCCGGCTGTGCATTCCGGAGGGCGGCGCCGACACGCTGCCCGAACTGCTCGCGGCCTCGCTGCCGCCGGGCTCGGTCCGTACGGGCGTCCGGGTCACCGGGGTCAGCACGACCTCGGTGACGACGGCGGACCACGGTGCACTCGGCTGCCGCTCGGTGGTGCTGGCCACGGACGCCCGGTCCGCCGCCGACCTGCTTCCCGGCCTGCGGGTGCCGGAGTTCCACCCGGTGACGGTGCTGCACCACGCCACGGACGAGCCGCCGCTGAGCGAACCGGCGCTGCTCCTCGACGCCGACCGCAGCGGACCCGTCTCGCACACGGCGGTCATCAGCGAGGTCGACCCGAGCCGGGCACCGGCGGGCCGCGCCCTGATCACCTCCACGGTGCTCGGCACGCCGCCGGACCCCGCGCACCTCGATGCCACGGTCCGGGCCCAACTGGCCCGTCTCTACCGCACGTCCACCACCCGCTGGGAACTCCTCGCCGCGCACCACGTCCCCGAGGCCGTCTCCGCGATGCCCCCGCCCCACGACCTGCGCCGCCCCGTACGCCTCCTCGCCGGCCTCTACGTCTGCGGCGACCACCGCGACACCAGCACGGTCCAGGGCGCCCTCCACTCCGCCCGCCGGGCCGCCCACGCGGTCCTCACGGACCTGGACGCCCGCCCGGCCCCGCTGGAGGAGCCGCTGGAAACGGCCGCGTGAGAACCGGTCCGACGAACGAGCGAGGGGCGCCCGGCGGATCACCGGGCGCCCCTTCACCGGGTCGCACGCCTACCCCAGCGCCGCCACCTTGTCGCGGTACCCCCTCACCGGGGCCGCGTCGCGGTAGGGCTCCAGGCGGCGTTCGAAGTCGCGGACGTACTCCACGGCTCGTACGGACCGCATCTCGGCGGCCTGGCCCGCGGCTTCCGCGCCCAACTGGCAGGCCTGGTCCAGTTCGCCGAGGCCCAGGCGGGCGGAGGCGAGGACGACGCGGCAGAAGAGGCGGCTGCGGGCGTAGGCGGGCGCCCTCAACTGCAGGGATCGTTCGGCGTGCTGCGCGGCGGCCCGGTACTGCTGGAGGTCGCGGTGGCTGTGGCCGAACTCGTCGGCGAGCTGGGCCTCGTCGAAGAACCGTGCCCAGTAGGGGACTTCGTCCCCGGAACGGGCCGTCTCCAGGGCGCGCTCGGCCCGTACCAGGGCGGCCGTGGAGGCCCGTACCTCTCCGAGGACGGCGTGCCCGCGCGCCTCGACGGCGTGCAACAGCGACTGCACGACCGGCGGCACGGCCGACCCGACGCCCTGCTGGGCGACGCGCGCGAGCTGCACGGCCTCCCGCCCGTGCCCCAGGTAGACCGCCTGCCGGCTCATCGTGACGAGGACGTACGCCCCGTACGCCCGGTCCCCCGCCGCCTGCGCCAGCCGCAGCGCCTGCACGAAGTACCGCTGGGCGAGCCCGTGCGCGCCGATGTCGTACGAGGTCCAGCCGGCCAGCCGGGTCAGGTCGGCTGCGGCGGCGAAGAGCCGTCGGCCGATCTGTTCGCCGTAGGCGCCGCGCAGCATGGGCTCGGCCTCGTGCTCCAGGTAGCGCACGAGGGCCTGGCGGGCGTGGCCGCCGCCGTAGGCGTCGTCGAGGGCGCGGAAGAGTTCGCCGACCGAACGGAGGGCGGCGATGTCCCCGCCGGTGACCTTCTGGCCGGGGCCCCGCTCGGTCTGGCTGCGCTGCCGGGGGACGGCCGGGCGGCCCTGCGGGGGGACCCGGGTGGCGCCCGGATCACCCCGGCCCACGCGGTCGTCGGGCCGGCCGATCAGCCAGTCCCGGCTGGGGACGACCAGTCCCGCCGGGGTGAAAGCGATCTTGCGGAGCTCGGCGTGGCTGCCGGAGTCCTTGCGCCACAGGCCGCCGACGATGTCGATGGCCTCCTCGGGTGTCGCGGCGAACTCCAGGCCCGCGTAGACGGGGGCGCAGGCGTCCAGGCCGAGGTCCTGGGCGGTGAGCCTGCGGCCGAGGCGGCGGGTGAACACCTCGGCGATGAGTGCGGGCGTCGTCCCGCGGGGCTGCTGACCGCGCAGCCAGCGGGTGACGGACGTCTTGTCGTATCTGAGGTCGAGGCCGTGTTCGAGACCGAGCTGGTCCACTCGGCGCGCTAGTCCCGCGTTGGAGAACCCCGCTTCTGCGATGAGGGCGGCGAGCTGGCGGTTGGGGGTGCGCTGCGCGGGTCGTTCCGTCATCTGCGGTGCGGTCTCCTGCCTTCCGGGTGTCGGCGGGGTTTCCCGGATTGCCTGGTGAGAAGCCTTTGCGGCCTTGTGAACGGCGCGAATGTAGCGGAGAGTAAGCGTCTGATCGCACACTTCCGCACCCATTCATCCGATCGTGTGAGGATTCGCCGCACGGCTGACGGGGGTGGCCTCCGACACGCGCCGGCGGGGCCCCTCGTACGCCCGGCGGCCGGGGCGTACGACGGACGCGGGCCCACACCGGCGCGCCCGGTACGACGCTCTCCGGGCTTCAGGGCGAACGGCGGTGCGGACGCGGGCCGGCGGCGGGGCCGGGCGCCGGGGCCGGAGACCGCTCGAACACCGCCGGGTCGTACGGTCGTACAGTGGCTTGGGCGCGGCACGCGCCTGACAGGGCTATCGCGGTGCCGCCGCCCGGCAGTACCGCCGAGGGAGGCGCTTGCCGTGAGTGGGTTGCGGTTCGTCCGCATGGGGTTCGGCACGGAGGCCGTCGAGTACCAGGAGGCGTGGGACGAGCAGCGCCGGGTGCACGCCGCGCGCTTCGCCGACGAGATCCCCGACACCGTGCTGCTCCTGGAGCACCCGCCGGTCTACACGGCCGGCCGGCGCACGGCCGACAACGAGCGCCCCCTCGACGGCACGCCCGTGATCGACGTCGACCGCGGCGGCAAGATCACCTGGCACGGCCCGGGCCAGCTGGTGGGCTACCCGATCCAGAAGCTCCCCCGCCCGGTGGACGTGGTGGCCCATGTACGGCGTCTGGAAGAGGCCCTGATCCGTACGTGTGCGGAGTTCGGGGTGGAGACCACCCGGGTCGAGGGCCGCAGTGGTGTGTGGGTGCTCGGCGATCCGGTCGAACAGCGGCTGGGCGGGCTCTCGCTGGACCTCGACCCCCGGATGACGGACGACGAGTTCGACCCCCGGATGAACGGGCCGGAGTACGCGCCCTCCAACGCCGGGCAGCGACGCGAGGACCGCAAGGTCGGCGCGATCGGCATCCGCGTGGCCAAGGGCGTCACCATGCACGGCTTCTCGCTCAACGTGAACCCGGACAACAAGTGGTTCGACCGGATCATCCCGTGCGGGATCCGTGACGCGGGGGTCGCGTCCCTGGCGGGCGAACTGGGTCGGGACGTCACGATCGCCGAGGTGTTGCCGGTGGCCGAACGCCACCTCCGGGACATCCTGGAGAACGCGGACCTGAAGCCGCGGGAGGTTGAGCGGTCGTCGGCGTAGTCCGCGTCAGAGCTCGGCGAGTCGGGTGCGTCGGCGGGTGCGGGTGGGTGGGGGCTGCTCGCGCAGCCGAAGAACGCACAGGGAATGCGCCCCGACTCCGCAGGGTTGCCCACCCCGGAAACCGAGAACCGTACGGGCGTACCCTGGTGGACGCCGAAGAATCGAAGCACAGGGAGCCGATGTGTCCGCAGTCGCACCGGACGGACGCAAGATGCTGCGCCTGGAGGTCCGGAACAGCCAGACCCCCATCGAGCGCAAGCCCGAGTGGATCAAGACCCGGGCGAAAATGGGCCCCGAGTACACGAAGATGCAGAGCCTCGTGAAGAGCGAGGGTCTGCACACGGTCTGCCAGGAGGCGGGCTGCCCCAACATCTACGAGTGCTGGGAGGACCGCGAGGCGACGTTCCTCATCGGCGGCGACCAGTGCACCCGGCGCTGCGACTTCTGCCAGATCGACACCGGCAAGCCCGAGGCTCTCGACCGCGACGAGCCCCGCCGCGTCGGCGAGTCCGTGGTCACGATGGACCTGAACTACGCCACCATCACCGGCGTCGCCCGCGACGACCTGGAGGACGGCGGCGCCTGGCTGTACGCCGAGACGGTCCGCCAGATCCACCAGCAGACCGCCGAGCGCGCGGACGGCCGGACCAAGGTCGAGCTGCTGGCGCCCGACTTCAACGCCGTGCCGGAGCTGCTGGAGGAGGTCTTCGCCTCCCGCCCCGAGGTCTTCGCGCACAACGTCGAGACGGTCCCGAGGATCTTCAAGCGCATCCGCCCCGGCTTCCGCTACGAGCGCTCGCTCAAGGTCATCACCGAGGCGCGCGACTACGGTCTGGTCACGAAGTCGAACCTGATCCTCGGCATGGGCGAGACCCGCGAGGAGGTCAGCGAGGCGCTCAAGCAGCTGCACGACGCCGGCTGCGAGCTCGTCACCATCACCCAGTACCTGCGTCCGAGCGTCCGCCACCACCCCGTGGAGCGCTGGGTCAAGCCGCAGGAGTTCGTAGAGCTGAAGCAGGAGGCCGACGAGATCGGCTTCTCCGGCGTGATGTCCGGCCCGCTGGTCCGCTCCTCGTACCGCGCCGGCCGTCTCTACCAGATGGCCGTCGAGCAGCGTCATTCAGCTGCTCCGCAGCGGGGTGGCGCGTACGTCGCCTCGCAGGCCGTATGACCCCCTGCGGAGCCTTCCGCCAAATGGCACGGAGTGCCATCAGCTCGTGTGAATCCGAGCACAAGTAGCTACTGGCCGGTAATGGCCGATTGGGCGCGGTTCTGACCGTCCTCGCAGATGAGGGCGCTGTCAGGACCGCGTCGGGGTTTAAGGGCCCCGCATCAAGGCTTCATTGGTGTTTGACCGGTCGGTCACGCCCTGGTAACACCAATCAGTGACCCTGGTTTCACACCCGGTACAGGGTCCTAGCCAGACACCCATCCCGAGGGGGACCTCATCATGCAGGCCGCGCCCGTTCGCGCCACAGCGATCCCGTCGTTCACCGATGCACTCCGTGCCGTCGAGTCGCTGCTCATGAGCAGCGGACAGCGCACCGCCCGTCGCAACGCCTGGACCTCCGTCCTGGAGGACCGCCGCCGCGCCAAGGACCGTGTCGAGGCCGAGCGCGTCCTCGAACGGGCCGTCGCCTCGCGCACGTCGTAACCACAGTCACTCAGCAGGACCCCGGCTCGCGCACGACCACCGCTCGCGCACGACCACCGCTCGCGCGCGACCACCGTTCACGCTCGACCACCGTTCACGCTCGACCGCCGCTCTCCGCCGGCACCGCCGCCGCCCGGCGCCGCTTCCCCAGCGCAGCCGCCGGTCTCCGGTCCCCACCGGCACCGCCGTCGTCCTCGCTTCCCCGGACACGTAGACTTCGTGCCATGGCGAGGAAGGAAACCGCAGCGGACGCTGCGAACCCCGGGCGACTCAAGCAGATCGCTCTGACATACAAGATGACCCGCAGGGCCGACAAGAAGATCGGTCTTGTACTCGCGGCTGTCGGAATCGTCACCTTCGGTGTCTTCCTCGCGATCGGTTTCTTGATCGGTCACCCCATCTATCTCGGCATCCTGGGCCTCCTGCTCGCCTTCCTCGCGACGGCGATCGTCTTCGGACGGCGGGCCGAGCGGGCCGCGTTCGGGCAGATGGAGGGCCAGCCGGGCGCCGCCGCGGCGGTGCTGGACAACGTGGGGCGTGGCTGGACCACGACTCCCGCGGTGGCGATGAACCGCAGCCAGGACGTGGTGCACCGGGCCGTCGGCAAGGCCGGCATCGTCCTGGTGGCCGAGGGCAACCCGAACCGTGTGAAGAGCCTGCTGGCCGCCGAGAAGCGGAAGATGGCCCGCATCGTCGCGGACGTGCCGGTGCACGACCTGGTCGTGGGCACCGGTGAGGGCCAGACCGAGCTGAAGAAGCTCCGCACGACGATGCTCAAGCTGCCGCGCGTGCTCTCCGGCCCCCAGGTGACCGCCACCAACGACCGGCTCCGCGCGATGGGCGACCTGATGAGCAACATGCCGCTTCCCAAGGGCCCGATGCCCAAGGGCATGCGCATGCCGAAGGGCGGCCCGAAGGCCCGCTGATCTCCCTACTCGTACGACGATGGGGGCGCCCGGATCACACCGGGCGCCCCCATCGTCGTACGGCCGTCATCGCGGTACGGCCGGCATCGTCGTACGACGTCAGATGCGGACCTCCACCGTGCGTGCCAGCCGGTCGTGCAGGCCACGGCCGTCGCGGTCCCAGACCAGGGCCGGGATGGCGAGGCAGAGCAGCACCGTGCGGACCAGGGCGCGCCAGGGATTGACCGTGCCGGTGTCCTGGGCGACGACGCGGAGGCCGAAGAGGCGCTTACCCGGCGTGAAGCCGACCGTGCCCAGGGTGAGGGCGTGGAGCAGGAAGAAGATGAGCAGGGCCCAGTTGCTGGTGGCCTGGTCGTAGCCGTCGGTGATCAAACCGTATGCGATCAAGAGGCACAGGCCCCAGTCGACGGCCAGGGCTCCGAGGCGTCGGCCGGGGCGGGCGATCGAACCCGGCCCCTCCTCCGGCAGACCGAGCTGCTCTCCCCTGTACCCGAAGTCGACTCCGGCGTCTTCCGCGGCCGCGCGGGGGCCGGAGAGCCACGATCCGATTGCTTGCCTCTTGTCCACCCGACCACGGTACTGCGACCGTTCTGCCATACGGACAGGTGGGGTGCGGGGCGGGATGTCCGGTTAACTTGTGCGAAACAAATGGGTCACGTACGAGAAATCACCCGTCCCTAGTGTCGACGACAGCGTGTGCCACCGCACTGGCAGCACGAACGAACTACCACCCCGGCAGGAGACGTCGGGAGTAGGAGGAGCTGGATGTTCCAGAACGCCGACGAGGCCAAGAAGTACATCGCGGACGAGGACGTCAAGTTCGTCGACGTCCGCTTCTGCGACCTGCCGGGTGTGATGCAGCACTTCACGATCCCGGCCACGGCCTTCGACCCGGCCGAGGAGCTCGCGTTCGACGGCTCCTCGATCCGCGGCTTCCAGGCCATCCACGAGTCCGACATGGCGCTCCGCGCCGACCTGTCCACCGCGCGCGTCGACCCCTTCCGCCGCGACAAGACGGTCAACATCAACTTTTTCATCCACGACCCGATCACGGGCGAGCAGTACTCCCGTGACCCGCGGAACGTGGCGAAGAAGGCCGAGGCGTACCTCGCGTCCACCGGTATCGCCGACACCGCGTACTTCGGCCCCGAGGCCGAGTTCTACGTCTTCGACAGCGTGCGCTTCAAGACCTCGGAGAACGAGTCCTTCTACCACATCGACTCCGAGGCGGGCGCCTGGAACACCGGTGCGCTGGAGGACAACCGCGGTTACAAGGTCCGCTACAAGGGCGGTTACTTCCCGACCCCGCCGGTCGACCACTTCGCCGACCTGCGTGCCGAGATCTCCCTGGAGCTGGCCAAGTCCGGCCTCCAGGTCGAGCGCCAGCACCACGAGGTGGGCACCGCCGGCCAGGCCGAGATCAACTACAAGTTCAACACGCTGCTCGCCGCGGCCGACGACCTCCAGCTCTTCAAGTACATCGTGAAGAACGTGGCCTGGCGCAACGGCAAGACCGCGACGTTCATGCCGAAGCCGATCTTCGGTGACAACGGCTCGGGCATGCACGTGCACCAGTCGCTGTGGTCGGGCGGCTCCCCGCTCTTCTACGACGAGGCCGGTTACGCGGGCCTGTCGGACACCGCCCGCTACTACATCGGCGGCATCCTCAAGCATGCCCCGTCGCTGCTGGCCTTCACCAACCCGACGGTGAACTCGTACCACCGTCTGGTCCCGGGCTTCGAGGCCCCGGTGAACCTGGTCTACTCGCAGCGCAACCGCTCCGCGGCCATGCGTATCCCGATCACGGGTTCGAACCCGAAGGCCAAGCGCGTCGAGTTCCGCGCGCCCGACTCCTCCGGCAACCCGTACCTCGCCTTCTCGGCCCTGCTGCTCGCGGGCCTCGACGGCATCAAGAACAAGATCGAGCCGGCCGAGCCGATCGACAAGGACCTCTACGAGCTCGCCCCCGAGGAGCACGCGGGCGTCCCGCAGGTCCCGACCTCCCTCCCGGCCGTCCTCGACTCCCTCGAGCGCGACCACGAGTTCCTGCTCCAGGGCGACGTCTTCACGCCGGACCTGATCGAGACGTGGATCGACTACAAGCGCACCAACGAGATCGCCCCGCTGCAGCTGCGTCCCCACCCGCACGAGTTCGAGCTGTACTTCGACGTGTGATCGAGCCGCACGCCCTGCCTGAGGTCCCGACCGGCCGCTGAGCAGTTCCACGGCGCCCCCGTTCCCGTTTCTCGGGACGGGGGCGCCGTCGTATGGTTCTGGCACGGCTGTTCGAGAGAGACGACGGGGAGACACGGGGATGCCCGAACAGGACGACGACGAGCGCGAGTTCGACATCAAGTGGGCGGACAACGCCGAGTTGAAGGAGCCCTCCGCACGGGCCCGGATGCTGGCGGCCCGCTGGAAGGAGAACCCGCCCGCGCCCCAGCCCTTCCGCGCCGCCCCCGACCGAGGCGCACCGCGCCGGTCGTCCTGGGTGTCGACGGTGATCGTGTTCGGCTGTGTGGCGGGGCTGATCGCGCTGATCGGCTACATCAACTACCGGTCCTCGTACTGAGGCCGGGCATGCGCGAAGACCTCCGGGGCGGCGGCGAGGCCGCACTGCGGCTCGCGCGGGGCGGGGCGCTGCGGGAATCGGTCGACGTCACCGCTCCCGGTGCCTGGCTCGACCTGGACGCGGGCACGCGCTGCTGGACCGGCCGGGATCTGCTGCCGACGCGGGACGAGGTGGAGGGGCGGCGCGCCTGGCTCGGCGGCGTCCTCCCGCGCCGGGTGGAACCGACCGAGGCCCGGCTCGCGCTCGCCCTGTGCCACCACGACGGCCGGGTGCGTGAGGCGGCGCTGCGGCCGGCCATGGCGCACCCGGATCTGTTGCCCCTGGTCGTCGTCCGGGCCGCCGACTGGGCCGGGCCGGTGCGGGAGCGTGCCCGCGCCCTGCTGCGCGAGGTGCTCGACGTCCCCGCGGCCGTCGCCCTGGCCCCACTGATCCTGCTCGTCGGCCGCCGCGACCGGGGCGCCTTCGCCGCCGGGCTGCTCACCGAGGTGCTCCGCCGGGCTCCGCTGGACCGGCTCACGCCGTTGTTCACGGCCCCGGACCCCGCCGTCCGCCGCTTCGCCCACCGGCTGGCGATCGAGGAAGGGCTCCTCTCCCCCGCCGGGCTCGCCCGCGCCGCCGCCCGGGACGATGACGCCGTCGTCCAGGACCTGTGCGCGGAGGCGGCGCTGGCCGCCGTACCGGAGGAGTCGTACGACGACGTGCTCGACCCCCTCCTGGCCGCCCGCAACCCCCGCGCCCGTTCCGCCGGGGTCACCGCGCTGCGGCGGGCCGGGCGGCCGGAGCGGGCGGTGGCGTTCCTGGGCGACCGGTCCGCGCTGGTACGGGCCTGTGCGCGGTATGTCGTACGGCGGTACGGGACCGATCCGGCGCCGCTGTACCGGGCCTGGTGCGAGGCGGCCGACGATCCGGCGCTGCGGCCGGGGCACGTCATCGGGCTCGCCGAGTGCGGGGAGCGGGCGGACGTCGGGCTGCTGTGGCCGCTGCTGGCCCATCCGGCGCCGGGGGTACGGGCCCGTGCCGTGGCGGCCCTGCGGCTGCTGGACGTGTCCGACGTACGGCGGCTGCGGCCCCTGCTCGACGATCCCGAGCCCGGGGTCGTCCGCGAGGCGACCGTCGCGCTGCTGCCGTCGGCGGAGCGGCTGCCCGAGGAGTGGCTGACGGAACGGCTGGGGGCCGAGCGGCCACGGCACACACGGGTCGCCGCGTTCCGGTTGCTGGACGCCCGCGGTGGGGTCGTACGGCTGCGGGCGGCCGCGGCGCTGCTGGACGACCCGGACGGCAGGCTGCGGACCTGGGCCGGGCAGGCCGTGCAGGGGTGGCATCCGTCGGCGGAGGTTCGCCGCGGTGACCCGGAAGTGGGCGAGTTGCTCGATCGTGGCCGCCACCTGTTCAGCGACCACGTGCTGCGGCTGCGGAAGCGGGAGGCCGGGCTCGACGCCTGAGTCAGGAATCCCCGGGCGCACAATGGAAGCGGGACGAGTGGCTGCCTGAGTGCGGGGTGGTACGGATGTCTGAACGTTTCCGGAGTGATCCCCGGCTGACCGCGCGGATGACGGTCACGGTGTTTCTGCTCGGGTTGCTGTACGTGGTGTTCGTGGCCGTGCTGATCGCGCTGCTGAAGTCCTGGGTGCTGGTCGTGGTTATCGCGGCGGTGCTGCTGGGGGCGCAGTACTGGTTCTCCGACCGGGTCGCCCTGTACGCGATGCGCGGGCGGATCGTGGAGCCGGAGGAGTATCCGCTGCTGCACGGGGTCGTGGACCGGCTGTGCGCGGTCGCGGACGTGCCGAAGCCGCGGGTGGCGGTGGCGGACATGGAGATGCCGAACGCGTTCGCGACCGGGCGGAACGCCGATCACGCGGTGGTGTGCGTGACGACGGGACTGCTCCGGCGGCTGGAGCCGGACGAGCTGGAGGGTGTGCTCGCGCACGAGCTGTCGCACGTGGCGCACCGCGATGTCGCCGTGATGACGGTCGCCTCGTTCCTGGGCGTGATCGCCGGACTCGTCGTACGGTTCGCTTTCTACTCGCACATGTTCGGCGGGCGGCGGGACCAGAACACCGCCATCGTGTTCAGTGTGATCATGGGCGTCTCCGCCGCCGTGTACGTGCTGAGCTTCCTGCTGATCCGGGTGCTGTCCCGGTATCGCGAGCTGGCCGCCGACCGGTCGGGCGCCCTGCTCACCGGACGGCCCTCGGTGCTCGCCTCCGCCCTCACCAAGGTCACCGGGGACATCGCGCGGATCCCGACCCGGGACCTGCGGACCTCGCAGGCCTTCAACGCCTTCTACTTCACGCCCGCGCTCGGCGGGCACCCGCATCTGGCCCGCTTCTTCGCCACCCATCCGCCACTGGAGCAGCGGCTCGACCAACTGGCCCGTATCTCGGCTGAGTTGGGCGGTGCCTCCGCGCCGGGTTCCGGGGGATCCGAGGGAGCTGCGGAATCCGGGGGAGCCGGGGAATCCCGGGGGTCCGGGAAGGCGGGTTGAGCGGGCATGGGACTTCTGGACATCATCCTCGGGCGTACGAAGCCGGTCGCACCCGACCTCGACCGCCTCTTCGCCCTGCCCTCGGCCGCCGTCACGCTGGAGGCCGCTCTCTCCCTCACGCCGACCGGCACGGGCGCGGTGTGCTTCGCGACCGTGGAGGGAGCGGCCTTCGACGACGTACGACGGGAGGTGCGGGCCCTACTCGACGCGGACGCGGGGCGCACCGGGCCGCCGGTCGGGATCGAGCGGGACGCGTACGGCTACTCGTGGCTGGTCTCCCGGCGGGAAGCGCAGGACCTGCCCGCCCTCGTGAGCGATCTGCACGCGGTCAACAGCGCCTTGGAGAGCGACGGGTTCGGGCCGCAGCTGCTGTGCTCGGTGGTGGGCTTCCGGGATGAGGGCGAGGGTACGCGGCTCGGGCTCGTCTATCTCTACAAGCGCGGGACGTTCTATCCGTTCGCGCCGCTGCCGGGTGCGGAGCGACGGCGGGACAACGCGCTGGAGCTGCGGGTGCGGGCGGTACTCGGGAACGATCTGCGGATCGAGCCGGAGCTCAGCCGATGGTTCCCGATCTGGGGTGCCCCGGGGTTGTGACGGGCCCCGGGGCACTCCTGTGACCACTGACCACTGGCCACTGACCACTGGCCACTGGCGATCACTTGCTGGTCACCACTGATCACAGTGGTCACTGTTTGTCGCTACTTGCCGCTCCTGTCGCGGTCCTGCCGACGGGTCCCGAGAGGCCGTTCGCGGCGGTAGCGGCGCTCCCATTTCGCCTGCTGGTCACGGCGATCGCGGTACGCGCGGTAGGAAGCGGGCTGGGCCGAGCCGCCGCCTGCCGGGGATCCCGACGAGGACGTCGCCGAGCCTCCCCCCGTGCGGCCGTAGCGGACGTACAGGTAGAGCAGGGCGACCGCGGCCAGCCAGAGGACTTGGTTGGAGAAACCCATGACGACCAGAACCGCGGTCGCCGAAAGGATCAAGGTGCCCATGACGGGACTCCTCGGGGCGTGGCGTGGTGGATGACTGTGCTGGATCTGAGACCGGATGCGTGTCTGTCCGACGGGGCGCTGGGGGGTGAGGGCGGCCGTCCGACGGTGCGTAGCAGAGTAGCCCCGGGGCCGGAAAGTGATACCCGTCCTGCGCGGGCCCGGTGCCCGGGTACTCCGCTGCGCGTATCCAGGATGCTCGTGGGACGGGTGCGCCAGCATCCCATTTATCGGCGATGCTGGCCGCATGGGATTCGACGATCAGGAGTGGGCGGCGACCCGGGCGTGGGTGGCCAAGCAGCTTCCGGCAGGCCGTGAGGTAAGGAACTGGGCTGATCTGCGCGGCGGTTGGACGTCCGTGATGCGCCGGCTTACGCTCGACGACGGGACGGGTCTCGTCCTGCGGTCGTTCGTGAAGCCGTTCTTCCGGCTGCACGCTCCCGGGCTGCTGAACCGTGAGGCCGCGATGCTCACCCTGCTCTCGGCGTACGACGGCATTCCCGCGCCACGGCTCCACGCCGTCGACCCGGCCGCCGAACTCGCCGACCACCCCTCGCTGTTGATGTCCCTGCTGCCGGGATCGGTGCGGGTGGAGGAGGGCGCCGGCCTGGAGGCTCGGCTGGACCTGCTCGCCGGGCAGCTCGCCCGCATCCACGCGGTCGTCCCCGAGGAACGGCCTCGTACGTACCAGGCCTGGACCTCGCCCGAGCGGGTCGGCACGCCCGGCGGTCCGCTGTGGGAGCGGGCCGTGGACGTGATCCGGCGGGAGGCGCCGGCGTACGAAGGGTGCTTCCTGCACCGGGACTTCCATCCGGGGAACGTCCTGTTCGCCGGCTCGGGTGAGGGGCTGCGGATCAGCGGGGTGGTGGACTGGGTGGAGACCTCGTGGGGGCCGGCGGACCTCGATGTCGCCCACTGCTCGACCGCGCTCGCGCTGCTGCACGGGGCGGAGTACGGCTTGGGGTTCCGTGAGCGGTACGAGGCGCGGGGCGGGCATCAACTGGCCGTGGATCAGCATCACTTGTACTGGCGGCTGCTGGACGCGCTCGCCTACGCGCCCGACGCGGAGAAGGTCGCGGTGCCCTGGCGGGAGTTGGGGCGGACGGATCTGACGCCGGAGGTGCTGGGGGCGCGGCTGGAGGCGTATGTGGGCGGCGTGTTGGAGCGGTACGCGTAGCCCCCGGCCCCCGCCCGGGGAAAGAGGGAGGCGGGACGTGCGCATGCCGGAGTACGGCGATCAGTGGCGTCCTGGAGGATGTGGTCGAGGACTCCGGGCTTCGACGGCACTCGGGACCTCAGGGGGCTTGGCGGGTCGACAGGCTCGGCAGGTCGCCAGGCTCGGC
>NZ_JBSFVC010000002.1:264750-272782 GCF_053592095.1 Streptomyces sp. NPDC002787 | reverse complement strand
GCGGGTCGGAGGGCTCGGGGTCGGCAGGCTCGGCGGGTCGGAGGGCTCGGGGTCGGCAGGCTCGGCGGGTCGGAGGGCTCGGGGTCGGCAGGCTCGGCGGGTCGGAGGGCTCGGGGTCGGCAGGCTCGGAAAAGCTCAGGCTCCGGGGCTCCCAAGGCTAGGGCCGGGGACCCAGGGCGTTGAGAACGGACACGGCGTACGGGTGGAGGCGGCGAGTATGGATGATGCGCGGCGGTATGTCACGGTGGCCGAGCGGCGGGCGCGGCTGGGGCTGCGGCAGCGGTTGGCCGGATCGGTGCGGGCGGCGGGCCCGGAGGCGGTGGCCGATTCGCTCGTCGCACTGCACGGCTCGGACCCCGCGACCGTCCATCTGGCGGTGGGCGCCCGGCTCGCCGATCCCGCGCGGACGGTGGCCGAAACCGAGCGGGCGCTGTACGCGGACCGCACCCTCGTCCGGATGCACGGCATGCGGCACACCGTGTTCGTGTTCCCCACGGACCTGACCGCCGTGGTGCACGCCTCCACCGGCATCACGGTCGCCGCGAGGGAGAGGGCGGCGCTGCTGAAGGACATGGCGGCGGCCGGGGCACCGGACGCGGCCTGGCTGAAGGAGGTCGAGGAGTCGGCGCTGGCCGCGCTGGCCCGCCGCGGCCAGGCGACCGCGTCCGAACTGGCCGAGGACGAGCCCCGGTTGCGCCAGCAGTTCGTGTACGCGGCCGGGAAGAGCTACGAGGGCACGCACACCGTCTCGACCCGGTTGCTCAGGGTCCTCGGGGTGGAGGGCAGAGTCGTGCGGGGGCGGCCGCTCGGCTCCTGGACGTCCAGCCAGTTCCGCTGGGCCGTGGCCCCCGCGCACCCGGAGCTGGATGTGGCCGAGGCCCAGGCCTCCCTGCTCGGCCGGTGGCTCGCGGCGTGCGGGCCGGCGACCGAGGCCGACCTGAAGTGGTGGACGGGGTGGCGCGTCACCGAGGTCCGCCGGGCGCTGGCGGCGATCGGGGCACGGGCCGTGACCTTGGACGAGGGCACGGGGTATGTGACCGCCGACGACGAGGCACCGGTCTCCGACCCCGGCGAGCCCTGGGCCGCCCTCCTTCCCGCGCTCGACCCGACCGCCATGGGATGGCAGCAGCGCGACTGGTACCTCGCCCCCGAACTCCGGCCCGCCCTCTTCGACTACAGCGGCAACGTCGGCCCGACGGTGTGGTGGAACGGCCGGGTGGTGGGTGGCTGGGCCCAGCGGTCCGACGGGGAGATCGTCTGGCGGGTGCTGGACACGGAGGGGGTGGGGCGGGAGGCCGAGGCGGCGATCCGTGCGGAGGCGGTGCGGTTGCGGGGGTGGGTGGGTGACACCAGGGTCACGCCGCGCTTCCGGACGCCGCTGGAGAAGGAGTTGGCGTCGGCGTCGGAGTCGGCGTGAGTGTCGCGGATGAGCTCGGGGGTGCGGGTGCGTCGGCAGGTGCGGGTGGTGTGTGGTTGCTCGCGCAGTTCCCCGCGCCCCTGAAAAGCAGGGGCTGCGCCCCGTGCTTTTCGGCCTGCGCGACCAGCTCCCACCGGTCCGCAGCCGACGAATCCGCCGAGGTCACCGGGGTCCGGGGGCGCAGCCCCCATGAGGCCCACACAAACGCCGGGTGCCCAAGGAGAGAAGGGCACCCGGCGACCGGCTCACCCGGAGGGACACTCCTTCCAGGCCAAGTGGTAGATCGTGCTGATGTCACCGTCCGTCGAGTCCATGGTCATGAAACTCGTGCTGCTCGCCGGCGACGACCCCCGGTTGACGCGCAGCTCGGTGTTGATGTTGAAGTTGCGCTCGACCCCACAGGGCGCCCACACCAGTTGGGCCCAGTCGGTCTCGTCCGTGGCCTGCCAGTTGTCCTCGTAGGGGCCGTTGAAGGTGTGGGTCCGAGCTGCCGTGTCCGGGGAGCCCTGGAAGTAGTACGAGGCCTTCTCGACGCCGCTCGCGCCGCGCTGCAGCGAGGCGAAGCCCCGGTAGTCGACGCTGGCGATGGCGTAGGTGAAGCCGCCCGGCACATGGACGATCAGGTTGAGCTGGCAGTTCTTGCGGAACGCGGTGGACGGGGCGCCGCCGCCGACCTGGGCGAGGTAGTCGCTGTAGGTCACCGTGAACGCGGTGTTGTCCGGCGAGACGGCGACCGCGGCCGTGCCCGCGGGGCAGCCGGAGCCGTTCACCGTGGCGACCTTGATGACGATCTTGTCCGGCGGCGGGTCTTCGAACGGGGAATCGGCCTGCGCGGGAAGCGCGGAGGCGAAGAGGGCGGCCACGGCGCCGCCCAGGAGGAGACCACGAACCATGGGGGGTTCTCCAATCGAGGTCATGCGCATGTCAATAGGCATGCGCGAGGTCCCCTTCAATCTGTGAAAGAGCTGTGAAGACCAAGGGGCGACCGCATCGTATGGACCCCGAGCGGGCACGGCTAGAGCGATCTCCGGCCAACCCTGGCGGCCGGAGATCACCCCTTTCTCCGCCACCTCGCGAGCCACCACCGCCGGACCCGCACCCCTCAACGCACCGGTGCCGCCCACCCCGAGGAGTGGACGGCACCGGAAGAGTCGGCCGGACGGCGTCAGCGGCTCCGCCGCATCAGCGGCTGTAGCGCATCAGCGCCCGCACCATGTGGCACGTGGTGTCCGACGGCGGGTGCACACCGATCACCTCCGCCGTGCTCCGGATCGTCTCGTTGCGCGCCTGGTTCGGCATGAAGACACCGGAGTCGAGCAGGGCGATCGCCAGGCGCATGGCCTTCAGACGCCGGTTGTGCGTGATGTACCACTCACGCGGACGGCCCGGCGGCAGCGTGTGCTTCACCACCGGCGCGTAGGGCAGGTCGAGCAGGACGGGACGCTGGGCGGTGGACTGGGTGGGCAGCGGCTTCGACTTCAGTGCGGCAGCGGGCACGGACATCCTCCTGTCGCGGTCTGGGCGCCGCCGGAATCCCCCGTCGGCAACCCTCGAACACTGCTTCTATTTTACTACCCCCCACTGACAATCGCCCCTGGCCAGAAGGGATCTGACGGGTCCTGTGACACAGGTGGAACACGGGTTTTCACCGACCGGCCACTACCGTTGGCGGCATGGAGATCTGGATCAATCCGGCCTGTTCCAAGTGCCGCAGCGCGATCAGCCTGCTCGACGCCGAGGGCGCCGACTACACCGTCCGCCGCTATCTGGAGGACGTCCCGAGCGAGGAGGAGATCCGCGGCGTACTGGACCGGCTCGGGCTCGAACCGTGGGACATCACGCGCACCCAGGAGGCCGCCGCCAAGGAGCTCGGCCTCAAGGAATGGGCCCGGGACGCCGACGCCCGCGACCGGTGGGTCAAGGCGCTCGCCGAGCACCCGAAGCTCATCCAGCGGCCGATCATCACCGCGGACGACGGCACGGCGGTGGTGGCCCGCACGGACGAGGCCGTACGGGACGCCCTGGCACGGTAGGGGGCTGTACGCACCGACAGCTCACCGAATGTCGTGTGACGCGGGTTACTTGAGAGTTTCCTGTGACCGTTGAGTAGCTTCGTTCGGTATCTCGTACCTAGCGGCGTACGCTCCCTACCTCTCGGAGGCGCGCATGTCGCGTAGGAGAACACTCAGCACGAAGAAGAAGGTCGCCCTGTTCGTGACCGCTGCCGCGGTCGCGGGAGGCGGTGCCTTCGCCATGGCGGCCACGTCGAACGCGGCGCAGACCGCGGCGGAGTCCAGCGTCTGCCAGGGGCTGGCCACCGCGCTCGGCAACAACGAACGGTTCATCGCGGACCAGAAGGCGAACCCCGACGCCCAGTCGGCGGCCCGGATCGCCAACCGCGAGGCGGTCGTCGCCCAGATCAAGGTCCAGCAGGAGGCGTCGGGTTGCGTCGTCGGGGAGTCGGCTCAGGGCTCCCAGACAGCGCAGCCGGCACAGCCCGCGCAGCCTTCCGCGCCGGCCGCGGAGACCGGGGGGTCGGCTCAGGACCCCCAGGGCGACGAGGCCGCAGGGAACGCGGGCGGCGCCGGGAACGCGGGCGGCGCCGGGGACACCGGCGACACGGGGAACGCCGGGGCCGGCGAACAGGTCTGCGACGGCTCCACCGTCACCCTCTCCGGTGAGGGCGGCGCCCCGGCCGCGTCCAGCAACGAGTTCCCCGCCGGGACGAAGCTGCGGGTGACCAACCTGGACAACGACAAGTCCACGACCGTCGAGGTCACCTCGGTCTCCGGCAGCTGCGTCCTGCTGAACAACGCCGCCTTCGAGGAGGTCCGGGAACCCGGCAAGTTCCTGATCCGCCGCGCACTGATCGAGAAGGTCGGCTGACGCGGGCCTTGACGGCGGCAGGGGCCCGCTCGTAACGGTGAGGTGAAGAGAGGGCAACCGCCGCCCGGGGAGGCCGGCCACCGCGTGCAGCGGTGGCCGGCCTCGCGTGTGCGTTCGACCTGCGCCTCCGCCGCGACGTGAATCGCACCACAGCGACCCCAGGTAACACGGGGTTCACATTCGAGCAATGACCGGGAAATCGCATGTTGACAGGCTGCCCGGCATCAACGCGGCGTTTCAGTGCCGCAGCGCCGCAGCACCCGCACATGCGCCTAGTGACCCACCCCGAAGGATGTGTCCCGTGACCTTCAAGGCTGAGTACATCTGGATCGACGGCACCGAGCCGACGGCCAAGCTCCGCTCCAAGACCAAGATCATCGCGGGCGAGCCCGCCGGTCTGGACGCGCTGCCGATCTGGGGCTTCGACGGGTCCTCCACCAACCAGGCCGAGGGGCACTCCTCGGACCGTGTGCTGCAGCCGGTCTTCACCTGCCCGGACCCGATCCGCGGTGGCGACGACGTCCTCGTGCTCTGCGAGGTCCTCAACATCGACATGACGCCGCACGAGTCCAACACCCGTGCCGCGCTGCGCGAGGTCGCCGAGAAGTTCGCCGCGCAGGAGCCGATCTTCGGTATCGAGCAGGAGTACACGTTCTTCCAGGACGGCACCCCGCTCGGCTTCCCCAAGGGCGGCTTCCCGGCCCCCCAGGGCGGCTACTACTGCGGTGTCGGCGCCGACGAGATCTTCGGCCGTGACATCGTCGAGGCCCACCTGGAGAACTGCCTGGAGGCCGGCCTCGGCATCTCCGGCATCAACGCCGAGGTCATGCCCGGCCAGTGGGAGTTCCAGGTCGGCCCGCTCGCCCCGCTGGACGTCGCCGACCAGCTGTGGGTGGCCCGCTGGCTGCTCTACCGCACCGCCGAGGACTTCGACGTCGCCGCCACCCTGGACCCCAAGCCGGCCAAGGGTGACTGGAACGGCGCCGGCGCGCACACCAACTTCTCCACGAAGGCGATGCGCGAGGGCTACGACGCGATCATCACCGCGTGCGAGTCGCTGGGCGAGGGCTCGAAGCCGCTCGACCACGTCAAGAACTACGGCGCCGGCATCGACGACCGTCTGACCGGTCTGCACGAGACCGCCCCGTGGAACGAGTACTCCTACGGTGTCTCCAACCGTGGCGCCTCGGTCCGTATCCCGTGGCAGGTCGAGAAGGACGGCAAGGGCTACATCGAGGACCGCCGCCCGAACGCCAACGTCGACCCGTACGTCGTGACGCGGCTGATCGTCGACACCTGCTGCACCGCGCTCGACAAGGCCGGCCAGGTCTGATCCACCCGGGCTCCTCAGCCCGAGCTTCCGAGAGGGCGTCCACCGATTCGGTGGGCGCCCTCCGGCGTTGTCGGTGGGGCATGCCATGGTGGGGGCATGAAGATCCACGGGGGCGACGCGGCCCGCACGGACGAGCCCGTCGGCACGGACCGGCTCGCCGTCAAGGTCGAGACGGAGAACTGGGAGAAGCACGCGCGGATCCCGGCGGAGCGGCTGCGCGAGCTGGTGTTCCGGATCGGGGACGAGGGCGACAGGTTCCTGGTCGCGCAGCGGATACCGGACGTGCCGGACGTCTTCGTCCAGGTCTGGCACCAGCGGCCCGACGACGGCACCGACGGCGAGTACCAACTGGAGTACCGCGAGGGCCGGGACCGGTTCTTCGGGACGGTCCTCACCGACCCGGAGCGGGTCGCCGCGGCCATGACCGGCTGGGCCCGGCGCACGCCGGGCTGGGAGACCGGGATCGAGTGGACCCCGCTCGACCATGACGCCCCCGAGGAGGTGCCGGACCTCCCGGACGACGTACGGGAACAGGTCGAGGAGCGGGTGCGCGAGCTGCTGCGCTGTGGATACGACGACCGTGCGCAGCTGACGGAGGCCGCCGAGGAGTACCTCGTCGACGGCGACGACCGGCCCGTCTCCCCCGCCCAGGCCCGGCAGCTCGTCGACCGGCTGTGGGTGGAGCGGCTCACCGAGCAGGAGACCTGGGACGGGGTCACCGACCCCGAGCGGCTCACCCGCGCCTTCGAGACGCTGCAGGCGGCACACGGCATCACGGCCCGGGAGAACTTCACCTGCTGCCGCACCTGCGGTACGAGCGAGATAGGCGCCGAAAGCGCCCCGGGCGCCCGGGGGTTCGTGTTCTTCCACGCGCAGTGCACGGAGGGCGCCGCCGCCGGGCACGGACTGATGCTGCTGTACGGCGGGTTCGACGGCTCCGCCGACACCACGACGGAGGTCGGGCACCAGGTCGTCGCGGCCCTCGCGGCGGAAGGCCTGTCCACCGAGTGGGACGGCGATCCCGGCACGGCCCTCACGGTCACCCCGCTGAACTGGCGCAAACGCCTGGTCGGATGAGGCCCCCACGCACCGGGTCGGCGGGTGAAGAAGTGTCCAAGCCGTGAGAGGAGGGCTCCTGTCGTGGGCCGGTGTCTGCTTCAATGGGGCCATGGTCGGCATCCAGAACCGACGCGCGACAGGTCGCCATGACCTCGAGCCCTTCTGGCCTTCCCGTCAGCACCACGACTTCGACCAGGTGTGTTGCCGCGCGATGAACGCGCCGGCCCTCTAAAGCCGCACACCCCGGCCTTCGGTCGGCGCGAAACGACGTACGTCCCTCGGCGGTTCCGACCACGAATCGGTTGCCGAGGTCTCCCGGACGAACCTCTCGCGCGAAAGAGCTGACCTCTCATGGCGAACACCCGTACCCTCTCGACCGCCGCTCCTCTCACCACGGCCCCTCTCACCGCCGCCTCGGGCTCCGCCCCGGCCGCCGTCGCCCCGTCCAGCGCCTCTCCCCGGCATCGCCTGCGCGCTGTGGGCCGGGACGAGGTCGTCGACGTGACGGACTTCCTGCCGCCGGGCGCCACCTGGCTGCCCGCTCCCCAGCACACCCTGCCGGCGTTGCCGGGTCGGCCGCCGATGATCGGCTACCTGGTCCTGGTGCCGGCCGACCAGCAGCCGCCGCTGCCGCCGTTCGCGGTCGCCGACGAGAACGCGGTCGACCACTCCGGTGCCGGTGCCGGTGCCGGTCCCGGTCCCGGTTCCGCTTCGACCGAGGCCAGGGACGGACTGGTCCGCGTCGACACCGTGCAGCGCACCGCCGAGGTCGACGGGCGGCCGCTCGACCTCACCTACCTGGAGTTCGAACTCCTCGCCCATCTCGTCGCGCATCCGAACCGGGTGCACACCCGCGACCAGTTGGTCACCACCGTGTGGGGCTACGGGCACGTGGGCGACGGCCGGACCGTCGACGTCCACATCGCCCGGCTGCGCCGCAAGCTCGGGGCGGAGTTCCGCCAGGCGATCCAGACGGTCCGTCGGGTCGGCTACAAGTACGCGCCTTCGCTGGGGGGTTGAGGCCGGGAGGGCTCTCCCCCTGACCCGCCTTTCTCCTGAGAGCAGATTCCCGTTCCGTCCCGGCCACCCGGTGGGCAGAGTCGGTGGCATGAGACTTCTGATGCTGGGTGGTACGGAGTTCGTGGGCCGCGCCGTCGTGGAGTCGGCGCTGGCCCGCGGCTGGGAGGTGACCGTCTTCCACCGGGGACGGCACGAACCTCCGGCCGGGGTGCGGTCGCTGCTGGGCGACCCCACCCCACCCGGGCGGGGGGCGGGGCGCGGAGACCCCCACCCCACACGCCCCGCGAGCCGGGGGGGCGGGGGGGGTGTGGTGGTAG
>NZ_JBSFVC010000002.1:0-264740 GCF_053592095.1 Streptomyces sp. NPDC002787 | reverse complement strand
CCCGGTCTCGGGGGCCCCGCCCCCTGGGCGACTCGGCGCGCCCCGGCGGCGGGGTGTCCCCCTTCTCCCCCCGGCCCCCCCCCCCCCCCCCGGGGGGGGGGGGGGGGGGGGCGCCCCCCCCCACCGCTCCGGACGGGCTCGCGGCGCTCGTCGACGCCTCCACCACCGGCCCCGCTTCCGGCGGGGACGGGTGGGATGTCGTCGTCGACACCTGGTCGGCTGCGCCGCGAGCCGTTCGGGACACCGCGCGGCTGCTGGCCGGCAAGGCCGAACGGTATGTGTACGTGTCGAGTTGCTCGGTGTACGCCTGGCCGCCGGCCGCCGGTTACGACGAGCGGGCACCGCTGGTGGAGGGTGCGTCGGCCGACGCGGAGCAGACGGACTACGCCCGCGACAAGCGGGGCGGGGAGCTGGCCGCCGTCGAGGGCTTCGGCTCCGACCGCTCGCTCCTCGTGCGCTCCGGGCTGATCCTCGGGCCGTACGAGAACATCGGCCGTCTGCCCTGGTGGCTCAACCGTGTCGCCCGAGGCGGACCCGTCCTGGCACCCGGCCCACGGGACCTCCCCCTCCAGTACATCGACGTCCGGGATCTCGCCTCGTGGATGCTCGACGCGGTGGAACGGAAGTCGAGCGGCGCCTACAACCTCGTCGGCCCGCAGGGCGTGACCACCATGGGCGAACTGCTCGACACCTGCGTACGGGTGACCGGATCGTCGGCCGAACTGCGCTGGACGGAACCGGAGTTGCTCCTCGATGCCGGGATCGAACCGTGGACACAGCTGCCGGTGTGGGTGCCCGAGGGGAGCGATCTCCACGACGCACTGCACCGGGCGGACGTGTCACGGGCCGTAGGGGACGGACTGCGCTGCCGGGGCGTCGCGGAGACCGTACGCGACACCTGGGAGTGGCTGACCGGACTCGGCGGGGTCGCGCCCCGGCGACCGGACCGGCCGGCGGTGGGACTGGCCCCGGCGGTGGAGGCGAAGGTGCTGGGCCCATAGACGGCAAATCGGCATGCGGGCGGCGGTTCTCGCGTATCTTGGCCAGCGCCGCCGAAACGATCCCTTCACGGACCCCGCCCGGGGCGGTCGCCGCGCACACGCCGTAGGCGGTCTGCAACTCCCGGTGTTTAAAGGGGCGTTGAAACCAGTTTGTCCCACGAATCTCTCATCGATTTCTGAGTCGCCTGAACACTCCTGGGACTCCCCGCGTATGTGAGGGAGCCGCTTCACTCCTGTCGGGCGCCTCGATGCCCCGCAAGGAAGTCAGAGGAGTTCCATGGGACGCAACACAAGGAAACGACGTTCGCCGCTGGCCGTCCGGGCCATTGCCGCATCCGCGGCGCTCGCGGTCGCGGGCGGCGGCCTGGTCTGGGCGAACTTCTACGCCTCGGCCGGTGAGTCGAAGTCCAACCAGAACAGCACGCTGGCCTCCGCGCAGGTGGCCACCATCGACTGCCCGGATGTCGGCCAGCAGCTGACGAACGTGCCCGAGAAGGCACGCGCGGGGGTCGCCAAGGAGTTGGCGCTGCTGGACCAGCAGATCACCGAGGCCTACAAGCGCCTCGCTGACACGCGCCAGGCCCAGGCAGGAGACGCCGGCTTCGTCAACAACGCCATCATCGGCCCGCTCAGGTCCAAGCGAGTGGCCACCCTCGACCGGATCGGCATCAACATCCGGAACGCGGGCGGGCAGACTCCGCAGGGCATGGACCAGCTCGCCGGCTGCAAGGGCGTCGCCGACCCGAACCAGACCAACGCGGGTGGCGGCCAGGACCAGGGCGGCAACAACGACGGCCAGGACCAGAACCAGGGCGGCCAGGACCAGAACGGCGACGGCCAGAACCAGGGCGGTGATGGCCAGAACCAGGGCGGCGACGGCCAGAACCAGGGTGGCGACGGTCAGAACCAGGGTGGCGACGGCCAGGGCGGCAACGGTCCGGTCGCGGGCGACTTCATCGACATCAACCAGGTCCAGCCGAACGGCGGCCCGAAGGGCGTCAACGGCAACGGCCTCGCGGCCAACGGTGACGGCGGTTCGACGGGTAGCTTCACCACGAACTGCGGCACCAACGAGAACGAGCTCCGCAACTCGGACAACGTGATCGTCGCCCCCGGTGTCAGCAACGGTGCCCAGCACCAGCACGACTACGTCGGCAACCAGAGCAACAACGCCTTCGCGAGCGACCAGGACCTGGCCAACGCGCAGACCACCTGCCAGAACCAGGGCGACAAGTCCTCCTACTTCTGGCCGGTCATCCGTCTGCAGGACGGCACGAACGACATCGACGCCAACGCCCCCGGTGGCGGTCAGGACGGCAACGTCGGCAAGATCGTCGAGCCGAGCCAGGCCGAGCTGAAGTTCGTCGGCAACAAGCAGGGCGACGTCGTCGCGATGCCGACCGCGCTGCGCATCATCACCGGTGACGCCAAGTCCTTCGTGAACGGCCTGAACAACGCCAACACGAACTGGAGCTGCACGGGCTTCGAGGACCGCGTGGTGACGGACAAGTACCCGATCTGCCCGCAGGGCAGCTCCGTGGTCCGCACGTCCTTCTTCCAGAGCTGCTGGGACGGCCAGAACATCGACAGCGCCAACCACCGCACGCACGTCGACTTCGTCAACCAGGACGGCAGCTGCTCCAACGGCTTCCAGGCCATCCCGCAGCTCCAGGTCCGCCTGGTCTACGACATCCCGGCCCCGTCCATCCAGAACGGGCAGCTGCAGAACGCCTACGCGATCGACTCCTTCCCGGACCAGCTGCACAAGGCGATCACCGACCACAACGACTTCATCAACTTCTTCGACGAGAACACGATGAACCAGATGGTCGAGTGCATCAACAGCGGCCAGGACTGCCAGTAGCAGCACCGAGGTACTGACGTACTGAGGTACTGACGTACGACGCAGTAACGAGGAAGCCGGCGGTGGGAACCCACCGCCGGCTTTCGGTTTCCCTCGTCGTCAGCCGCTGTGGCTGCCGTTGTTGTGACTGCCGCCGGGGTTCATGTGCTCGGACCCCTCCTGCATCTCCCCGCCGAGCGTGCCCTGCAGCCCGCCCACCGTCTTCTTCTCACCGACGGCGACCCACTTGCGGCCGACGAGGTAGTAGCCGCCGTAGTCCTTGGCGCCGGCGAGCCACTCCGCCTGACCGCGGTCGGTGGCGAAGGTCGCGAGGACGAACTTGCCGTCGAAGTCGCCGTCCTTGTTGGTGCAGAGGGCCTGGCGGATCGTGTCGGCGTCCGTCTGCATGTCCGGCTTGCAGCCCACCTCGCCCGCGATGTGCTCCAGCGTCCCGGTCGCCGTCTTGGGGACAGCGGCCTCGGCGTCGTCGGCCGAGCCGCAGCCGGTCAGCGCCAGCAGGGCGACAGCCGCTCCGGCCGCGCTTCCCGCAAGCCTCTTCCTGGTCAAACTCATCCGTACCTCCGGGTCCATTCCGGCGACATGAACTCGCCAGCTCCGTGCGCACCGTTGTTCACGGACGGTCGCCCAGCTAGCGTGCCGCCACTGTCGACACAGGGGGCACACAGACATGAACAGTCCGTCGCGACGCACGGTGCTGGGCTCGGCCGGTGTCATCGGCCTCGGAACCTATCTGCAGTGGTCGGTTCCGGCCCACGCCGCAGAGAGCCCCGGCGGGGGCCCCGTCTTCGATACGGCTCCCGCGCGCTCCGCGCTCAATCGGCTGCTGCCCGGCCACGCCGGACAGTTCCGGCTCAGTCTCCTGGACCGCAGCGGCACCGTCGACCGGTTCCGGGTCACCGGCACCACCGGACGCATCCAGGTCCAGGCCACGACACCGGCCACGCTGCTCATGGGCGTGCACTGGTACCTCAAGTACGTCTGCGGGGCCCACCTCGCCTGGAACGGCAGCCAACTGGACCTCCCTCGCCGCCTCCCCGCCCCTGCCCGGCCCCTGGAGAGATCCACCGCCCTCCCCCACCGCTTCGCCCTCAACGACACCAACGACGGCTACACCGCCCCGTACGCGGACTGGTCGTACTGGGAACACCAGATCGACCTCCTGGCGGCGCACGGCTGCAACGAGGTGCTGGTCATCGCGGGCATGGAGGCCGTCTACCACCGGCTGCTGAAGGACTTCGGCTACTCCGACGAGGAGTCCCGCGCCTGGCTGCCCGCCCCCTCACACCAGCCCTGGTGGCTGCTGCAGAACCTCTCCGGCTACGGCGGCCCCCTCTCCCCCGAGCTGATCGCCCGCCGGGCCGCGCTGGGCCGCCGGATCGCCGACCGGCTGCGCGAGCTGGGCATGGCTCCCGTGCTCCCCGGCTACTACGGCCACGTGCCCAAGGAGTTCGTGGAGCGCAACGGCGGTGACGCGCATGTCGTCCCGCAGGGCATCTGGCACGGCTTCGAACGCCCCGACTGGCTCGATCCGCGCACCGACTCCTTCGCCCGCGTCGCCGCCTCCTTCTACGGCCATGTGAAGGACGTGTTCGGTGAGGCGGCCCACTTCAAGATGGACCTCCTCCACGAGGGCGGCACGGCGGGTGACGTACCCGTCCCGGACGCGGCCCAGGGTGTGGAGCGTGCCCTCCAGAAGGCCCACCCGGGCGCCACCTGGGTGATCCTCGGCTGGCAGGAGAACCCCCTGCCCGAACTCCTGGACGCCATCGACAGGTCGAGGATGCTGATCGTCGATGGTGTCTCCGACCGCTACACGAGCGTCACCGACCGCGAACGCGACTGGGGCGGCACGCCGTACTGCTTCGGCACGATCCCCAACTTCGGCGGCCGTACGACGATCGGGGCCCGCGCGCACATCTGGAACGACAAGTTCTTCGCCTGGCGGGACAAGGCGAACAGCGCGCTGGTCGGTACGGCGTTCATGCCGGAGGCCACCGACCGCGACCCGGCGGCCTTCGAGCTCTTCTCCGAGCTGGCGTGGACACCGAGGAAGCTCGACCGGGCGGCCTGGTTCTCCTCGTACGCCGACTTCCGCTACGGCGGCCGGGACGACTCCGCCCGCGGGGCCTGGCGGGCGCTGCACGACACCGCGTACCAACAGCGAGCCGTCGAGCGCAGCGACCCGCACGACTCGCTCTTCTGCGCCCGCCCCGACCTCGCCGCGGACCGGGCCGCCGAGTACGCGCCGAGGACACTGACGTACGACCCCGGCCGCTTCGACGCGGCCCTCGCCGGGCTGCTGGGCGTGGCGGGCGGGCTGCGCGGCAACCCGGCGTACAAGTACGACGTCGTCGACGTGGCGCGGCAGGCGCTCGCGCACCGCGGCCGCCAGTATCTGCCGCAACTGCGGGAGGCCTACCGGCGCAAGGACCTGGAGACCTTCCGCGCCCTGTCCACCCTCTGGCTGCGGCTGATGCGGCTGTCCGACGAGGTCACGGGCGCGAACGGGGCGTTCCTGCTGGGCCCGTGGGTGAACGACGCCCGGCTGATGGCCACGAACGACGCCGAGCGGGCCGAGTTCGAGCGGACGGCGAAGGTGCTGATCACGGTGTGGGGCGGGCGCGCGACCTCCGACACGGGCAACCTGCACGAGTACGGCAACCGGGAGTGGAACGGCCTCATGGCCGACTTCTACGTCCCGCGCTGGCAGAAGTGGCTCGACACCCTTCAGGACGCGCTCGCCACGGGGACCGCTCCGGCGGCCGTGGACTGGTTCGCGTTCGAGGAGCCGTGGACCCGGGAGCGCAAGGACTATCCCCTGCGGCCCGTGGGCGACGCGTACGCGCTGGCCGGGCGGGTGCGTGACGTCCTGGCGCGGGCGCCGTACCAGGGGACGCTGACCGTCGGCGCGGAGCCGCCGGTGCTGCCGCCCGGGGGTGGTGCGCGCGTCTCGGCCGAGTTCCGGAACGTCAACGGGTTGCGGGCGACGGGGCGGGTGGACTTCGCGCTCACCGGGTTCGACGGCACGGTCGAGCCGGAGGGGCCGACATCGTTGGCGAGCGTGCCGGCGGCCGGGGCGGGGACGGTGCGCTGGCGCGCGGACGCGCCGGACGCGCCGCTCGACCGGCCGTTGCGGCCGCTGCCGTACACGATCACGGTCCAGTACGGTCCGCGGGGCGAGGAGCGGGTGAGCAGCCGGTTCGACGGGACGCTGTTCGAGGCGGGGGCGCTGGACGCGGGGTGGAGCACCTACACCAACAACGGTGCGGTCTTCGGGCAACTGGAGGACCGCTTCGCCATCGACGGCGGCGGGGCGGATCTGTGGCGGGGGACGACGGAGTTCGGCACGCTCTACCGACCGGGGGCGCTGCGGGACGGTACGTCCGCCGTACTGCGCGTCGACTCCCAGGCCGCGACGGGGAACTGGGCGCGGGCGGGGATCGTGGTGCGCGACAGCCTCGGTACGGCGGGGTCGCCCGGCTTCTTGAACCTCGCGGTCACGCCCGCGAACGGGGTGGTCCTGTCGTACGACAGCACGGGCGACGGGACGCTCGACACGTATCGGCGGATCACGGGGGTCAAGGCGCCGGTGTCGCTGCGGTTGACGCGGACCGCTCCCGGTTCGTACACGGGGGAGTGCTCCACGGATGAGGGCGCGACATGGCGGGTGGTGGCCTCGGTGAGTGTGCCGGGGGCGGCGGCGGGGGCGCAGGATGTGGGGTTGTTCATGAGCGCGACGAATGGGGGGAGCGGGGCTCGGGGGACGGTCGAGTTCAGTGGGTGGTCGCTCACGTAGCGGTTTCCCGCCCCGCCGGTGGGGCTTCTCGCGCGGTTCCCCGCGCCCCTTGAAAGACCAGGGGCGCGGGGAACCGCGCGAGATACCACACGCCACCCGCACCCGCCAACTCACACGCGCCCCGAGCCATTGGGCGCCACCATCCGACCATTCGCTCGTTCTGCTGAACGTGCAGTCACAGGATGTCGCCCCGCGCCCCTCATCTCACCGCCCCCAGGAACTGGTCGTGGACGTCGAGCAGGCGGAGGCCGCGCTCGTCGAGCACTACCCGCGCCTGGTGCGGCTCGCGTATCTGACGTTGCCGCCCAGCCTCGGCCGGAACCGTCGCGTGCTGACGGCCCACTCGCTGACGCAGCGGGCGCTGCCCCGGGGGCGCAAGACGACATCGCTGATCCCGGCGCAGTCCACGGCGACGGGCACGGCGGCAGGGACGGTGCCGGGCCGGGAGCGCAGCCCGGGGTACGCCTTCGTCCGGCTCCAAGTCGTCCGTACCGCCCTGGAGGCGGGCCTCCCCCTCCGCCGCAAGGCATGGCCGAAGCGGTCCCAACTGCCGCCCCTGCTGCCGCAGGTGTGGGGCCTGCGTCTCTTCCCCCGCTCGGGCGGCGCCGACGAACTGGCCCTGGACCAGCGGCTGTCGGCGCTCACCTCCCCGGCCCGCGCGGCCTACGTCCTGCGCGGTCTGGAGAAGCTCCCCGACCCTGTGATCAAGACCCTCCTCGAAGAGGCCGGCGTCGACAACCCGGCGGCGGCGCTGAAGGAGGCCGACTCCGTCTCGCCCCAGCAGTACCCGCTCCTCGCCTCCCCCGAGTACGACCCCTGCTCGCTGCACGCCCGCCCCACGGACCTGATGCGCCGCCGCCAGCACACGAAGGCCGCGCTGGCCGCCTCGGCCGCGGTGGTCGCGTGCGGTGCGCTGCTCGGCCTGCCGGGCGAGGCCTGGGGACCCGACGGCGCGGCGGCACCCCCGTACGCGCGGAATCCGGCGGCCCAGGCGGCCCTCGACCCGGCCGAGCTGACGACGGCGACGGCCACGGCCTGGCAGGCGACCGGGCGTACGGACTTCACCACCTGGCCCGCGCGCGGCGATCTCGTCAAGGACAAGGCCCTGTTGCGGCGCGCCCTCGCCGTCTGGGCCCGCCCCGGCGAGTCCGTCCAGGTCGCGGTCACCCTCGGCACCCCGGCCGGCCCCCCGCCCGGTCCGCCGCAGCTGCTGTACGCGGGCGAGGTCGACAACCTCCGCGTGGTGATGCTCCATGACGGCCTGCGCATCGCCCGTTACGCCGAGCCCCTCGACAACCCGGGCATGGCCGCCCTCGATCTCACCCGGGTCGACGGGGCGTCCGGCGCCGGCGCGAGCGCCCTGGTGCTGGGCCGGTCCGACGGCAACGTCCGTTATCTGACGGCCCCTTGGGTGCGGGAGGCGGCCGTACGGGATCTGGCGAAGCCCGACGCCGAGGTGCGGAAGCTCGCGCTGGCGAAGGACGGGACGACGGCCCCGTTCGCCAGCCCGGCGCTGCGTACCGGGGAGTGCCGGTCGTGGGACGTCCTGCAGCTGACCGACGCGCGGGGCGGTACGCGGATGCTGACCGACCTGTCCGAGGTGACCCCCGCGCATCTCACCGTCGGCCGCCCGTCGAGCGGGCCCGGCCGTGACGCGTCCGCCTCGCCCGTGACCTGGTCGCCCTTCGCCTGCTCCCTCGCGGCCGTACGGTCGCAGGGCGTGCGGACCGTGAACGCCTGGCAGTTCGCCCGCCAGCCGCTGCCCGACGGCAGCGGCACGGCCGACTGGGTGTGCACCCGCACCGAGACCTGGCGGGGCGCGGGCACCCGGGCGCTGACCCAGTTCGACACCCCGGCCGGCGCCTACATCACCGCCGCCGCCGACGAGGTGCCCGCCTGCGGCCCCGCCGATCCCCATGTGCTCGCCACCGGTCCGTGGAAGTCCGCCACCGGCGACTCCTACCTCCTCGCCGCCGGCAGCAAGGACACCGTCTCCATCGAACTGAGCGGCGGGGCGAGCGGCTCGGCCCAGGGCAACCTCCTCGCCGTACCGGCCGGGGAAGGCGTCCGGGCCGAGTTGAAGGGCACGCTGGCGAACGGCCGGGAGATCAACGGGCTTCGGTCCGGTCAGTGATCGAACACCGATACGCGATCCAGCCCATGGCAGGCTGGAATCAATCGGTAAGGTGTTCGTATGCGAACAGGTGCGCGCCGCAGGATGGGCGTGGAGGAGCGGCGGCAGCAGTTGATCGGGGTCGCCCTCGACCTGTTCAGCCGGCGCTCGCCCGACGAGGTCTCCATCGACGAGATAGCGTCGGCTGCGGGCATCTCACGCCCGCTCGTCTACCACTACTTCCCCGGCAAACTCAGCCTGTACGAGGCGGCGTTGAAGCGTGCCTCCGACGATCTCGCGAGCCGTTTCGTCGAGCCCCGCGAGGGTCCCCTCGGCGCCCGCCTGCTCCGCGTCACCCACCGTTTCTTCGACTTCGTCGACGAACACGGCCCCGGTTTCGCCGCCCTGATGCGCGGTGGCCCCGCCGTCGGCTCGTCCCGCACCAACGCCCTCATCGACGGCGTACGCCAGGCCGCCTATGTCCAGATCCTTTCGCACCTCGACATGGACACCCCGCCGGCCCGCCTCGAACTCGTCATCCGCTCCTGGATCTCCCTGGCCGAGTCCACGGCCCTGCTCTGGCTGGACGGCCGCCGCATCCCGAGACAGGAACTGGAGATCCAGCTCGTCCACGACTTCGCGGCCCTGGCAGCCGTGAGCGCGGCCCAGGACGAGGAAATGGCGGCGTTGCTCCGCAAGATGCTCGCCGAGGAACCCCAGGAGGGCCCGTTCAGCGATCTGGTCGGGCGCCTGGTGGCTTTGCGCGCCTGAGCTTCTCGTCTAGCTCTCGAACTTCCGGTACGACGGGTCGAGGTCCCGCACCTCCGCCGACGCGTGGAACGCCAGCCCCTCCCCCACCTTCACGTACTCCCGAAGCAGCCCGAGCACGTTCTCCGTCAACGTCACCTTGGTCTCGTCGGTCCGCCCCGCGAGCAGCCCGAGCGTGACATGCGCGATCGCGTGGCCGTCCGTGTCGGGCCCGACCACCGTGTCCTCGGTCGCCCGGAACTGCGTCTTGCACGCCTCCGGCTTCGCGGCGGCGGTCCGCACGACCTCCTCGTGCAGGGCCTTGGCGAACGCGGGCCGGTCAAAGCCCTCGGCGAGTACGGCGGAGTAGTCCACGGTGATCTGCGGCATGGGGCGCCCCTTCACAACAAGGTCAGCGACCAGGTGAACAACCAGGTCAACAACAAGGCAACCCCGTCAGCCTAGCCGCAGGCGCAACGCCAGCATCGCGATGTCGTCCTCCCGGTCCCGCCCGAAGCAGTGCAGCAGGGTGTCGCACAACGCGACCGTCCCGGGCGGAGCGTCCGCCGCGGCGGCCCGCAGCTGCTCCAGGGAGAGCGACAGATCGATGCCCCGGGTCTCCACGAGCCCGTCCGTGACCATGAGGAGCCGGTCGGTCGGCCACAGCACCGTCTCCGTCGGCTCGGGCCGTTCGAGGCCGAGGCCGAGGAGCGGCCCGGCGGCCTTCACATACTCGGCCTCGCCGGTCTCGTGGACGATCAGCGGCGGTATGTGGCCCGCGTTGGCGACCCGTACCCGCCCGCCGGCCGGATCGACGAGAGCCAGGCAGACGGTGGCGGTGACGTCGGGGTGGTAGTGCTGGAGCATCCGGTCGAGCCGCTCGGCGAGTGCCGTGGGGTCGGACTGTTCCACGCAGTAGGCGCGCAGGGCGTGCCGGATCTCGACCATCACGGTGGCCGCCTCCAGCGAGTGCCCGACGACGTCGCCGACGGCCGTGAGGACGCCGCCGGGCGTGGAGAGGGCCGCGTAGAAGTCGCCGCCGATCTCGGTCTGGCGGGACGCGGGGACGTACCGGACGACGACTTCGAGGCCGGGGAACTCCGGTACCCGCTGGGGCAGGAAGCTGTGCTGGAGGGTGAGCGCGACATGGCGCTCGACCTGGTACATCAGGAGGGGCTGCGCGGCCAGGGCGGTGGCCTGGGCGAGGCGGGCGACCAGCCCCGTGGTGCCGGGTGTCGCGGTGCCGGTGCCGCGCAGGGGCGTGGCGACACAGACGGGCGTGCCGCCCTCGGTGCGGGCCAGGACCAGGCGGGCGTCCTCGGAGACGCCGGGCCGGAAGAAGCCCGCGGGCCACAGGGGCGCGGGGACGACGGTGTCGTGCGGGCCGGGCTCGCCGTCGGTGATGCGGCGCAGGAGCCGGGCCACCGCCTCGTGCGCGCCGGCGCCGGGAAGGGTGGTGCGGGCCCTCGCCCGGGAGGTGCCGCTGTAGAGGTGGCCGTCCTCGCCGAGCACGAACACGGCGGCGGGCGACCGGGCGAGCCTGGCGGCGCCTTCGGCGGCGGCCCCCGCCAGCTCCTCCAGGGTGCGGGCGGCCTGGACGTCGACGATGGTCTCGGACAGCAGGGTGAGCCGTTGCACGAGGGCCTCGGCGCCGTTGCGCATCCGGGCGCCGCGTACGGCGGCCCGGACGACCGCCTGGATCTCCTCGGGTTCGGCGGGGACCGTCAGATAGGCCTCGCCGCCCGCGTCCAGTCCCCGGCAGCGGTCGCTGGGGGCGACCGCCGCGGCGGAGAAGTGGACGACGGGCAGCGCGGCCGTCGGGGGCCGGGCCTTGAGGCGGCGGCAGAGTTCGAAGCCGCTCATGTCGGGCAGGCCCACGTCGACGAGGGCCACATCGGGCAGGACGCCCGAGCGGAGCCGCAGGTCGAGTTCGGCGAGGGCCTCGCCGGCGCTTGCCACGGGGACGACGCTGTGCCCGGCCCGGCGCAGTACCGCGCCCATCGCGTACCGGCTGGCGGCCGCGTCGTCGACCACCAGCACTGTGGTGCTTGCTTCGTCGGCCATCAGGCTCATGAGGCTCTCGTTCGGGTGGCGCAGGCCCACTCCACCTGCACCACCCAAGCTAGCGCCCTACCGGTCGGATCGTGCGAATACCGCCACGGTCCGCCCCGGAACGACGAACGTCCCCGATTCCGCTTCGTAAGAGGAGTCCCGGACGGTAGAGTCCGCACCCGCTGCCTGCACCTGATGCAGGGCATATGCCGTCCCGGCCAGGTCCGTCACCGTCTGCTTCCGCTTCTCGGGGGTCGCGTTGAAGACGACGACGAGGTCGCCGAGTTCCATGGTGATCACGCCGGGGGTCTCGTCCTTCCCCGACAGCGGGAAGGACAGTCTCGACTGCACCTGTCCGGTCGTGTCGAGGGAGAACACGTCCTCCGTCGTACGGATCCTCAGCAGGTCCCGATAGGCCGCCGAGGCTCCCTCGATCTGCTCACAGCCGACCCCGACCGAGGTCAACAGGGGCTTGGCGTAAGGCCACTTGGACTCGTTGTCGGCCGCCGGCGGCAGCCCGCGTCCGAAGCCGTTGCCGTCCCGGCAGTCCCAGTGGATCGCGTTGAACCAGTCCCCGCTGTCGTAGGAGTTCCGGTCGAGCGACTTGGAGCGCAGCAGGTCGGTGCCCGCCTGGGAGAGCGCCGGGCCCTGGGAGAGGGCGGCCGTCGCCATGGCGAGGACCTGCATACGGGCCCGGTCGCTCGCGCTCGTCGACTTCGGCAGCTTGAAGGCCAGCGCGTCGAACAGGGACTCGTTGTCGTGCGCGTCGACATAGGCGAGGGCGTCGCCGGGGGCGTCCGCGTATCCGGCGGCGACGCCGTTGTAGTCGACCTCGGAGCCCTTGACCTCCTTGCCGCTGGTGTCGGTGAACCGGTAGTGCGCGAGGTTGCCGCTCAGCCCGACCTTGATGAGGTCCTGGTAGTGCAGCAACCGGGCCTTCTGCTCGTCCGAAGTGCCGTTGTTGGCCGAGGAGTTGGGTTCGGTGTAGAGGCCGGAGGCGAAGCCCTGGACGCCGGGGTCCTCGTCGAAGGGGCCACCGCCGCGTACGGCGTCACGGGCCCGGTCGGAGAAGGTCGCGATGCCCGTGCCGGCCATGTTCTTCTGCGTGGCCTGGGTGAAGCGGGCGTCGTCGGCGACCTCGCCGAAGTTCCATCCCTCCCCGTACAGGATGATCTTCTTCCCGTCGACGCCGTCCTTCTCGATCGTCAGCGCGTCGAGGGCCTTCCTGACCGCCAGGATGTTGGCCTTCGGGTGGTGCCCCATGAGGTCGAAGCGGAACCCGTCGACCTTGTACTCCCTGGCCCAGGTGACGACCGAGTCGACGACCAGTTTGCCCATCATGGTGTTCTCGGGCGCGGTGTTGGCGCAGCAGGTGGAGGTGGCGACCGAGCCGTCGGCGAGGAGCCGGTGGTAGTAGCCGGGGACCACCTTGTCGAGGACGCTCTTGTCGGCCTGACCGCTCGCGGGGGTGTGGTTGTAGACCACGTCCAGCACGACCCCGAGACCGTCGTCGTTGAGCGCCTTCACCATCTTCCGGAACTCGACCGTGCGGCGCGTCCCGTCCGGATCGGTCGCGTAGGAGCCCTCCGGGACGGTGTAGTGGTACGGGTCGTAGCCCCAGTTGAACCCGTCCTTGGCCGCGGCCTTCGCCACGCACGCCTGCTGCTGGTCGGAGTCGGCGGCGTAGGAGCCGAGGTCGCAGTCGACGGTCGCCTGGTCCGCCTTCTTCTCGGGGATGGTGGCGATGTCGGCGACGGGGAGGAGATGCACGTACGACGTTCCGGCCTTCGCCAGTTCCCGCAGGTGCTTCGAGCCGGCGCTGCCCTTGTCGGTGAAGGCGAGGTAGGTGCCCTTGTCCTTCGCGGGGACGGTCCTGTCGTCGATGGAGAAGTCCCGGACGTGCAGCTCCTGGATCTGCGCGTCCTTGAGCGGTACGGCCTCGGGCTTGGTGTACGAGGTCCAGCCGGCCGGAGCGAGCGACCTGTCGTTCAGGTCGACGACGAGGCTGCGCTCGGAGTCGGCGGTCAGGGCGACGGAGTAGGGGTCGGTGACCTTGTTGGTGACGACCTCGCCGACGCTCGGCGCCCACACCTTCACGACGTACCGGTAGGGCTTGTTCTTCCACGACTTCGTGCCGGTGACGGACCAGACGCCGGTGGCGTCGTCCCGCTTCATGGGGAGGGTCCGGCCGTCGAGTTCGAGGGACACCGTCCGCGCGGTGGGTGCCCAGACGGCGAGCGTGGGACGGCCGTCGCGGAAGGTCGGGCCGAGGTCCGCGTCCGCCGCGTCGCCGTAGAGATCGTCGAGCACGCCGGCGATCTGGACGCCCGTCGCCGTGAGCACGGCTCCGTTCGCGGCCCGTTGGGAGGCCACGACCTGTCCCCGCAGGGCCTCACGGACCCGGTCGCGGTCGCGCGGGTCGACGGTCCAGGCGGTGTACGACTTCAAGTGCGGGAACCGCGCCCTCTGGGCGTCGGTGAGCGCCGACTTGCTCAGGCGCAGCCACCGCTCGTCGGTGCTGGTGAGGGTGCCGTCCTTCGCGGTGATCGAGCCGGTGCGGGAGTACAGCAGCTGGGTGGAGGCGGCGGTGTCGTCGCCGTTCCAGGCGAGGGTGCTCCGGTCGATCCAGACCGCCTTGGAGGTGGTGAGGTCGAGCGCTGCGGCGGACCCGGCCGACTGCGGGAGGAGGTACTTCTCCTGTCCGCTCAGCAGCCACACCTCGTGCCCGTTGGTCTTGAGGTCGAGGGCCTGGTCGGCGGAGAGGTCCTTTTCGTCGCCCTTGTGGATGATGTAACTGAGGCTGGTGGCCCCGTCGGTGAGGGGCACCTCGAAGACGGCCCCGTAGGCGTCGGTCCGCACCGGCTCCAGGGGCTTGGACCAGTCCGTGGGGTCGGCGGCGCCGGACCAGACGTGCAGGCCCCAGCCGTCGTAGTTTCCGTCGGCGCGGTGGTAGTGGAGGACGGCCTTGGTCCTGTCCTGCTCGGGGTAGTCGGCGGCCGGTCTCTCCGTCAGGACGGCCTCCTTGCCCTGCTCGACCCAGATCTCCCCCGTCCTCGTCACGTCGATCGAGCGGTCGGCGGAGACGTCCTTGGTGCCGTCCTTGTCGATGACGAGGTAGTCGACGCTGGTGGCACCGGGCTTGAGCTTGACGTACGCGAAGGCGCCGTACGCGTCCCGCCCGACGAAGTCGTGCCCGTCCGGCCAGGTCGTCCCCTCGCCGTCCGCGATGCCGCCCCAGGCGTACAGCCGCCAGTCGGTGTAGTCGCCGTCGGCGCGCTTGTAGTGGACGATCGCGTAGTCGCGGGAGGAGGCGGTGGGGACCTCGGGGGCGGGCGGGGTGCCCGTGGTGGAGGTCGCGGTGGCGCTCGCCGTACGTCCGGTTCGGTCGATCACCACTGCTTTGTACCGCAATGCGGTGTCGGCCGGAACGCCCTCGCCGATGGTCTGGGTGACCTTGTACGGGGCGTGGTCGGCGGAGCCCAGCGTTCGCCAGTTGCCGTTGCCGACCTGGGCGGCGAAGACGACGCGGTTGAGCTGTCCTCCGTCGACGTCCGCGGTGATCTCGACCGTGCCGGTGGCGCCGGTGGCCGGGGCCTTGAGGGCCAGGGAAGGCTTGGTGGCGGGCTCGGCGAGCTTGCCGGCGGCCCTGAGGACGATCGCGGAGCCGGCCGGGACGGTGACGGTGACCTCGCGGTCGGCGTCGCTCCTCACCCGCGCGGTCGTCCCGTAGACGCCCTTGAAGGTCATGTGGGCAGACCCGGTGGCGAAGGTGGCCGTCCTGGCGTCGTCCGCGTTGTTGAAGGCGACGACGTACTCGGTCCCCGACGTGGCGTCGGTCCGGGAGAAGGCGTAGACGCCCGCCCCGTCGGCCGCGTACCGCTCGGTCTGGACGCCGTCGGCGAGGGCCGGGTGGGCCTTGCGGAGCTTGGCGAGCGCGCTGATCCGCCGGTAGAGCGGCGCGCTCGTGTCGTACGCGTCGGAGGCGTGCGTACGGGTCGTGCCGAGCTGGTCGTCGTCCAGGTAGTCGGCGGTCTTCGAGGCGAACATGGTCTGGCGGGCGTCCTTGTCGCCGCCCGCGCCGGTGAAGCCCTGTTCGTCGCCGTAGTAGACGACGGGGTTGCCGCGGCTGAGGAACGTCAGCTCGTTGGCCAGCCTGCCCTTGGCGAGCAGTTCGGTGTCGGTGGCCTTCGGGTTGTCCTGCCGGAGGAAGGTCCCCATCCGCCCCATGTCGTGGTTGCCGAGGAAGGTGACCTGCTCGTACGCGTTGGCCTTGTCGGTCGTGTACTTGTAGTCGTCACCGAAGACCGAGGCCAGCTTCTTCGCGCTGCCGCCCTGGGAGGCGTACCCCCGTGCCGCGTCCTGGAAGGGGAAGTCGAGCGTGGAGTCGAGGCGGCCCTGGGTGACGTACGGGGAGGTCACGGACGTGTCGGCGGAGTAGACCTCGCCGAACATGAAGAAGTCGTCGCGGCCCTTCTTCGCGGCGTACGCGTCGAGCGCGGTGGCCCACTGGGTCCAGAAATCCGTGTTGACGTGCTTCACGGTGTCGATGCGGAAGCCGTCGATGTCGAAGTCCCGCACCCACTTCTCGTAGATCTTCTCCATGCCGGAGACGACCTCGGGACGCTCGGTCCACAGGTCGTCCAGCCCGACGAAGTCGCCGTAGGTGGCGGACTCGCCGGCCCAGGTGGAGTCGCCCCGGTTGTGGTACATCGTCGGGTCGTTCAGCCAGGAGGGGACCTTGGCGTTTTTCTCGGCGGCCGGGACGACGGGGGTCCGGGGGAAGGAGTCCCGGTCGACGGATGGGAAGTTCTTCTCCCCGTCCGCGTAGTCGGCGTCGTCGAAGGGTTTCCCGTCCTTGGTCAGATACGGGAAGGCGCCCTTCGACAGATAGTCGTAGGACTTCTCCTCGTAGTCGACGACGTCGGCGGTGTGGTTGGTGATGACGTCGAAGAAGACCTTCATGCCCTTGGCGTGGGCCTTGGAGATGAGGGTCTCCAGGTCCTTGTTGGTGCCGAAGTGCGGGTCGACCTGGGTGAAGTCGGTGATCCAGTAGCCGTGGTAGCCGGCGGAGGCGTTGGCCCCCGTCCCCTGCACGGGCTGGTTCTTGAAGATCGGGGCCATCCAGATGGCGGTGGTGCCGAGGCCCTTGATGTAGTCGAGCTTCCTGGTCAGGCCCTTGAGGTCGCCGCCCTGGTAGAAGCCCTTGTCGGTGGGGTCGTAGCCGGTGGCGAGGCGCGAGCCGGTCAGCCCGCCCTTGTCGTTCGCCCTGTCCCCATTGGCGAAACGATCCGGCAGGACGAAGTAGAACTGCTCGCGGGTGAGGTCGTGACGGGCGGCGGTCTTCGCCAGCTTCGCGTCGGACGGCGGTGCGGGCGGAGTCGCGGCCCCGGCGGCGAGGGGCTGGACGAGCGCGGCGGTCAGCGCGGTCACGGTGACCGCGCCGACCGCTGTCACCCGTCCGGCGTGGGCGGTTCGGCGCCTCGACGGCGTCGGCCATCTCGGTATCACAGATGGGCTCCTTGCGATGACGGCTCTGGTGGGTCCGACCCCGCGCGACCGTATCGCCGCCGAAAGCTTTTCAGCAAGAGGCTTGAAAGTAACGGAAAGTACTTTCAGGCGTGGATGTCGTGCTCAGCAGCCCCGGCCACCACGGTCGGCGTCTGCTCAGCAGCTGGACTTGCCCGCGTAGATCGCCAGGGCCGTGTTGGAGCCGAGGGTGGCGGTGAGCTGGCCCGCACTGTTCACGGTCACCGTGGTGTTGTTCTGCACGTTGCAGTACGTGCCGGCCGGAAGGGAGGTCTGGTAGGTGCGGCTGAGGCTGCCGGACTCGTGGTTGAGGGCGACGAAGCCCTTGCTGCCCCGGCCGAAGGCGATCGCGTCGTTGCCGTTGTCCCACCAGTTGGTGACGGCCTCACCGCGGGTGGCGTTGCGGAAGGGGACCATGCGCATGATCTCCGGCCAGGCGTGCTGGCACTTCCAGCCGTTCCGCCAACAGGCGCCGACCGCACCACCGTTGGGCGGGCCCGCGTCATGGTCGGTGAACTCGTAGCCGGAGTTGATGTCGGGCGCGCCGTACGGGTAGGCCAGCATGAAGACGTTGGCCAGCGTGTAGTTGGCGCCGTCCTTGTAGCTGAGGGTGGAGCCGTTGCGCTCGGTGTCGTGGTTGTCCACGAAGACACCGGCGACGGAACTGCTCATGTAGCCCCAGCCCTCGCCGTAGTTCTTGAGGTAGGCGAGGTTCTCGTTGTTGAAGACCCGCTTGAGGTCGAAGGCGTACCGGAACTCCTGCACGTCCCCGTTGCCGGTGTACTCGCCGGGCTGCACGGCTTCCCCGGAGCCGTAGATGGCCTCCTGCTTCCAGTACACGGAGGTGTTGCTCAACCGCGACTTGATGTTGGCCAGGTCGGCGGCCGGGATGTGCTTGGCCGCGTCGATGCGGAAGCCGTCGACGCCGTAGCCGAGCAGGGTGTTCATGTAGCCGGCGATGGCCGAGCGGACGTAGTCCTCACCGGTGTCCAGGTCGGCGAGCCCCACGAGTTCGCAGTTCTGGACGTTCGCGCGGTCCTGGTAGTTGGTGATCCGCGCGGTGCAGTTGTCGAAGTCGAAGGACGAGTACAGGCCCGGGTAGTCGTACTTCGTGTACGACGAGCCGCCGGTGCCGGTGCCGCTCCCGGCCGCCATGTGGTTGATGACGGTGTCGACGACGACCTTGACGCCGGCCGCGTGACACGTGTCGACCATGCTCTTGAAGGCGGTGGCGTCCCCGAGCCGCCCGGCGATCCTGTAACTGACGGGCTGATACGACGTCCACCACTGCGAGCCCTGTATGTGCTCGGCGGGCGGCGAGACCTGGACGTATCCGTACCCGTTCGGGCCGAGGGTGTTGGTGCACTCCTTGGCCACCGAGGCGAAGTTCCACTCGAAGAGGACGGCGGTGACGTCCTTGGTCCCGGGCGGCGACGCGTACGCGCTTCCCGCGGGCACCGCGAGCGCGATCGACGCGCCCGCCGCAAGGGCGAGCGCGCCGGAGAGGGTTCTGCTGGTCATGTGTGGGGCCTTCTCCGTTGAAGGGGTCCGAAGGGGAGGGTTTCCGGGGCCGTGGCAAGCCCATGCAAGATCCGTTGCCGTTTCTTGCTGCAAGATGGCTGAAAACTTTCAACGGACAGGAAGGTACGAGTCCACTTGTCAAACGGTCAACCCTCCCGACACACCTTCTTCACGCCTACGAAATCCCTTCACCGGGTGGGGCGTTGGGATGGGGCGCCGGGGTGGGGCGCCGGGGTGAGGTGGCTCAGGCGAAGGCGGCGGGTGAGGTGGCGAGCAGCCAGGCCAGGGCGATCCGGGGAACCGTGGCGCCACGACGTTCCGCGACCTTGGTGATGCGGCCACCGGCGAGGTCGGCGAGGTCCGTGAGACCGCCGCCAAGGGGGAAGTAGGACTCGAAGGCGATTCCGGCCTCCTCGCAGGCGGGCCAGGAGAGCGGCCAGGCCGCCATCCCCAGCTCGACGCCGAGAGCCGAAAGGTCCTGGGCGCGCGGGGGTCGGGCGCCGCGGACGAGGCTGCCGCACGGCGACTCGGCATGTCCCTGCGAACGCCCACCAGAAGCGTTCGCCCATTGTTCACCCAAATGTCGCCATGACGGGCCCCCTCAACGGCTCCCACATAAAGTTGGACCAACTCGAAAGGTGGCTCAACTAATGGATGGTCCTCTTCGAGAGCTCACTCAGCGCGAAGTAAGGGAATCGGGGCAGGGTTCGCCTGCCGATGGCGCTTCCCTCTACGACGCCATACGCGACATGTGCGTGTATGGATCCGAATTAGAGGAAGAAAAACACAGGGCCAAGGTCGACGGAGCGTTCCGCCGGCCATGAGGAGAGTGGGGTGAGGTGGAACTGGGCCGTATAAAAGCGGCCCAGGGAGTATCCGCCACGGGCGGAGGCTTTTCATGACCGTGGAGCAGCCCAAAGAATTCGGCTCACACCCGGAGGAACCCCGAGGGCGCACCCTGGGCGACAAGTACTTCAAGGAGTTCGCGGGACTTGTGCATGTGAGCCTGCGGAGCTGGTGGTGGGGGGAGCCCCTGGCCGCGGTGTGCGGCGCGGCGGGCGGCGCCTGGCTCGGTCACGACGGCGACCTGCCGATGGACGAGACCCTGGGAGTCGCCGTATCCATGGTCGGTGTCATCATCGGGTCCGTTTTCGCCATCCTGGCGATGATCACGCGCGCCTGCGACAACACGTTTCTACGGAAAGCGAGAAAAGCGGGCATCCTCCCCATCACCAACTACCTGTGGCCGTTCTTCACTGTCATCGCCATGGCTGTCCTGTCCACTGTCTTTCTCCTGGTGGTGGCCGGAGTTTCCGAGGACGCCCCGACGCCGCTGCGCATGATGGCCGGGGCGGCGGCGGGTTTCTGCGTCCTGTGGACGCTGGCCAGTCTCCTTCCCGCCCTGGGGGCGCTCGTCGTCTTCACCCGCCTCATCGAGAAAACCTCCGGGATTGGCGACTGAAGGCAGCGGAAAAGACCGCTGGTGACCGCGGCGATGCCCGCCGCTCCCGAAGGGGCGGCGGGCATCGTGAGCGACCGCGGGTTCCTGCGAGGACCGTTCTCGCGGGATGCTCAGGCCGTCGTCCACCACACCGTCACGTCGCCCGGCAGCTTCGCCTCGCCCTCCGCCACCGTGACCTCGCCGCTGGCGATCAGGACACGGCCGTACGCCGGGATCGTCACCGCCTCACCGGTGGTGTTCGCGACGCAGACGAACTCTCCCCGGCGGAAGGCCAGGACGCCCTCAGGCGCCTTCAGCCATTCGACCGAGTCGCCCGCGCCGAGGCCGGGCTGCTCGCGGCGCACCGCCAGCGCGGCCCGGTACAGCTCCAGGGTCGAGCCCGCCGCCCCCGTCTGGGCCTCGACACTCAGGTCGGCCCACTCGGAAGGCTGCGGCAGCCAGGAGCCGCCCGTCCCGAAGCCGTACGACGATCCCGCCCGGGTCCACGGGATGGGGACCCGGCAGCCGTCGCGGAAGCCGTCCTGGCCGGCGCCTCGGAAGTACGCCGGGTCCTGGCGGACCTCGTCCGGGAGGTCGACGACGTCGGGGAGGCCCAGCTCCTCGCCCTGGTAGACGTACGCCGAGCCCGGGAGAGCCAACATCAGAAGGGAGGCGGCGCGGGCGCGGCGCAGGCCCAGCTCGCGGTCGCCCGCGAGGCGGATCTGCGTGCCCAGGCCCGGCTCGTTCGCGAAGCGGGTCGCGTGGCGGGTCACGTCGTGGTTCGACAGGACCCACGTGGCGGGGGCGTTCACCGGGCGCATGGCGTCCAGGGTTCGGTCGATGACGACCTTCAGCTCGGCCGCGTCCCAGTCCGTGCTCAGGTACTGGAAGTTGAAGGCCTGGTGGAGCTCGTCCGGGCGGACGTAGTTCGCCGTGCGTTCGACGGTCGGGGTCCAGGCCTCGGCCACGAAGATGCGCTCACCCGCGTACTCGTCCAGGACCCGGCGCCACTCGCGGTAGATCGCGTGGACGCCGTCCTGGTCGAAGAACGGCATGACATCGTTGCCCAGCAGTTTCAGCTGGTCGTGGGCGCCCAGGTCCGGGAGGCCGTCCGCCTTCACCAGGCCGTGGGCCACGTCGATACGGAAGCCGTCGACACCCATGTCCAGCCAGAAGCGGAGGATCGAGCGGAACTCGTCCCCGACCGCCGGGTGGTCCCAGTTGAAGTCGGGCTGCTCGGGGGCGAAGAGGTGCAGGTACCACTCGCCCGGGGTGCCGTCCGGCTCGGTCACCCGCGTCCACGCCGGGCCGCCGAAGATGGACTCCCAGTCGTTGGGCGGGAGTGCGCCGCTCTCGCCCTTGCCCGGCCGGAAGTGGTAGCGGTCGCGCAGCGGGGAGCCGGGGCCCTCCGCCACCGCCCGCTTGAACCACTCGTGCTGGTCGGAGGAGTGGTTGGGGACCAGGTCGACGATGATCCGCAGGCCCAGGTCGTGGGCGTCGCGGATCAGGGCGTCCGCGTCCAGCAACGACCCGAACATCGGGTCGACCGCGCGGTAGTCGGCGACGTCGTAGCCGGCGTCGGCCTGCGGGGAGGCGTAGAAGGGGCTGAGCCACACGGCGTCGATGCCGAGGTCGCGCAGGTACGGGAGTCGGGAACGTACGCCCTCCAGGTCGCCCATGCCGTCGCCGTTGCTGTCGGCGAAGCTGCGCGGATAGACCTGGTAGATCACCGCGTCGCGCCACCAGTCGCTGCGCTGGGCGACGGTGGCGACGGCGGAGGTCGGGGCCGTGTCGGCGGAGTGCTGCTGGCTCATGGCGTCCTTGGTGCGTAAGGGAGTCATCGGGTCGGAGGTAGATACGGGACGGGTGACAGAGGCGGCCGCGGTGTCAGCGGGGTCGGAGGGACACCGCGGCCGCCACCCGCGCCTGGAAGGGGCGCGGGGAACTGCGCGACCAGCCACGACGAGAGCCGCGGACAAGCGACGGCCCAGCGCGGCTCAACCGGCGGTCAGCCCTTGGTGCCGCCCGCCGTGAGCCCGGTCACCAGGTTCTTCTGCACGAGGTAGAAGAACGCGGAGACGGGGATCGCGACCAGTACCGCCGTGGCGGCCATCAGGTTGCGCTGGGCGTCGTGTTCGCTGACGAAGCTCTGCAGACCGACGGCGAAGGTGTACTTCGTGTCGGACAGCATGAACGTCGAGGCGAAGGCGACCTCGCCGAACGCGGTGATGAAGCTGTAGAACGCGGCGACCGCGAGGCCCGGCTTGGCCAGCGGCAGGATCAGCCGCGCGAACGTGCCGAAGGGGGTCAGCCCGTCGACGCGTCCCGCCTCGTCGATCTCGAACGGGATCGTGTCGAAGTAGCCCTTGAGCAGCCAGGCGCAGTACGGCACGGCCGTCGAGCAGTAGACGAGGATGAGGCCGAGATAGCTGTCGATGAGTTTCAGTTCGGACAGGATCTCGTACATCGGCACCATCAGTACGGCCACCGGGAACATCTGCGTGACCAGGAGCACCCACATGAACTTCCGGTAGCCCGGGAAGCGCATGCGCGAGACCGCGTAACCGGTGGTCGCGGCGATCAGCACCCCGATGACGGTGGTGCCGAGCGAGACGACGAGCGTGCTGACGAGCCAGTCGAAGAACGGCGTCTCCTGGAGGACGAACGAGTAATTGTCGAACGTCATCTTGCCGAAGATGCGCCCCGGATGCAGGTAATCGTCCTTGTCCGGGCCGAGGGACAGGAAGACCAGCCAGGCGATCGGGAAGAGCGCGACCAGGCTCGCCACGACGAGGATGGTGTGGGAGACGAGGGTGCCGGCGAGGCTGTTCTCGCCGCGTCGGCGTGTCCCGCGGGGCACGGTCGCCGGGACGGCCGACCGGTTCTCGGGAGCCGTGGGCTTGACGGTCGTGGTGCTCATGGGGGCTCCTGCCTCAGATCGCGAGCTGCTGCTCATCGCGGTTCAGCCAGCGGCGGTAGACGGAGGTGAAGACGATCAGGATGGCCAGCAGCAGGATGCCGTAGGCCGCCGACTGCGCGAAGTCACGCGGCTGCTGCCCGAAGCCGAGGTAGTACGCCCAGGTGACGAGGATCTGCGCCTCGGGCGCGGTGTCGCCGAACAGCAGGAAGATGACGGCGAACTGGTTGAAGGTCCAGATGACGCCGAGGAGGACGACGGTGGAGCTGACCGACCGCAGGCCCGGCAGGGTGACGTAGCGGAAGCGCTGCCAGGCGCTCGCGCCGTCCATCTCGGCGGCCTCGTAGAGCGAGGAGTCGATGGACTGCAGTCCGCCGAGCAGCGAGACCATCATGAACGGCACACCGCACCAGGTGTTCACCATGATCGCGGCGAACCGCTGCCAGAAGGTGTCCTCCAGCCACAGCGGGGTCGGCAGGTGCAGCGCTTCGAGGCCGGCGTTGATGATGCCGCCGTCGGCGAGCATGAACCGCCAGCCGAACACGGTGACGAAGGTGGGCACCGCCCACGGCAGGACCAGGATCAGCCGGTAGAAGGTGCGGCCGCGCAGCTTCTGGTTGAGCAGCAGCGCGAGGCCGAGACCGATGACGTAGTGCAGGGCGACACAGAGGGCCGTCCAGAGAATCGTCCAGATGAAGTGCGACCAGAAGCGGTCGTACGAGGTGGGGCCCCACAGGATGTCGGCGTAGTTGTCGAAGCCGATGAACTCGTAGGTGGCCTCGATGTGGTTGACGCCGATGGTGCGCGCCGAGTTCAGGCTGTTGGCGTTGGTGAGCGTGAGATAGAAGCCGCGCACCAGGGGGTACACCACGAGGACGCCGAGGACGACGACCACGGGGGCGATCATCGCGTACGCGTACCAGTAGCGCTGGTACCCGTGCTTCAGACGCGTCAGCGGACCGGGGCGCCCGCCCGGCTCACCGCGGCGCTTGCCGGTCGCGCGGTCGATGGCGACTGTCATCGTTCGACACCTTCTGGAAGATCACTGGGGGGAGCGGGGCGGGTACGGGCCGGTGGCCGCCGCATCCGTCCCCCGATGGGACATCTCGGATGCGGCGGCCACGCGGGGTCACTTGCTGAAGTCCGGGACCAGCTTGGCGATCGCGGTCTCCGCGTTGCTCAGGCCCTTGTCCAGGGACTCCTTGCCGCCGGCGATCGCGAGCAGTTCGGAGTCGAGCGGGCCCCACAGGGAGCTGTACTCGGGCAGCTCGGGGCGCGGCTGGGCGGCGGCGAGGACCGTCTGGTAGCCGGCGATGCCCGGGTCGGCCTTGACCTCGGCGGTGTAGGCGTCGTCACGCGTGGGCAGCGTGGAGTTCTTCAGGGCGATGGTCTCCTGGGACTTCGCCGAGGTCATGAAGTTGACGAACTTCAGCGACGCCTCCTGGTGCGCCTTGTCCGAGCCGGCGTAGACGGAGAGGTTGTGACCGCCCGTCGGGGCGCCCGGCTTGCCGGTGGAGCCGGCCGGGACGGTGGCGATGCCCAGGTTGGCCTTGTCCTTGAACGCCGAGCCCTTGTAGAAGTTCGTGATCTCCCACGGGCCCTGGATGATCGAGGCGACCTTGCCGTTGACGAAGGCGTCCTGGATGTGGGCGTAGGCGTCGGCGGTGGTGTCCGCCTTGTGCAGGCCCTTGCCGTCGAAGAGGTCCAGCCAGGTGCCGTACGCCTTCTTGGCCTCGGCGGAGTTGACCGTGATCTTCTTGGCGGCGACGTCGACGGTGTCGGTGCCGTCGCCGTAGAGGAAGGACTGGGCGTAGTAGGCCTGGGTGGAGCCCCAGTAGCCGTCGACGCCGGTCTTGTCCTTGATGGTGGCGGCGGCCTTCTTCAGGTCGTCCCAGGTCTTCGGGGCCTCGACGCCGGCCTTCTCGAAGAGTTCCTTGTTGTAGACCAGCGCGAGGGTGTCGGTGACGAACGGGACGCCGTAGGTCTTGCCGTCGTACTGGGCCTGCTTGATCAGGCTGGGCTGGAACTTGTCCTGGTCCGCGAGGGCCTCGGTGCCGTCCAGCGGCGCGAAGAAGCCCTTCTTGGCGAAGGCGGGTGTCCAGCCGACCTCGGAGCGCAGCACGTCCGGGGCGCCGGAGGCTCCGGCGGCGGTGTCGAACTTGTTCTGCGCCTGGTCGAAGGGCACGTTGACGTACTTGACCTTGATGTCCTTGTTGGCGGCCTCGAACTCCTTGACCAAGGCCTTGTACGTCGGTGCCTCATTGGTGGCGTTGGAGGTGTCCCACCAGGTGATGGTGACCGGACCGTCGGCCGAGTCGCCGCTGTCGCTTCCGCCGCAGGCCGTCGCCGTGAGGGCGATCGACGCCACCAGCGCGGTGGCCGCTATGCCACGCCGCATGAGATCTCCTTGAGGGTGAAAGCCCGTGTGCTGGGCAGAGGGCCCCGTCCGCCGCTGCTGCCGAGTGCCGGGGCGCCGAAGGGGGCCCCTCCCGCTCGAGTCGGTTCGAGAGTGGGGGACGCCGCCGGGCGTGGCCGAACGTAACAGCGATGTAAGCGGTGCGAAAGGTCTTGCAGCAAAAAAGCGCAAGAAACGCTGATGGTTACTCCGTCGTGACCTGTGCGAGACCACCAGGGACCTTGCGGTTTCCGGTGATCAGCACGTACGGGAACGGGTGTGCAAGACTCTGCAAGCTCTTGCCATCACTTGCGAGGACGGGAATCATCACCCCGTCAGCGCCTTGCGGACGTGGGGCACCGGACACCGACCAGAATCACGAGGGACCGCGATGACGCAGCAGCCCGCAGCGGGCCGCACCCCCGCCCGCACCCGACGCCGGGCCGGTGGGCAAGCGCAGGCCCGGCCGGTACAGTCCAGTGCTGTGACCACACGGCTTGCCGACATCGCGGCCCAGGCGGGGGTCAGCGAGGCGACTGTCAGCCGCGTCCTGAACGGGAAGCCGGGCGTCGCCGCGACCACTCGCCAGTCCGTTCTGGCCGCCCTGGACGTCCTGGGGTACGAGCGCCCCGTACGTCTGCGTCAGCGCAGCGCGGGTCTGGTCGGCCTCATAACCCCGGAGCTGGAGAACCCCATATTCCCGGCGCTGGCCCAGGTCATCGGGCAGGCGCTGACCCGGCAGGGCTACACCCCGGTCCTCGCCACCCAGACCCCCGGGGGTTCCACGGAGGACGAGCTGACCGAGATGCTCGTCGACCGTGGGGTGGCCGGCATCATCTTCGTCTCCGGTCTGCACGCGGACACCTCCGCCGACATGCAGCGCTACGAACAACTGCGGGCCCAGGGCGTGCCGTTCGTCCTCGTCGACGGTTTCTCGCCGAAGGTGCAGGCCCCGTTCATCTCCCCGGACGACCGTGCGGCGATGTCCCTCGCGGTGACGCATCTGGTGTCGCTGGGGCACACGAGGATAGGTCTGGCCCTGGGCCCCAAGCGCTTCGTCCCGGTCCAGCGCAAGATCGAGGGCTTCGTCCGTACGATGCAGGACCAGTTGGGCCTGAAGGCGGCGGATGTCGAGGCCGATCTCGTCCAGCACTCCCTCTACACGCTGGAGGGCGGCCAGGCGGCGGCCATGGCGCTCATCGACCGCGACTGTACGGCGGTGGTGTGCGCGAGCGACATGATGGCGCTCGGCGCGATCCGGGCGGCCCGGCAGCGGGGTCTTCAGGTGCCGCGGGACGTCTCGGTGGTCGGCTTCGACGACTCCCCCCTGATCGCCTTCACCGATCCTCCGCTGACGACGGTCCGCAAGCCGGTCCCGGCGATGGGGCAGGCGGCGGTGCGTACGTTGCTGGAGGAGATCGGTGGGACTCCGGCGCCGCACAGTGAGTTCGTGTTCATGCCGGAACTGGTGGTGCGGGGGTCGACCGCTTCGGCTCCTGGGGACCGCTCTCGTACTTGAGAAGGAGAAAACGGGTGGCGATGCGATACGTGCGTAGGAGATGTCCCCTCGTGGTACCCCGAAGAACGTGCGCAGTGAACCCGACCAGAGGATGATCGGTGGGGAACGGCTTTTCTGGCAGACTCTGTGCCCATGGGTGACTCAACCGTGACGACACTGGAGGAAGGCCGGGAGCAGGCCGCTCCGCGGTCCGTCATGGGCGCGCCGGGGCAGGGGTCCTTGCACCGGCTGAGGGCTCCGCGTCGCCCGCGCTTCTGGTTCGAGATCCTGCTGATCGCGGTGAGTTACTGGACCTACTCGCTGATCCGCAACGCGGTCCCCGAGCAGAAGACCCAGGCGCTCGACAACGCCGACTGGATCTGGAAGGTGGAGCACCACCTCGGGATCGCGGTCGAGGAGACCATCAACCACGCCGTGAACTCGGTGACATGGCTGATCGTCGGCATGAACTACTACTACGCGACCCTGCACTTCATCGTCACGCTCGGTGTTCTCGTGTGGCTCTACCGTAGTCATCCCGGTCGTTACGCGGCGACGCGTCTGGTGCTCTTCTCCACGACCGCGGTCGCCCTGGTCGGCTACTACTTCTACCCGCTGGCCCCGCCCCGCCTGATGACCGGCGAGAACTTCGTCGACACGGTCGTCGTCCACCAGACGTGGGGCTCCATGGCATCCGGCGACCTGAAGAACATGTCGAACCAGTACGCGGCGATGCCGTCCATGCACATCGGCTGGTCGCTGTGGTGCGGGCTGACGATCTTCGCGCTGGCGTCGGTGCCGTGGGTGCGGGTCCTGGGTCTGCTCTACCCGGCCCTGACCCTCGTGGTCATCGTCGCCACGGCCAACCACTTCTGGCTGGACGCGGTGGGCGGAATGCTCTGCCTCGCCTTCGGGTTCGCGGTGGCCCGCCTCTGGTACGGGTCACTGCCGCACGCGCTGCCGCGGTACGTGGCGGGCAGTGACGGGGCGCCGTCGTTGGCACCGGTCAAGCTGTAGCCGCGCGGGCGGGTTCCGTTAGCCGCGGGCCCGAGGCGTCGGCGGCCTGCCTCAGCACGCGGACGAAGGTGCGCAGGGCCGGTCGCGGCGGTGCCGTCTCCCGTACGGCGGCGTGGATGGAGCGCCGGGGTTCCGGGGGCTCCGGGGGCTCCGGGGGCTCCGGGGTGGACGTGACCGCCCTGGTCGCGGTGGCCGTCCTGGGGGTCTTCGGCACCGGGGTGGCCTTCTACCTGAACTACCGGCTGATCGCCGACGAGGGGGCGGCGAGCGCGGCGACGGTGGGCTATCTGCTGCCGGTGGTGTCGGTCGCCCTGGGGGCGCTGTTCCTGGACGAGAGGGTCGGGCCCCGGGTGGTCGTGGGGATGGTCGTCGTCCTGGCGGGCGTGGCGCTGCCCCGTGCGCACCGGGCTTCGGGCCGTGTGTGGCTCAGGATGCCCCCAGGTCCCCGCGCCCCCGCCCCCCTCGCGTCCTCGCCGCGAACGCCGCCGATCTGCCTGGCCGGGCGGATGTACGCGCGGCGGACCGGGCAGGGGTCACTTCGAGAAGGTCCGTAGCCGCGTCACCCGGTGTCCGCCCTGCCGAGTGACCGAGCCAGCACAGCCACGCTGATCGGTACCGCGACGAGGAAGCCGACGAGGAATCCGACGCCCGGGTGGGCCGGCGAGGGCAGCGCCCAGTTCGTCGCTCCGGACACGAGCGGGGTCACCGTCGCCAGCGCCAGGAGAGCGACGACAACGGCACGCCACCGCGGCGGGCGCCCCGCGTGATACAGCTCGGCCACGGGCCCGATCGCGGCCATGCTCGCCAGGAGCGCGACGAGACCGGGATCGGGCAGCCACCCGAACGGCCACCCCACCAACGCGACGACCCCGGCGAGGGCGAGACCGGCGAGTTCCAGCACGACGGTGGTCACCACCGGCTCCGACGACACCACCGCCGCCCACGAACGGCGCCGTGTCGAGCCGCTCCCGCTGTCCTCCGCATCGGCCATGCCCGCAGACTAGCCGTGGACATGACGATCAGGGCCCTGTCAGGACAGCGGTCCGCGCCTCGTGCACCGGTGCGCCGCACCGGGCAGAGCGCCGTCACCCCCTCCGCGCCACCGGACCCACCCGGGCAGTGCCCCGTGAAACCCTTCCGCGCCACCGGACCCGCCCCCGGTCGCCCAGCGCTTCTCCCCGACTCTCCGGTTAGGCTCATGCCCGTACGACCTTGATCGGTGCGGGCGGACGATCGGGTGGCGGGCTTGATCCGACGGGAGGCCGGGATGACGGCGCCGGGGCGCAGGAGCAGCACGTTCTCGCGACTGCTGCGGCACGGTTTCACCGATCCCTCGGCGGCCGAGCGGCTGCTGGACAGTGCGGAGCTGTCGGCCGTACGGAACGATCCGGTGCTGCTGGACGCGCTGGGGGCGACCGCCGACCCGAACCTCGCGCTGCTGGGCCTCGTCCGGTTGCTGGAGGCGCAGCCGGACCCCACGGCGCGGCGGGCGGTGCTGGACACGCTGATAGCGGCCAAGCCGCTGCGGGACCGCCTGCTGGGGGTGCTCGGCGCGTCCGCCGCGCTCGGCGACCACCTCGCCCGGCACGCGCGGGACTGGCAGGCGCTGGTGATGTACGAGCCGCAGGACCTGCACCCCGGGATCGAGGAGTTCGAGCGGGGGCTCGCGGAGGCCACCGACCCGGTCTCGCTCCGCGTCGCCTACCGGCGCTGTCTCCTCTCCATCGCCGCCCGTGACGTGTGCGGCACCACCGACGTCGCCCAGACGGCGGCCGAGCTCGCCGACCTCGCCACCGCCACCCTCCGCGCGGCCCTGGCCATAGCGCGTGCCGCCGCTCCGGACGACGCGGCGCTGTGCCGGCTCGCGGTGATCGCGATGGGCAAGTGCGGAGGTCATGAGCTCAACTACGTCTCCGACGTCGACGTCATCTTCGTGGGGGAGACGGCGGACGGCGCCGACGAGCAGAAGGCGATCCGGGCCGCCACCCGCCTCGCCTCGCACATGATGCGGATCTGCTCCGAGACGACCGTCGAGGGCAGCATCTGGCCCGTCGACGCGAATCTGCGGCCGGAGGGGCGCAACGGCCCCCTCGTCCGCACGCTGAGCAGCCATCTCGCGTACTACCAACGCTGGGCGAAGACCTGGGAGTTCCAGGCGCTGCTCAAGGCCCGGCCGGTGGCGGGAGACCTCGGACTGGGCGAGGAGTACATCGCCGCGCTCGAACCGCTCGTCTGGAAGGCCGCCGAGCGGGAGAACTTCGTCGCCGACGTGCAGCGCATGCGGCGCCGGGTCGTCGAGAACATCCCGGCCGCCGAGGTGGACCGTCAACTCAAGCTCGGTCCGGGCGGGTTGCGGGACGTCGAGTTCGCCGTGCAGCTGCTCCAGCTCGTGCACGGGCGCGGCGACACCTCGCTGCGCAGCGGGACCACCCTCGACGCGCTGGGCGCGCTGGCCGCCGGCGGATACGTGGGGCGGACCGACGCGGCCCAACTCGACGCCGCGTACCGCTTCCTGCGGTCCATGGAACACCGCATCCAGCTCTACCGCCTGCGCCGCACCCATCTCGTCCCCGAGGACGAGGACGATCTGCGGCGCATCGGCCGTTCGCTCGGCCTGCGCACCGATCCGGTCGCCGAGCTGAACCGCGAGTGGCGGCGCCACGCGGCCGTCGTACGGCGTCTGCACGAGAAGCTCTTCTACCGCCCGCTTCTCGACGCCGTCGCCCAACTCGCGCCCGGTGAGACCAGGTTGAGCGCCGACGCGGCCCGCGAACGTCTCGTCGCCCTCGGCTACGCCGACCCGGCCGCCGCCCTGCGTCACCTGGAGGCGCTGGCCTCCGGTGTCTCCCGCAAGGCCGCCATCCAACGCACGCTGCTTCCCGTCCTGTTGGGCTGGTTCGCGGACTCCGCCGACCCGGACGCGGGGCTGCTGAACTTCCGCAAGGTCTCGGACGCCCTCGGCCGGACCCCTTGGTATCTGCGGCTGTTGCGCGACGAGGGAGCCGCCGCCGAGAACCTCGCCCGCGTCCTGTCCGCCGGCCGTCTCGCCCCCGATCTCCTCATGCGGGCCCCCGAGGCCGTCTCCCTCCTCGGCGACGGGGACGGGGTAGCAGGTGGCGTCGGCGGCCTCGAACCCCGCCCACGCGCCCATCTGGAACAGGAGATCCTCGCCGCCGTCAACCGCGCCGACGGCGCCCAGCAGGCCGTCACGTCCGCACGCGGCGTACGACGGCGCGAACTGTTCCGTACGGCGGCCATGGACATCGTCGGCTCCTACGGCACCGAGGCGTCCCCGGCAACCGCCGACCAGGGCACCCTCGTCGACCTCGTGGGCGGCGCGGTCTCCGACCTCACGGCGGCGACCCTCGCGGGCACGCTCCGGGCCTTGGTCCGCGACGGCTGGGGCGACACCCTCCCCACCCGCTTCGCCGTCATCGGCATGGGCCGCTTCGGTGGCCACGAACTGGGCTACGGCTCCGACGCCGACGTCCTCTTCGTCCACGAACCCCGGGAGGGCGCCGACGAGCAGGAGGCGGCCCGCGCCGCGAACGCGGTCGTCTCCGAGATGCGGCGCCTGCTCCAGATCCCGAGCGCCGACCCACCGCTCCTCATCGACGCGGACCTGCGCCCCGAGGGCAAGACCGGCCCGCTCGTCCGGACCTTGAAGTCGTACGAGGCCTACTACCGCCGCTGGTCGCTGGGGTGGGAGTCGCAGGCCCTGCTGCGCGCCGAACCGGTCGCCGGGGACGAGGAGTTGGGCCGCCGCTTCATCGACCTGATCGATCCGCTCCGCTACCCCTCGGACGGGCTCGGCGACGACGCCGTACGCGAGATCCGACGTCTGAAGGCCCGTATGGAGTCCGAGCGGCTGCCGCGCGGCGCCGACCCGACCCTCCACACCAAGCTCGGCCGCGGCGGTCTGTCCGATGTCGAATGGACCGTCCAGCTCCTCCAACTCCGACACGGCCGACGCGAGTCGGGCCTGCGCACGACCCGCACCCGCGAGGCCCTGGCCGCGGCACGCGAGGCCGACCTGGTGAGCGCCGAGGACGCGGCCATACTGGACGAGGCCTGGGTCCTGGCCACGCGCGTACGCAACGCGGTGATGCTCGTACGGGGCCGGGCGGGCGACACGTTCCCCTCCGACGGCCGCGAACTCGCCGCGGTGGGGCGGTACTTGGGGTACGGCCCCGGCCACGTGGGCGACATGCTCGACGACTACCGTCGGATCACACGGCGGGCGCGGGGGGTGGTGGAGGAGTTGTTCTACGGGGGGTGACACGTGCGGACACCCCCACCAGTGACCCGGTGACAGGAAGAGGGAGCCCATGTCCGACACCAGCACCCCGCAGACCCGGCTCGACGCACGCTACAGCGATCCGGCCGCCGAGGCGGTTGCCTGGCCGGAGGCCGAGGCGCGGCTCTCCGCCGCGGAGCTGTTCTGGATCTCGACGGTGCGTCCGGACGGACGGCCGCATGTGACGCCCTTGCCCGCGGTGTGGTCACAGGGGGCGCTGCATTTCTGTACGGGCCCGGAGGAGCGGAAGGCGCGGAATCTCGCGGAGAACCCGCACGTCGTGCTGACGACCGGCACGAACACGTGGGACGAGGGCTATGACCTGGTGGTGGAGGGGGAGGCCGTACGCGTGGTCGATGACGAACGGCTGCGGGAACTGGCCGCCGCGTGGGAGGCCAAGTACGGCGGTTTCTGGCACTTCGAGGTGCGCGAGGGGTATTTCCAGCACGGCGCGGGGCGCGCTCTGGTCTTCGCGGTGGCGCCCGGCACCGTTTTCGGCTTCGGTAAGGGGGAGCCGTTCAGCCAGACGCGGTGGCGGTTCGGCTGATACACAGAGGCGCTGGGAACTGTGCGCAGACGCTGCCGTCAACGGTGACTTGGAGGACCAGGGATGCAGTACACGCTCGAAGTGATTCCGCTGCCCGTGAGCGACATCGACCGGGCCCGCGACTTCTACCGGGACAAGGTCGGGTTCCATGTCGACATCGACCAGGAGGTCATGCCGGGCATGCGGATCGTCCAGCTGACGCCCCCGGGCTCCGGCTGTTCGATCGCCCTCGGCGACAGCATCTGGGACATGGCCCAGGGCGAGACCACGCCGACCCCCGGCTCCTACCAGGGCCTCCAGCTCTGCGTCGCCGACATCAAGGCCGCCCACGCCGAACTCCGCGAACGCGGCCTCGATGTCTCGGAACCCGTCCAGTACGCCCCGGACGACGGCGCCACCTTCATGTACTTCAAGGACCCGGACGGCAACGGCTGGTCGATCCAGGAGTACCGGCGCCGGGCGGCGGAGCCGCTGCACCAGGTGCTGGCGGACCTGGCGCGGCAGCAGTAGCCCCGGGAAAATTCGCTCGCGGCTCCGGCCCGGCGGCCGGCAGGGTGCCGCGCATGGCTCCCCCGTACGAGATCCGGGCCGACTACGACGCCCGCACGATCATGGTCTACCAGGCGTACGCACCCGCGATCGCCGACGCGGCGCTGCGGGCGGGCCGTTTCGTCGAGCCGTTCTCGTTCCGTCGGATGACGTGGATCAAGCCGTCGTTCCTGTGGCTGATGCACCGCAGCAACTGGGCCCGTAAGTCCGGCCAGGAGCGGGTGCTCGCGGTGCGGATCACCCGCGAGGGGTGGGAGGAGGCGCTGTCGCAGGCCGTGCTGACGACGGCGGATCCGGCGGCGGTGGCCCGCGCCGCCGTCCATGTCCAGTGGGACCCGGAGCGCTCGGCGCGCGGGGCCGCGCTGAACCACTACAGCATCCAGGTGGGCATCGGCCGCCACCTGATCCGGACCTTCACCGACGAGTGGGTCGTCGGCCTCACGGACCTCACCCCTCAGGTCCGTAAGGCCGCCGCCCTGGTGCAGTCCGGCCAGACCGCGAGGGCCCAGCGCCTGTTCCCCTCCGAGCGCGTCTACCCGCTGCCCCCGGCGCTGGACGGCCTCCGCACCCCGAGGTGAACCGCCCCGGCGGGAGCGGTGGAAGCACCGCCCGGTCCCCGCACCGGCGCGTCAGACGACCCCGGTCGCCGCGTACCGGCAGCCCTCCAGCCGTCGGTACCACCGGACTCCGGGCCGCCACTCCCGGCGGGTGTCGACGAACGGGTCCGGCAGGGTCCGCTCCAGATACACGGCGTCGAGGGACGCGACGAGGCGGGCCAGTTCGGCGTGGGCCCGCGGGGGCAGTCGGCGAAGCACCATGCCGAGCACGTCGCGTACGTGTCTGACGTCGTCGAGGGAGCAACCCCGGCACCCGCAGTCGCTGAGGAACGGGTAACGCGGTCGGCGCCCCGGTGGGCCCAGGAAGTCTCGGTACCGCCGCAGCGCGCGGGCGGTCACACCGGGGAAGACGTAGCCGGTCGAGAGCGCCTCGAACCGGTGTACGGCGGTGCTGGTACGGGCCGAGAGTCCATGGATACGGCTCTCCGGCGGCCTGTCCCAGTTCCGGGGGCGGTCTCCCTGGAGCCGCCGCTGTGCGGCGCGCAGCGCGCCGGGCCGATTACGCGGCATCGGCCTTTCGTCGGTGCGAGTTCGGGATCACGGCGCTCATCATGCCGCTTCCCCCCGGCGTACGGAAGGGCGTTTTTCCGAGGCCGGGCTCCCCCGTACGGGACGCGGTCGGCGTCCGGTGGCCGTACTGTCGAACCCGTCACCGAGGAGGACTCCTGATGCGCAGCGTGACCTATTCGATGAGCGTCTCACTGGACGGCTACATCGTCGGGCCGGACGGCGGCTTCGACTGGACGGTGCCCGACCCGGAGGTCTTTCGCTTCTGGATCGACGAGATCCGAGAGGTCGGCGTCCACCTGATGGGACGGCGGCTGTACGAGACGATGCTGTACTGGGAGACCGCCGACCAGGATGCCGCGCTCGACGAGGCGGAGCTCGAGTGGGCCGCGCTCTGGAAGCCGCTCCCGAAGGTGGTGTTCTCCACCACGCTGTCGACGGTGCGGGGCCACGCCCGCCTGGCCTCCGGGGGCCTGGCGGAGGAGATCGAGCGGTTGCGGGCCGAGCCGGAGGAGGGCGACATCGCGATCGGCGGCGCGACGCTCGCCGCCCAGGCGGCCGAGGCGGGTCTGATCGACGAGTACCGGGCCGTGGTCTACCCGGTGCTGGTCGGCGGTGGCATCCCCTTCTTTCCCCGGCACGAACGCCGGGTGGACCTCGAACTCGTCGAGACCCGAACCTTCAATGCGAAGGTCGTCTACCTGCGCCACCGGGTGGCGCGCCAGGTGTATTGATCACGAGCTGTCAACGCCGGCGGGGTGAACGGTGCCGGGACCACCGGTGAAGAGGCGGCGGACGAAGGGCGACCACGCCCTGGGCGAGCTGTGTGTGCAGTAGCTTCATGGCGTGTCCACGCCCCCGCCACCGCAGCAGTCCCCCGCACCCCAGCCGTACCTCCTGCCGCCTCCGCCGCCGAAGAAGCGCCGGGCCGGTGTTTTCCTGGGGGTGGTAGGCGGGGTCATGGCCCTGTTGATCGTCGCGTGGGCCGCGGTCGTGGTCAGCGAGGCCGGCACCGACGAAGACCTTCCCGAGGCGCGGTACCGGTTGACCTTGCCCAAGGCGCTGCTCGGCGGTGAGTACGAGCTGGAGCAGGACTTCTCCGACTCCCCGCAGGACGGTTTCGTGCGGCATGCCGAGAGCGCCCTGGGCGGCCGTGACGTGCAGGTGGCCGTCGCGATCTACACGCCCGCGGACCGTGGTGGCCAGCTGAACGTCAGCGGTGTGTACGGCCGGTTCAAGGACGCCGACGACGCGCGGGACACCATGTTGAAGGACGCCGCCGACCCGGACGGCATGTCGGTCGCCCGGGCACCCGAGGACTTCCGTCCCTCCGGCTCGGACGTCACCGTCACCTGCCAGGTGGTCGCCAAGGAGGACCTGAACATGCGGGTCCTCATGCCGCTGTGCGCCTGGAACGACGGCAACACCGGCGCGCTGGTCGGCGAGATCGACCCCGCGGTCTCCTCCGGGGACGCCAGGGACGTGGACCTGGCGGGCCTCGCCGAGCGGACCCTCCGGATCCGGGCCGAGCTTCGGCAGCCGATCAGCTAACCGGCGACGCGCGGGCACGCAAGGCAGCGGACGGCCTGTATGAGGGCACCGTTTCGGGGCCGCACGGCCCAGGGACGGCCCAGGGCAGTGGAACATCGTGGGGCCGACGGCCCATGGCCGTCGGCCCCACGCGTTGTCACAGCGGGAACCCGCCCTGACCCGCGCCTACAGCACCGGCAGGTTCTTCCGCAGTTCGAACGCGGTGACCTCGCTGCGGTACTCCTCCCACTCCTGCTTCTTGTTGCGCAGGAAGAAGTCGAAGACGTGCTCGCCGAGGGTCTCGGCGACGAGGTCGCTGCGTTCCATCAGGGTCAGCGCCTCGCCCAGGTTCTGGGGCAGGGGCTCGATGCCCATGGCGCGGCGTTCCGCGTCGGAGAGGGCCCAGACGTCGTCCTCGGCGCCCGGCGGGAGTTCGTAGCCCTCCTCGATGCCCTTGAGGCCGGCGGCCAGGAGCATGGCGTAGGCGAGGTAGGGGTTCGCGCCGGAGTCCAGCGAGCGGACCTCGACCCGCGCCGAGCCCGTCTTGCCGGGCTTGTACATCGGGACGCGGACGAGGGCCGAGCGGTTGTTGTGGCCCCAGCAGATGTACGAGGGGGCCTCGCCGCCGGCGCCCGCCGTGCGCTCGGAGCCGCCCCAGATGCGCTTGTAGGAGTTGACCCACTGGTTCGTCACGGCGGCGATCTCCGCCGCGTGCTTCAGCAGGCCCGCGATGAAGGAGCGGCCGACCTTGGAGAGCTGGTACTCGGCGCCCGACTCGTAGAACGCGTTCCGGTCGCCCTCGAAGAGGGAGAGGTGCGTGTGCATGCCCGAGCCGGGGTGCTCGCTGAACGGCTTCGGCATGAACGTCGCCTGGACGCCCTGCTCCAGCGCCACCTGCTTCATGACCAGGCGGAACGTCATGATGTTGTCGGCGGTGGAGAGCGCGTCGGCGTAGCGGAGGTCGATCTCCTGCTGCCCCGGCGCGCCCTCGTGGTGGGAGAACTCGACCGAGATGCCCATGGACTCCAGCATGGTGATCGCCTGGCGGCGGAAGTCCATGCCGACGTTCTGGGGGGTGTGGTCGAAGTAGCCCGAGTTGTCGGCCGGGGTCGGGCGGGAGCCGTCCGTCGGCTTGTCCTTCAGCAGGAAGAACTCGATCTCGGGGTGCGTGTAGAAGGTGAAGCCCAGGTCGGAGGTCTTGGCCAGGGCCCGCTTCAGCACATACCTCGGGTCCGCGAAGGACGGGGAGCCGTCCGGCATGAGGATGTCGCAGAACATCCGGGCGGTGCCGGGGGCCTCCGCGCGCCACGGCAGGACCTGGAAGGTCGACGGGTCCGGCTTGGCGATCATGTCGGACTCGTACACCCGGGCGAAGCCCTCGATGGCCGAGCCGTCGAAGCCGATGCCCTCGTCAAACGCCTGTTCCAGCTCGGCGGGGGCCACGGCCACGGACTTCAGGAAGCCCAGCACATCCGTGAACCACAGGCGTACGAAACGGATGTCGCGCTCCTCCAACGTACGGAGCACGAACTCCTGCTGCTTGTCCATCTTCCGCTTCCACCCATTCCTTGCTGGTCAGGCCGCCTGCTCCCGAGCGACGGGAGGCGGTCGGGCACCTGAGCATCCCACCACAACACCATTTCACGCGCGTTGCGCACCTTGATCGGCAAACCGACGTCCAGCCGAACGCCCGGCATACGGCAGGTGTACCGCTCGCGCCGCCGCTCAACCACCACGTCGGTCCGCCACTCCACCGCTCAACCGCTCTGACGCCCATCTTGCCTGCTCGGCCGCGCATCCGTAATGGCCGACCTGCCTCGGCTCGATCTCGATCCGTTAATTTGCATCTCAGATGCATCGGGGCCGTGTGCGTCCCGGCACACGCCGACGACACCGGGCCACGCTGCCCCACATCGACGAGCGCCGACACGTACCGGCGGCGGTCGGGTCCACGGCGCCTTGGACAGCCCCGGCAGCGGTTTGCCCACGGTGCCGCCCACGCCCCGCGCGCAGTCGCCGGCTGCGTCGCCTACGGCGCCCTCGTGATCCCCAGCAGCAGCGGGCCCGTGGGGGCGGTGACCATGCCCCCCACCGTCATGGGGTCCAGGGAGGCGTAGAAGGCCTCCTGGGCGCGGCGCAGGGCGCCGCGCAGGCGGCAGGCGGGGCTGAGGGGGCAGGGGGCGGCGCCGCCCTCACAGTCGACGACGTCGCCGTCGCCCTCGAAGCTGCGGACGACATGGCCGACGGACGCCTCGCGGCCCGCGTCGGTGAGCGCGGGGCCGCCGCCCCGGCCACTCCGGGCGGCCACCAGTCCCATGTGCTGGAGCCCGGCCACGACCTTCGCGGCGTGCGTGTACGGCACTTCCATGTCCGCCGCCACGTCACGAGTCGTAGGGTTGGAATCACCCGCCACGGCCAGCCGCATCAGGACGCGCAGGGCGAGGTCGGTGGAGCGCAACAGCCGCATACTCGCAGCGTAGATAATGCGCATCTCCGCTTCGAATTATCTGCGAGAGCCCGCGCGGACCCGTGGGAGCGCGGTTCCCCGGCCAATCCTGGGGCCGCCCTGCAAATTACTCGTCTTTTCACATTACGATCAGCTGAGCCGATCGCCCCATCCGACCCATCCCCCACTAAGGACGCACCCCATGGCCGCCAAGACCAACAGCAGCGCGGAGCGCAAGGCGCGCATCGAGGCGATGCGCCGTGCCGAGCGCAACCGCGAGCGTCGGAACCGGATCCTCACGATCGGCGCCAGCGTGCTGATAGTCGCCGGCCTCGCCGTGGGCGGGACGGTCCTGATCCGCTCGCAGTCCGACGACAGCAGCAGCACGGCCAGTGACTCCAAGGCCACGGGCAAGTGGGAGACCGGGTCGGACGGCGTGAAGACCTGGAGCACCAAGCTCACCCAGAACCACGTCACCAAGACCGTGAAGTACCCGATGGAGCCCCCGGTGGGCGGCGACCACAACCCGGTCTGGCAGAACTGCAACGGCGACGTCTACGACAAGGCCATCAAGAACGAGAACGCCGTGCACTCCCTGGAGCACGGCGCGGTCTGGGTGACGTACAACAGCAAGGCCTCCGAGGCCGACGTCAAGGCACTCGCGGAGAAGGTCAAGAAGACCCCGTACACGCTCATGAGCCCGGTCGAGGACCAGAAGGACCCGATCATGCTCAGCGCGTGGGGCCACCAGCGCACGGTGACCAGCGCGACCGACCCGAACCTCGACAAGTTCTTCGAGACGTACGTCCAGGGCGAGCAGACGCCCGAGCCGGGTGCGGCCTGCACCAACGGCGTCTCCTGACGGCGGCCTGGCACAGTGGGACAGATGAAGCTCATCGGTTGGGTCGCCTCGGGGGCCGCGGCGGTGCTCGTCGCGGCCGGGGCGATCACGTACGCGGTCGCCGACGGCGACGAGTCCGGGTTGAAGGCCCCCTCCAACGACTCCGCGGACGCGGGGTTCGCCCGGGACATGGCCGTCCATCACCAGCAGGCCGTCGAGATGTCGTACATCGTGCGGGACCGCACGGACGACGAGGAGGTCCGGCGGCTCGCGTACGACATCGCGCAGACGCAGGCCAACCAGCGCGGCATGATGATCGGTTGGCTCGACCTGTGGGGTCTGCCGAAGGTGTCGTCGAAGCCGATGGCCTGGATGGGCATGGGCGACATGGCCTCCGGCGAGGACGGTTCGCTGATGCCGGGCATGGCGACCGACGCCGAGATGGACAGGCTCGGCAAGCTCAACGGCGAGCAGGCCGAGATCTTCTACCTCCAGCTGATGACCGACCACCACAAGGGCGGCATCCACATGGCGGAGGGCTGTGTCTCCAAGTGCACGGTCGGCGTGGAGAAGAAGCTCGCGCAGGGCATGGTCAACGGGCAGGAGTCAGAGATCTCACTGATGACGGGCATGCTCAAGGAGCGGGGTGCCGCGCCTCGGGAGGCCGGTGACACGGCCCCGACGCAGGAGCCGAGCCCGTCGTCGTCGCCGTCCGGCTCCCCGTCCTCGACGGGCGAGGAGCACGAGCAGCACTCCTAGCCGGTCGTGCGGGCGCCCGCGCCCAAGCCCAGGTCCCGGGACGCGGGACCGTGGACTTGGGCGCGGGTGTCCAAACGTGGGCCGGCCCACACCCCATTGCGTCGCTTTGACGATTACACTGGCCGCGTGCCTCAACTTCGTCTCGCTTTGAATCAGATCGACTCGACGGTCGGCGATCTCGCCGGGAACGCCGAGGCGGTCGTCCGCTGGACCCGGCACTCCGCCGAGCAGGGAGCCCATCTCGTGGCGTTCCCCGAGATGGTGCTGACCGGGTACCCCGTCGAGGACCTGGCGCTGCGCCAGTCCTTCGTGGAGGCCTCCCGCTCCGCGCTGAAGGCGCTCGCCGCGCGGCTCGCCGACGAGGGCTTCGGGGAACTGCCGGTGGTCCTCGGCTACCTCGACCGCTCCGAGTCCGCCTCGCCGAGATTCGGCCAGCCGGCGGGCGCGCCCCGCAACGCGGGCGCGGTGCTGTACCGGGGCGAGGTGGCGCTCACCTACGCCAAGCACCACCTCCCCAACTACGGCGTGTTCGACGAGTTCCGCTACTTCGTGCCCGGCGACACCATGCCCGTCGTACGGCTGCACGGCGTCGACATCGCCCTCGCCATCTGCGAGGACCTCTGGCAGGACGGCGGCCGTGTCCCGGCCGCCCGGTCCGCCGGGGCCGGGCTGCTGCTCTCCATCAACGCCTCGCCGTACGAGCGCGACAAGGACGACACCCGGCTCGAACTGGTGCGCAAGCGCGCCCAGGAGGCCGGTTGCACGACCGCGTACCTGGCGATGATCGGCGGTCAGGACGAGCTGGTCTTCGACGGTGACTCGATCGTCGTGGACCGGCACGGTGAAGTGGTCGCGCGGGCGCCGCAGTTCGCGGAGGGGTGCGTCGTCCTCGACCTGGACCTCCCGGCGGCCGCCGCCGAACCCGTGACCGGGGTCGTCGACGACGGGCTGCGCATCGACCGGCTCGTCCTCTCCGAGGAACCGCTGCCCGCGTACGAGCCGGAGCTGACCGGCGGGTACGCGGAGCGCCTCGACGACGACGAGGAGGTGTACTCGGCGCTGGTGGTCGGCCTGCGGGCGTACGCCGCGAAGAACGGCTTCGAGTCCGTCCTGATCGGGCTGTCCGGCGGCATCGACTCGGCGCTCGTCGCGGCGATCGCGTGCGACGCGCTGGGCGCGCGGAACGTCTACGGCGTGTCCATGCCGTCGAAGTACTCCTCGGACCACTCCAAGGGCGACGCGGCGGAGCTGGCGCGGCGGACGGGCCTGAACTTCCGCACGATCTCGATCGCCCCCATGTTCGACGCGTATATGTCGTCGACGGAGCTGACGGGCCTGGCGGAGGAGAACCTCCAGTCGCGCCTGCGCGGAACGCTGTTGATGGCCATCTCCAACCAGGAGGGCCACATCGTGCTGGCGCCCGGCAACAAGTCGGAGCTGGCGGTGGGGTATTCGACGCTGTACGGCGACTCGGTGGGCGCGTACGGCCCCATCAAGGACGTGTACAAGACGTCGGTCTTCCGCCTCGCGGAGTGGCGCAACCGGGCGGCGCGGGAGCGGGGCCAGACCCCGCCGATCCCGGAGAACTCCATCTCCAAGCCCCCGAGCGCGGAACTCCGCCCCGGCCAGGTCGACACGGACTCCCTGCCGGACTACCCGGTCCTGGACGCGATCCTGGAGCTGTACGTCGACCGCGACCAGGGCGCCGACGCGATCGTCGCGGCCGGGTTCGACCGGGAGCTGGTGTCCAGGACTCTGCGGATGGTGGACACCGCGGAGTACAAGCGGCGGCAGTACCCGCCGGGCACGAAGATCTCCCCGAAGGGCTTCGGCAAGGACCGACGGCTGCCGATCACTAATCGGTGGCGCGAGCGGGCGTAGGCGCCGGAGCCCCCTGGGCGCCTTGTTCGCCCAATAGCCCGAGGGGGGCGGTTCGTTGGCGGCTGCGGGTTGTCCGTAGTTGCTCGCGCAGTTCCCCGCGCCCCTGGCCCGCCCCTGAGGAGCCTGAGAGGCGGGCCCTGGTCAGCTGTCCAGGGCGGCGGCCGGTGCCTTCTCCGACTTCCCCGGTACGTGGGACGCCACCACGCGTCCGCGCTGCGGTGTGGTGGGGGGCGTCCGGCGGGTGTCGACCGCGTACGCCGCTCCCGCGACCGCCAGGCCGATCACCGCGAGGCCCGCTCCCGCGGTCGCCGGGGCCGTCGCGCCGAGGCCTGCGGCAAGGGTCAGGCCGCCGATCCAGGCACCGCCCGCGTTGGCGAGGTTGAAGGCGGCCTGGTTGGCGGAGGAGGCGAGGGAGGGGGCGGTGACGGCCTTCTCCATGACCATCAGCTGGAGGGGCGAGCCGGTGGCGAACGCGGCGACGCCGAGGAGGAGGACGGCCAGGGCGGCGCTCCACTGCGCGGCCATGAGGACCGGGAACAGGGCCAGGACGACGATCAGTGACGCCAGGCCGCCGAAGAGGGTGCCCCGGAGGGAGTGGTCGGCGAGACGGCCGCCGGCCAGGTTGCCGATGGTCGCGCCGACTCCGAACAGCGCGAGCAGCATGGTCACGCTGGTCTCGGCGTATCCAGCGGAGTCCGTGAGCATCGGCGTGATGTAGCTGTAGGCGGAGAAGAGGGCGCCGAAGCCGGCGACGGTCGTGCCGAGGGCGAGCCAGACGGGCAGGGAGCGCAGGGCGCCCAGTTCGCCGCGCAGGCCGGAAGAGTGGTTCTCCGCCCGGTCGTTCGGCAGCAGGAGGGCGAGGGAGGCGATCGCGGCCAGCCCGATCGCGCTCACGCCGAGGAAGGTGATCCGCCAGCCGAAGTGCTGGCCCACGAGGGTCGCGGCGGGGACGCCGGCGACGTTGGCGATCGTCAGGCCCAGGAACATCAGCGAGACCGAGCGGGCCTTGCGCTCCGGAGCCACGAGGCCGGTCGCGACGACCGCGCCGACGCCGAAGAAGGCGCCGTGCGGCAGACCGCTGAGGAAGCGGGCGGCGAGCAGCCAGTGCTCGTCGGGGGCGAGGGCGGACAGGGCGTTGCCGGCGACGAAGAGGAGCATCAGCCCGATCAGGACCTTGCGGCGGGGCATGCGGGCCGTGACCGCGGCGAGCAGCGGGGCGCCGATCACGACGCCCAGCGCGTACGCCGAGACCAGATGGCCGGCGGCGGGGATCGAGATGCCGAGGTCGGCCGCGACCTCGGGCAGCAGACCCATGATGACGAACTCGGTCGTGCCGATTCCGAAGGCTCCTACGGCGAGAGCGAGCAGGGCCAAGGGCATGGCGAAGAGACCTTTCAAAGGGTGCGAAGGGCAGGGGGAAAGAAGGGAATCGGTTCCGTTCCATCGTATGTTCAACTACGGAACAAACTCGAACCGGGGACCTATTCCCCCACCACTCGCGACCGTCCCACCTGCGCCGTCAGCTACCCGACGTGTCGATCGTCACCCGGGCCGCCACCGGCAGGTGGTCGCTGCTCGTCTGCGGGAGCGTCCACGACGCCGTCGGCTCCATGCCCCGGACCATGATCTGGTCGATGCGCGCCATCGGGAACGACGCGGGCCAGCTGAAGCCGAACCCGCTGCCCGCCGCGCCCTGTGTGGAACGCATCTGGGCGGTGACGGCGTTGAGGGCTCGGTCGTTCATGGTGCCGTTGAGGTCGCCGAGGAGGGCGACCCGCTCGATCGGCTCGTCGGCGATGGCCTCACCCAGCGCGTTCGCGCTCTTGTCGCGCTGCCGCGCGGTGAACCCGGCCTCCAACTTCACCCGCACCGAGGGCAGATGGGCGACGTACACGGCGACCGGCCCGTCGGGCGTCGCCACCGTCGAGCGCATCGCGCGCTCCCAGCCGAGCTTGATGTCGACGGGCTCGGTGTCGCTCATCCGGTACTTGCTCCACAGGCCGACGGTGCCGACGACCTGGTGGTACCTGTACGTCGCCGCCAGCGCCTTCTCGTACACCGGCACCGCGGCCTCGGTCAGCTCCTCCAACGCCACCACGTCCGCGCCGGACGCGGCGACGTCGCGGGCCGTGCCGGAGGGGTCGGCGTTGTCCGCGTTGACGTTGTGGGTGACGACGGTGAAGTCACCGCCGCTGCCGGCCTTGCTGGTGACGAGTCCGCCGAAGATGTTCAGCCAGACGATCGTGGGCAGCAGGAGCGCGATCAGCGCGGTCGCCGACTTGCGCACCAGCGCGAGGATCAGCAGCAGCGGGATCGCGACGCCCAGCCAGGGCAGGAACGTCTCGGTCAGGCTGCCGAGGTTGCCGACCGCGTTCGGGACCTGGGCGTGCAGCACCATCACCAGCGCGACGAGGACCGCGAGGACCGCGAGGACGATGCCCCGCCGCCAGATCCGCCGGTCCCCTCTCCAGCCGTCGAAGAGGCGTCCGAGCAGGCGCCGGAACCGGGATTGTTCGCGGCCCTGGCCCGTACCGCCGCCCGCCTCCGTCATGTACGCCTGCGCCATACCGTCGCCTCACAACCTGCCGTGCACTTCGTCCCCCCGCGCCTTAAGACCCTAGGGGATGATCGCCGTCGTTCCCGCCGCCACATGGCGGCCGTACGGGCACGAGGACGAACAACCCGCTGTTCGGAGTTCCGAACCGCCGGACGGGCCACGCGCTCTGTAACGAAACGCGCACATTCACTGTGACCCACCTCGCAGGGACGCGAACACGGTGGCTCACTTCGCAGGAGGACGAAGTCCTTCGAGCATCGCGTCGACGATGGTCACCGCGAGGCCCTCGGGAAGTTCGGCGTCCGGGCTCAGTACCGTGCGGACGAGCATGGGGCCGACGACCAGATCCGCGGCGAGGTCGATGTCCACGTCGGCGCGGAGTTCGCCGGTCTCCTGCCCCCGGCGCAGCACCTCGACCAGGGCCCGGCGGCGGGGGTCGACGACGTCCGTGTGGTAGGCGTCCCAGATCCTCGGGCTGCGCTTCATCTGGGCGATGACGTTGTGCAGGATCGCCGACGGGCGGTTGAGCAGCCCGCGTTGGCGCGCCGACTCCAGGAAGACGACCAGGTCGTCGCGCATCGAGGTGCCGGGCAGTACCGGATCCGGGGGTTCGGCGGCCCGCAGTACGTCGACGAAGAGTTCCTCCTTGCCGCTCCAGCGGCGGTAGATGGTCGCCTTGCCGACGCCGGCGGTGCGGGCCACCCGTTCGATGGACAACTCCGCGAGCGGCACGCCCTCTTCGAGGAGCCGCATCACGCCCTCGATGATGGAACGCTCCACGGCCTCGCTCCGGGGCCGCCCCCGTACGGGGCTCCCGTCCCGGACCCGCCCGTCTCCGGCGTGGCTCTCGGCGAGGCTCACAATCGACTCCGTCTCTGTGTCGTACCCGGACCTCGGTGTCATGGGACCGGCCCTCGGTGCCGTCAGGCCGGCCCCATTGTCCTGTCAGTGTCGGTGCTCACCAACTCCGCCTCCTCCTCTCCCTCTTGGCCGCTCTTCGGGCGTCCCGGCAGGAACACCGCCATGGCCACCGCGCCGACCAGGGCGACGCCGGCCCCGCACAGCGCGGTCACGTGCATGGCGTGCAGGAAGGCGTCGTGGGCAGGGCCGACCAGGGCCTCGCCCCGGTCACCGAGGCGGGCCGCGAGGCCGAGCGTGGCCTCGATGGACTCGGCGGCGGCGTGCGGGGCGCCGGCGGGCAACTCGTCCTCGATGCCGCCCCGGTAGGCGGTGGACAGCACGGAGCCGAGGACGGCGATGCCGAGGGCGCCGCCGACCTGGCGGAAGGTGTTGCTGAGCGCGGACGCCGAGCCGGCCTTCTCCCGGGGCAGCGCCTGCATGATGACGACGCTCAGCGGGGTCATGACGTGCGCCATGCCCAACCCCATGAAGAAGAAGATCACTTCGAGGATCCAGATCGGCGTGTCCGCGTCCAGCACGGCGAACGCGGCCAGCATCCCGGCGATCAGGACCATGCCCGCCGTACACACCGCGCTGTTGCCGAAGCGGTCCACGACGAGGCGGGCGCGCGGCGCGAAGACGAGCTGCGCGACGGCCAGCGGCAGCATCAACAGGCCGGTCTGCAGCGGTGAGTAGCCGCGCACGGTCTGGGTGTAGAAGACGGAGAAGAAGGTCACGCCCATCAGCGCGAAGAAGACCAGGCCGATGACGCCGATGGAGGCCGAGAAGACCTTGTTCCGGAAGAACGAGATGTCGATGGACGGGTGGTCGCTGCGCTTCTCGAACACCACGAAGGCGGCGAGGACCGCGAACCCTGCCGCGATCGTGCCGAGGACCGTGGCGTCGGTGAAGTCGGCGAGCTGACCGCCCCGGATGATGCCGTAGACGAGCAAGACGAGGCCGACGACGGAGAGCAGGACGCCGACGGGGTCGATGCGGCCGGGGTTCGGGTCGCGCGAGTCGGGCACCAGCCAGATCATCAGGCCCAGCGCGAGGATCACGATCGGCACGTTGACCAGGAAGACCGAGCCCCACCAGAAGTGGTCCAGGAGAAGGCCGCCGGTGATCGGGCCGATGACGATGGCGAGGCCGACACCGCCGGCCCAGATGCCGATGGCCTTCGGCTGCTCGTCGCGCTCGAAGACGTTCATCAGGACGGCGAGGGTGGCGGGCATCACGAAGGCGGCGCCGAAGCCCATGACCGCGCGGAAGACGATCAGCTCGGCCGGTGAGCCCGACATGGCGGCCAGGGCCGAGCCGACGCCGAAGACGACGAGACCGCCGAGCAGCACCTTCTTGCGTCCGAGGCGGTCGCCGAGGATGCCCGCGGAGAACAGCAGCCCGGCGAAGACGAGCGTGTAGGCGTTGATCGCCCACTCCAGCTCGCTCTGGGTGGCGCCGAGGCCGATCGGCTCCGGGGTGGAGATCGTCTTGATGGCGACGTTGAGGATCGAGTTGTCGAGCACCACGATCAGCAGGCTCAGCATCAGCACACCGAGGATCAGCCAGCGGCGCCGGTGCACCGCCGCCGGAATCCGGGGATCAGGGACTGCGGTAGTCATGCGATCGAGCGTAGCGCCATTCCGATACGGGACCGTCTCGTATCGAAATCTTTTTACCCAGGTCTTACGTGCCGCGGGCTGTGGCAACGTCCCCCGGCGCCCCCTGCCCGGGACAGTCACACGGCCCTGCCCTAGCCCTCTCTGCCGCGAGGTGCCACCATGGATGTGGTCCGGGGACGCCGTAAGGGTGCCTCGAGATGACATGAAGGAGCTGTAGCCATGACACAGCTTTCGGCTGCCCAGACGAAGCCCTCCGACGGCAGCAAGGCGCTGTACGGGGGCAAGGGCACGCGCCGTATCACCGTCCGGGACATCGCCCTCGCCAAGGAGCGCGGCGAGAAGTGGCCCATGCTCACCGCGTACGACGCGATGACGGCGTCCGTCTTCGACGAGGCCGGCATCCCGGTCATACTCGTCGGCGACTCGGCGGGCAACTGCCACCTGGGGTACGAGTCGACCGTGCCCGTCACCCTCGACGAGATGACCATGCTGTCGGCGGCGGTCGTACGGGGCACCAGCCGCGCCCTGATCGTCGGCGACCTGCCGTTCGGCTCCTACCAGGAGGGCCCGGTGCAGGCGCTGCGCTCGGCCACCCGGCTGATCAAGGAGGCCGGGGTCGGCGCGGTGAAGCTGGAGGGCGGCGAACGGTCGCACGAGCAGATCCGGCTGCTGGTCGAGTCCGGCATCCCCGTGATGGCCCACATCGGCCTCACCCCGCAGTCCGTCAACGCGATGGGCTACCGCGTGCAGGGCCGGGGCGAGGAGGCCGCCCAGCAGCTGCTGCGCGACGCCAAGGCCGTCCAGGACGCGGGCGCGTTCGCGGTCGTCCTGGAGCTGGTTCCGGCGGAGCTGGCGGCGGAGGTCACACGGGTGCTGCACATCCCGACGGTCGGGATCGGTGCGGGCCCGGACACCGACGCGCAGGTTCTCGTCTGGACCGACATGCTGGGCCTGACCGGGGGTCGCGTGCCGAAGTTCGTCAAGAAGTACGCGGACCTCCGTACGGTCATGGGTGACGCGGCGAAGGCGTTCGCGGAGGACGTCGTCGGCGGAACGTTCCCGCTGGAGGAGCACTCCGTCCACTAGGGCCCTGAGGGCCAGTTGAGCCACTGCGGTACCACACAGCAGCCCGCCGATCTTCCCCCGTCGGCGGGCTGCGGCTTGCCTTCGGCGGGCGCGGGGGAGCTCGGGGGTCCGGTGGGTTTGCGGGTGCGGGTGGTGTGTGGTTGCTCGCGCAGTTCCCCGCGCCCCTGAAAAGCAGGGGCTGCGCCCCGCGCTTTTCGTCTTTCTGGGGCGAGCTGTGACGCGTGTCGGTGCGCTGTCGGACGTGTAGGTGCGCTGTCGGTGGTTTGTCGGTGGCTCCTGGCACCGTCGTCCGCATGACACGAATCGACAAGGAAGCCAGCGGCGCGAAGGGCGCTGTCACCGTACGGGGGCTGGTCAAGCACTACGGCGAGACCAGGGCGCTGGACGGTGTCGATCTGGATGTGCGCGAGGGCACCGTGATGGGCGTGCTCGGCCCGAACGGCGCGGGCAAGACGACGCTCGTGCGGTGTCTGTCGACGCTCGTCGCGCCCGACTCGGGCCACGCGACCGTGGCCGGCTACGACGTCGTACGCCAGCCCCGCCAGCTGCGCCGGGTGATCGGCCTGACCGGGCAGTACGCCTCGGTGGACGAGAAGCTGTCCGGCTTCGAGAACCTGTACATGATCGGCCGGCTGCTCGACCTGCCCCGCAAGGAGGCGAGGAGCCGCGCGACCGGTCTGCTGGAACGGTTCTCGCTGACCGAGGCCGCCGGGCGCCCGGCGGCGACGTACTCCGGCGGTATGCGCCGGCGGCTCGACCTCGCCGCGTCCATGATCGGCAGCCCGGCCGTGCTGTACCTGGACGAGCCCACGACCGGCCTGGACCCGCACACCCGCAACGAGGTGTGGGCCGAGGTGAAACGGATGGTCGGCGACGGCGTGACCGTTCTGCTGACCACCCAGTACATGGAGGAGGCCGAGCAGCTGGCCTCCGAGCTGACCGTGATCGACCGTGGGAAGGTCATCGCGGGCGGCCGGATCGAGGAGCTGAAGGCCCAGGTCGGCGGGCGTACGCTCCGCGTCCGCACGGCCGATCCGGTCCATCTGCGTCCGCTCGCCGACGACCTCGACGACCTCGGCATCACCGGGCTCGCCACCACCACCGTGGACCCCGAGACCGGCACCCTGCTCGTGCCGATCCTCAGCGACGAGCAGCTCACCGCGGTCGTCGGCGCGATCACCGCGCGCGGCGTCACCCTCGCCTCGATCAGCACCGAACTGCCCAGCCTGGACGAGGTGTTCCTGTCGCTCACCGGCCACAAGGCCAGTGCGCCGCAGGACCCGGCCCCGTCCCCCGCCTACGAGAAGGCCGCCGTATGAGCACCGTGACCATGCCCCGCACCGGCGACTCCGACGGCCGTATCGGGCCGCGTGCCCATGCCCGGCACACCGGCGCGCTACTGCGCCGCAATCTGCTGTGGATCCGCAACGACCCGCAGTCGATCTTCGACGCGGTCCTCATGCCGATCGTGTTCGCGCTGCTGTTCGTGTACGTCTTCGGCGGCTCCATCGGGCAGGCCCTGGGCGGCGGCCAGGAGCGGTATGTGCAGTACGTGATCCCGGGGCTGATGGCGATGCTGGGCCTGAACGTCGCCATGGGCGTCGGCACGGGTTTCAACGAGGACTTCCAGAAAGGCGTCATGGACCGCTTCCGGTCGCTGCCGATCGGCCGGTCCTCGGTGCTGCTCGCGAAGATCGCGGTCGAGCTGCTGCGGATGCTGCTCGCCACGACCATCCTGCTGACCGTCGCCGTCCTCATCGGCTTCGACATCGTCAGCTGGCCGGGGCTGCTCGCCGCGGTGGGTCTGGCCGTCGTCTTCGGCGCGTCCCTGATGTGGATCTTCCTGGTGCTGGGCGTGACCCTGAAGAACGCGCAGTCCGTGCAGGCGATGGGCTTCCTGGTGCTGTTCCCGCTGCAGTTCGGCTCGTCGATCTTCGCGCCGACGCAGTCGATGCCGGGCTGGCTGCAGGGCTTCACCGACTACAACCCGCTGTCCTCCCTCGCGGACGCGGCACGCGGCCTGATGACGGGCGGGCCCGTCGCCGACGACGTCCTGGTCACGCTCGGCTGGTCCGTGGTGCTGACGGCGGTCATGGCGCCGATCGCGATCCACAAGTTCCGTACGAAGAGCTGACACACGTCAAGCTGACGCACGTCAGATCAGGGCGCCCGCTTCCTCCAGGGTGAGGCCGGCGCCCTCGGCGTACGCGGCCTCGTACGCCTCGTCGCCGAGCCTGGCCCGGATCTCGGTCTCGGCGTGGGCGCGGCCCTCGGCCTCCAGCGGGCTTGCGTAGTGGCCGGGCGGCAGCCGCGCGTCGGAGGCACCGAGGAGCCGGGCCGCGTCGCGGGCGCGGGCTCCGCCGTCCATGCCCGCGACGGCGACGGAGGCGGTCACGAGGTGGGAGGCGGGCAGTTGGGGTGTGATCGTCAGGGCCAGCGGGTCCATGGCCTGCTCGAACGCCTGCCGGACGCGTTCTCGCGCTTCGGCGTGGCGTCCGGACATCGTCATCAGCCAGGCCTCCAGGCCGAGGACGAAGCCGGCGAAGAGCACGAAGTCGACGGCCTCGAACTCCTCGCGCAGTCGCGTGATGTGCCGCCATGCCTCGTCCAGGCGTCCGGTGCGGCCGCACCAGATGGTGAGGTAGAGGCGGGCAGCGGGCAACGCCTCCTTGGGGGTGTCGTGCCGCGCCAGCACGTCGAGCAGCATCTTCTCGCCGAGTTCGGCCTCGCCGCATTCCAGGAGCACGTTGCCGAGCCGGACCCCGAGGACGCCCGAGTGGGCGTTCGTGCCGATCCGTTCGGCGTAGGCGATGGCCCGCCGGTAGTCGGCCGCGGCGAGGTCGAACCGGCCCGTGCGCTCCAGGCTCATGGCGCGCGCCGAGAGCGCCTCGGCGGCCCCCCACGCGTCCCCGAGCCCCTCGCAGATCTTCAGCGCCTCGTCGGCGTCACGGGTGGCGTCGCCGGACCAGTCGCTGCGGTTGGCGAGGATGTTGGCCCGCATGTGCAGGGCCTGGGCCAGCTCCCACGTGCAGCCGAGGTCGCGGGCGGTCGCGATGCCGGCGTCGAGGATCTCCCGCAGGCGCTCCATGTCGCCGGAGAGCAGGACGGCGTAGAACCACATGACGACCGGGAAGCGGCAGGTCTGTGGCTGGCCGGGGCGGTAGGTGTCACGGATGACCTGGAGCTTCTCCTGGCCCTCGGGGGTCTCCCAGGCGGAGATCTCCATGTCCATGCAGGCGAGATGGACGAGGTGGAGCGCGCGCCGGGCCTCGTCGAGCACCTCCGGGCGCATCGGCGGCGGGCTGTCGATGAGGCCCTCGCGTACGTCGGGTACGGGGCGCGCCGGTGGGGTGAACGGATTCGGGCCGAGCGCCATGACCTGGGTGGCCCAGTGCCGGGCCTCGGTCTTCAGGTCCCGCATCTGCCAGTACCAGGCCAGCGACAGTGTCAGATACAGGGCCTCCTGCTCGTCCCCTTCGGCGACGGCGTGACGCAGGGCGGTGCGCAGGTTCTCGTACTCCAGCTCCAGCAGTTCGTTCGCCCGGCGCTGGCCGGGGCCTCGGAGCAACGGGTCGGTGGTGCGGGCGAGTTCGCGGTAGTAGGTGCGGTGGGCGCGTTCGGCGGCGGAACGGGTTCCCGTCTCGTCGAGGCGTTCGCCGGCGTACTCGGCGACGGTCTCCAGGAGCCGGTAGCGCATCTCGCCGTTCGCCGTGGGGGCCGCGACCACGAGGGACTTGTCGACGAGGGAGCCGAGCGCCTCCAGCGCGGCGGGACCGCAGACGGCCTCGGCGGCGGCCAGGTCGCAGCCGCCGGCGAAGACCGACAGTCGGCGCAGCACGTCCCGTTCGTCCTCGTCGAGGAGTTCCCAGGACCAGTCGACCACCGCGCGCAGGGTCTGCTGTCGGGGCAGGACGGTGCGGCTGCCGGAGGTGAGCAGCCGGAAGCGGTCGTCGAGGCGGTCGGCTATCTGGCGGGGCGTCAGCACGCGCAGCCGGGCCGCCGCCAGTTCGATGGCGAGTGGGAGGCCGTCGAGGCGGCGGCAGATCTCGGCGGCGGCCTCCGGGTCGGCGGCGAGGGTGAATCCGGGCCGGGCGGCGGCTCCCCGGTCGGCGAGCAGGCGCAGCGCGTGGGGCTCCGTCAGCGGTTCCACGGGGCGTACCAACTCCCCCGGTACGCCGAGAGGTTCGCGGCTGGTGGCCAGTACGGTCAGCGCCGGGCAGCGTTGGAGGAGCTGCTCGACGAGGTGGGCTGCGGCGTCCACGACGTGTTCGCAGTTGTCGAGGATCAGCAGCATGCGGCGTCTGGCGCAGTGTTCGGTGAGGCGGGCGAGGGGGTCGTCCTGGCGGTCGGCCACGACGCGCATCTCCTCGGCGCCGGCGCCGCGCAGGACGGTCTCGCGGGCGCCTAGGGCGGTGAGCACGGCCTCCGGGACGGTCGCGGGGTCGTCGACGGGGGCGAGTTCGGCGAGCCAGACGCCGTCCGGCATGGCCTGGGCGACTGCCTCTCCCGCCTCCTGGGAGAGGCGGGTCTTGCCCGCGCCGCCGGGGCCGAGGAGGGTGACGAGGCGCGTGGTGGTGAGGTCGTGGCGGATGGCGTCGATGTCGGTGTCCCGGCCGACGAACGAGGTGAGGCGGGCTCGGAGGTTGCCCGGAAGGCGGGTGGGGTGGGGGTTCTCGCGCGGTTCCCCGCGCCCCGTGCGGGGCGCGGGCCCGTCCGATCGCAGTAAGTCCTCGTGGAGTTCGCGCAGGGTCGGGCCCGGGCTCGTGCCCAGGCGGTCCGACAGGAGGCGGCGCACCTCCTCGTACGCGGCCAGGGCCTCGGCGGAGCGGCCGGTGTCCCGCAGGGCTCGCAGGCGGAGGGACTGGAGGGCTTCGTCGAGGGGGTGGGTGTCGCAGAGGGCTGTGAGGTCGGGGAGGGCGGCTTCGGGGCGGCCCAGGGAGAGCGCGGCGGCGAGGCGGGTGCGGTGGGCGTCGAGGCGGCGGGTCTCCCAGCGGGCGGCCTCGGCCGTGCGGTCGGGGAGGTCGGCCAGCGGCGGGTCCTGCCAGAGCGCGAGGGCGTCGTCGAGGACGGCGGCGGCCTTGGCGGGATCGCCGTCGGCGAGGGCGCGGGCGCCCTCGTCCGCGAGGCGTTCGAAGCGGTGCAGGTCGACGTCGTCCGGTGCGACGCTGAGGCGGTAACCGCCGTGGAGCGATTCGACCGCGTCCGCGCCCAGCGCCCTGCGCAGCCGGCCGACCAGCGCCTGGAGCGCGGCGTGCGCGTCGGCCGGTGGATCGTCGGCCCACACCTCGTCGACGAGCGCGGCCGCGGGCACCGTACGCCCCGGCCGCAGCGCGAGCACGGTCAGCAGGGCGCGCAGCCGGGGGCCCCCGACGGGGGCGGGGGTGCCGTCGGCGTGCAGGGCCTGAGTGGTGCCGAGGATGCGATAGCGCACGGGGTCCATTGTCTCCGTAGGCGGCGGGTGGCGTGTGGCCGGTACATCGAGTCGGACGCTTCGTACGACCGTCGACCGGGCGTCCTCCCACCTTCCTAGGAACCAGGAGGCGATCGCGAGACGTTTTCGCCGTGTGCCCGGTACCGTCGGGCAGTCCGTACGAGTGATCGAAACAGCTAGGAGTCCCATGACCACCGCCGCGTCCCGCCGGAGCGACCGGAGGATCAGCCCCGTCTTCGTGGGGATCGTGGCCGTCATGGCGGTCACCGGATGGGCCACGTGGACCGGGTTCGCCGAGCAGCCCGGTCTGGCCGTCTTCCTGTTCGTGACCTCGGCGTGGATCGTCTCGCTGTGTCTGCACGAGTACGCCCACGCGCGCACCGCCCTGCACAGCGGTGACATCTCGATCGGCGCCAAGGGCTATCTCACCCTCAACCCCCTGAAGTACACGCACGCCCTGCTCAGCATCGTGCTGCCCGTCGTCTTCGTGATCATGGGCGGTATCGGTCTGCCCGGCGGCGCGGTGTTCATCGAGCGCGGCCGTATCCAGGGCCGCTGGAAGCACAGCCTGATCTCGGCGGCCGGCCCCCTGACGAACGTCCTGTTCGCGGCGGTCTGCACGGCGCCCTTCTGGCTGGGCGTCACGGACGGCGTGCCGGCGGCGTTCCTCTTCGCGCTCGCCTTCCTCGCGATGCTCCAGGTCACGGCGGCGATCCTGAACTTCCTGCCGGTGCCCGGCCTGGACGGCTACGGCGTCATCGAGCCCTGGCTGTCGTACAAGATCCGCCGTCAGGTGGAGCCGCTCGCGCCCTTCGGGCTGCTGCTCGTCTTCGCGGTCCTGTGGATCCCGGCGGTGAACGGTGTGTTCTGGGACGTGATCGACGCGTTCATGCGGGGCCTGGGCATCGAGGACCAGCTGTCCGACTGTGGCTACTGGCTCTACCGCTTCTGGCGCGAGGACAGCGACATCTGCCTCACCGGCATGTGACGGACCGCTCGGCCTTCGCCTTGCGCAGGTAGTACCAGGTCATGTTGGACGACAGGCCCGCCATCAGCACCCACACCACACCCAGCCAGCTGCCCCGGGCGAAGGAGACCACGGCGGCGGTGACCGCGAGGAGGCAGACGGCGAGGGCGTACACGGCGAGGCGGGGCATGGGGGTCGGCTCCTGGGGCGCGGCTGGACGGGGTGGTACGGCGTCCAGTGTCCCCCATGCCCGAGGGCCCGCGTGCGTCGGCTACACGTCGGTCAGGCGGAGTCCCGCGTGGGCCTTGTAGCGGCGGTTCACGGAGATCAGGTTGGCGACGAGGGCCTCGACCTGGTGGGCGTTGCGGAGCCGACCGGCGAAGATGCCGCGCATCCCGGGGATACGGCCCGCCAGCGCCTGCACGATCTCGACGTCGGCCCGCACCTCGCCGAGGACCATCACATCCGTGTCGATCTCCTCGATGTCCGGGTCTTCGAGGAGGACGGCGGAGAGGTGGTGGAAGGCGGCGGTGACCCGCGAGTCCGGCAGCAGGGCGGCGGCCTGCTCGGCGGCGCTGCCCTCCTCCGGCTTCAGCGCGTAGGCGCCCTTCTTGTCGAAGCCGAGCGGGTTGACGCAGTCGACGACGAGCTTGCCGGCCAGTTCCTCACGCAGCGATTCGAGGGTCTTGGCGTGCCCGTCCCACGGCACCGCGACGATCACGATGTCGCTGCGGCGGGCGGTCTCGGCGTTGTCGGCGCCCTCGACGCCGTGTCCGAGTTCCTCGGCGACGCCCTGCGCACGGTCGGCGGCCCGCGAACCGATGATCACCTTCTGGCCGGCCTTGGCGAGACGGTAGGCGAGGCCCTTGCCCTGCGGCCCGGTGCCGCCGAGCACGCCGACGACGAGCCCCGACACGTCCGGCAGGTCCCAGGGGTCCTTGGCCGGGGCCTTCGCGGAAGCCCCGGCGGCCTGCTCGGTGGGCTGCTGTGCACTGTCAGTAGAGGTCATGGGCCGACTTTACGTGCGCTCCCGTCGCGGGTGGCGGTCAGGATGCGGTCACGGGCAGCGGAGCGGCTCAGGCGAGGCCCGCGAGGGGGATGCGGCGGAACGTGATCGTCTCGTACGCGCTGAAGTCGCCCGTCTCGTAGAGCAGTCCGACGGTGTCCTCGTCGACGCGGACGAGATCGGAGTACGCGGCGGGCAGACCGTCGACGGTGTGTACGGGACGCCAGGTGACGCCGTGGTCGGTGCTGGCGCGGACGGTCATCAGGGCGCGGAAGCCGGGGTCGGCCGGGCCGGAGTAGAGGAGCAGGTCGGGGTCGCGGAGCTGGAGGACGCTGCCCTCGACGACCGGTCCGACGACGCCCGCCTGCGGCCGGAAGGGTTTGACGAGGGTCTCACCGCCGTCCCGCGAGTACGCGTCGGCGCGGGTGCCGGGGGCCGGGGAGTCGTTGCGGGTATTGAAGTAGACGCGGCCGTCGGGGAGTTCGGTGGCGGTGGTCTCGTTGACGTTGATGTAGCCGTCGGTGTTGTCGTCGACGTACCCGATGCGCCAGGTGGCGCCCCGGTCGTCGCTGAGCAGGCAGTGCCCGCCGTTGTACTTGCCCTCCGTGCCGTTGTCCGTGCCGGCGGGCGGGAGCGAGTGGTTGGCGGGGACGACGACCCGGCCGGTGGAGAGCTGGAGCGCGTGGCCGGGCGTGGTGGCGTACCACCGCCACTCGGGCCGCTTGGTCTGTTCTGTGATCTCCCCGGGGCTCGACCACGTCGCCCCCTCGTCGTCGCTGTGCTGCACCCACACGCGTCGCCCGTCCGCCGCGCTCACCGCGCCCCGCCGGATGGCGTCCTCGGTGGCGAGGGCGGCGTTGCGGACGTGGACCAGCAGGAGCCGGCCGGTGTCGAGGACGACGGGGGCGGGGTTGCCCGCGAGGGCGTCGCCGTTCTTGGCCGCGACCTGGAGCGGGCCCCAGGTGCGGCCGCCGTCCGTCGACCGCTTCACCACGATGTCGATGTTGCCGAAGTCCTCCCGTCCGCCGACCCTTCCCTCGCAGAAGGCGAGCAGGTCTCCGTAGCGGGTGGCGACGACCGCCGGGATCCGGAAGCTGGCGTAGCCCTCGCGGCCGGCACGGAAGGGGGTACTGGTCTCGATCTCGGGCGTGGAGGTCACGAGGGTCACAAGGGCTCCAGGGGTGGGGGTGCCGGCTGCGGCTCGAGCCGGTGCGGCGTGGGGGCCGCGTTCCTGACGCGACCTGAGTGCCCGGCTCGGGCTAATTCGGGGTGAACAGCGGGTCACGAGTGGTGGGTTGCGGCGGGGCTCCCCCGCCCGCCTCCTGGAAAAGCGGTTGCCCGGGGAGTCGGGCGCGGCTGAGCATGGGCGGTCGTGGCTTCTCGCGATGACTCCTCTTCCGCTCCCGCGCCGGCCGCCGTGTCGGCGCCCGGATCGTCCTCTCGGCTGCTCGCGCTGCTGCCCGATCTCGCGCCCTGGCGGGCGTCCGTGGACTTTCGGCGGTTGTGGCTGGCGGGGCTGATCACGAACTTCGGGAGTTTTCTGACGTTCGTGGCGCTGCCCGTGCAGATGAAGGAGCTGACGGGGTCGGTCGTCGCGGTCGGGGCGATCGGGGCCGTCGAACTCGTGCCGCTGGTCGTGTTCGGGCTGTACGGCGGGGCCCTCGCGGACGCGCTCGACAAGCGGGCGCTGATCTTGTGGAGCGAGGTCGGGCAGGGGGTGCTGTGCGCGGGGCTGCTGGTGAACGCGTTGCTGCCGGAGCCGCTGGTCTGGCCGTTGTACCTGGTCGCCGCCCTGTCCTCCGCGCTGGTCGCGGTCCAGCGGCCGGCCCTGGACTCGATCACGCCCCGTATCGTCCCGCACGAGCATCTGGCGGCCGCCGCCTCGCTCAACTCGCTGCGCTGGACGGTGGGCGGGGTGGCGGCACCGGCCCTGGCCGGCGTCGTCGTGGCGTACGCGGGGCTCGGCTGGGCGTACGCGGCGGACCTCGCGACCTTCGTGGTGTCGGTCGCGCTGGCCGTGGGGCTCGCCCCCTCCCCCGCCTCGCACGAGGCCGCGAAGCCGTCGTTGCGGTCCATCGCGGAGGGGGCGCGGTACGCGTGGAGCCGTAAGGAGCTGCTCGGTACGTACGCCGTCGATCTCGCCGCGATGTTTCTGGCGATGCCGCTGGCTCTGCTGCCGTTCCTCGCGGACGAGTTGGACGCGGAGTGGTCGCTCGGGCTGATGTACGCGGCGTTGCCGGCGGGGGCGTTGCTGGTGACGCTGACGAGTGGGTGGACGTCTCGGGTGCACCGGCATGGGCGGGTGGTGGTGCTGGCGGCGGCGTTGTGGGGGCTGTCGGTGGTGGCGGCGGGGGCGGTGCGGGACGTGTGGCTGGTGCTGGCCTTTCTGGTGCTGGGGGGTGCCTTCGACATGGTCAGCGGGATCTTTCGGGCCGCGATGTGGAATCAGACCATTCCGGACGAGTTGCGTGGGCGGCTCGCGGGGATCGAGTTGCTGTCGTATTCGGTCGGGCCTCAGCTCGGGCAGGTGCGGGCGGGGAGTATGGCCGCGTGGACCTCCGTACGGGCGTCCGTGTGGGCCGGTGGGGTGTTGTGCGTGGGGGCGGTGGGGTTGCTGGCGCTGTGTCTGCCGAAGCTGATGGTGTACGACGTGCGGACGAATGAGCATGCGGTGCGGTTGCGTGAGCGGCGGGCGGCTTGCCCGGCCGGGCCGCCGGGGACTCCCGGCTGACGGGTATCCCGTGGGGGCGGCCCACCATCGGCCCCTGCGGACCGTGGCTCCGCCGGTCGTCTTTGCCCACCCGCACCGCCCGTGACTCCGAGGTGACAGGTACGGGTCTCCCGTGGGGGCCCGACACCGTCGGCGGCTGCCGGCCGTGACTCCACCCGCCCCCCTTTCCCACCCGCACCGCCCGTGACTCCGAGGCGACAGGTACGGGTCTCCCGTGGGGGCCCCACGCCGTCGGCGGCTGCCGGCCGTGACTCCACCCGCCCCCCTTTCCCACCCGCACCGCCCGTGACTCCGAGGCGACAGGTACCGGTCTCCCGTGGGGGCCCCACGCCGTCGGCGGCTGCCGGCCGTGACTCCGGTCGGGCCCCGCCCGGTCGTACCGGGCGGGGCTCCGGGGCGCTTCGCTGTGGCTCGGGAGGGGGCCTTGGCGGGGTCAGTCGGCGTCCGTGTGGCCCGTGGGGGCGTCGTGCCAGCGCGGGTCCGTTTCCCATTCCGTGTTGCGTTCGCGGGCCGTTTCCATCGCCCGGGTGGCGTCCTGGCGGGAGGCGTAGGGGCCCATGCGGTCCTTGCCGGGGCAGTCGGGGCCCTCTTCCACCTTCTTGTGCTCCAGGCAGTAGAACCACTCGCCGGGCTTGCCGACCGTACGCCGTTTGAACAGGGGCATGACCTGAGTCCCTTCACAGTCCTACCGACATGGTCCCCCACCACCGCTGGTTAAACTCGCTGACATGTCTGGCCAGTCGCTGCTCGCACCGGGGAAGCTCTCCCCCACCCGCGCCGTCCCGGGAAACATCCGCCGACCCGAGTACGTGGGCAAGCCCGCCCCGACTCCGTACACCGGGCCGGAGGTGCAGACACCCGAGACGATCGAGGCGATGCGTGTCGCCGGCCGGATCGCGGCGCGGGCGATGGCCGAGGCGGCGAAGCACATCGCTCCCGGGGTCACCACGGACGAGCTGGACCGGGTCGCGCACGAGTACATGTGCGACCACGGGGCCTACCCGTCGACCCTCGGCTACCGCGGCTTCCCCAAGTCGCTGTGCACCTCGGTCAACGAGGTCATCTGCCACGGCATCCCGGACTCGACCGTGCTCCGCGACGGCGACATCGTCAACCTGGACGTGACGGCGTACATCGGCGGCGTCCACGGCGACAACAACGCGACCTACCTGGTGGGGGACGTGGATGACGAGTCGTCGCTGCTCGTCGAGCGGACCCGGGAGTCCCTCGCGCGGGCCATCAAGGCTGTCAGGCCGGGGCGGCAGATCAACATCATCGGGCGGGTCATCGAGTCGTACGCCAAGCGGTTCGGGTACGGGGTCGTGCGCGACTTCACGGGGCACGGGATCAACTCGTCGTTCCACTCCGGGCTGATCGTCCCGCACTACGACTCCCCGCACGCCACCACGGTGATCCAGACCGGGATGACGTTCACGATCGAGCCCATGCTCACCCTCGGGACGCACGACTACGACATGTGGGACGACGGCTGGACGGTCGTGACGAAGGACCGCAAGCGCACCGCCCAGTTCGAGCACACGCTGGTGGTGACGGAGACCGGCGCGGAGATCCTCACGCTGCCGTAGACCCGGTCCCACTCGACGACCCGCCCCCGGCTCCGGCCTGAGGCGGGTTTCTTCTTGCGCGAATTCCATGTGGAGCCGGTGGGAATCCGGGGTACCGTTTTTACCGACAGGGAGTCGGGAACCTGTTGACTTAGGTAAGCCTAACCATAAAAAATGGCGTCAGGTTCTCGTCCATCCCTCATCGGCACCGGAGGCCTTCATGAACGCGTCGGTCACATCGGACACAGCGTTCTCCACGCTCATCCGCACCGCTTCGCACGAGCAGCACACCGAGGCGGAGACAACGACGTTCATGGGCGACATGCTGGGCGGCAAACTCGGCGTCGAGGCGTACACGCGGTACACCGAGCAGCTGTGGTTCGTGTACGAGGCGCTGGAGAGCGCGGCGCCCGCGCTGGCCGACGACCCGGTCGCCGGGCCGTTCATCCAGCCCGAGCTGATGCGGCTGGGCGCGCTGGAGCGGGACCTGGAGCATCTGCGCGGGCCCGGCTGGCGCGCGACGCTCACGGCGCTGCCGGCGACCGAGGAGTACGCGGCGCGGGTCGCCGAGTGCGCGCGCACCTGGCCCGGTGGCTATGTGGCCCACCACTACACGCGGTACCTCGGCGACCTCTCCGGCGGGCAGATCATCCGGGACCGGGCCGAGAAGACGTGGGGTTTCGCCAGGAAGGGCGACGGCGTCCGCTTCTACGTCTTCGAGGAGATCACCAACCCGGCCGCGTTCAAGCGGGGTTACCGGGAGCTGCTGGACCGGGTACGGGCGGATGACCTGGAGAAGCAGCGGATCGTGAGCGAGTGCAAGCGGGCGTTCGCGGCCAACACCGCGGTCTTTCTTGCCTTGGGTGCCGAGTTTCCGTTGAGTGCGTGAACGCTCCGCTGGTGGGGCCGGGGGGGCGATTCGGTCGTGGGTTCCGTGCGGGTGCGTGGGGGCTGGTCGCGCAGTTCCCCGCGCCCCTTAAAAGCATGGGGTGCCCCTGCTCTCGAAGGCCCCCCGGCCGCTCGGCCAAAAGCATGGGGTGCCCCCTGTTCCCGAAGGCCCCCGGCCGCTCGGCGACCAGCGCCTCGCCCGCCTGCCTGACTGCCGCAGCGCGCTCGTCAGCGTTCCAGGAACACCCGGCCGCCGACCTCCACCCAGCCGTGCGGCTGCGGGGCTGTGAGCAGCTGTGAGCCCGTGCCCTGGGTGATGTTCAGGGCGCGGCCCAGCTGGGCCGTCAACTGCAGCGCCGCCGCGCCCGTGGCCTCGTCCTCGTCGATGCCGTCGCCGCGGCCGGGGAAGGCGCGGGCGCGGATGCGGCCGGCGGCCTCGTCCTCCCACGCCCAGGCGTAGATCCAGTCGCCGGGCGGCGGGACGCGCAGGTCGTCGACCTCGGCGGCGGAGGCGTACTGGCGGAACGTGCGGGGCGGGGCCCACTCAGGCAGGGCCTCGATCCAGCTGAACTCCCCGTCCAGCCGGGCCCCGACGACACCCGCAGGGGTGACGAGTTCGGGTACGTCGAGCAGCCAGGCCGCGCCCACGCAGGGGTATCCGGCGAAGGGCAGGCGCAGCGAGGGGGTGTAGATGTCGATGACACCGCGCTCGGGGTCGTCCACGAACACGGTCTCGCTGAAGCCGAGTTTGGCGGCGAACTCCTGGCGGTCGGCGCGGTCGGGCATCACGGAGCCCTCGCGGACGACGCCCAGTTCGTTGCCGTATCCGCCACGGGGGCCGCAGAAGACCCGCAGCACGTCGAAGTCAGTCACGCACGCATTGAAACATCAACCGGGCCACCGGGTCGTCCCAGGTCACCGTACGGCCGGGCGGCGATCAGGAGACCGACCTCATCCTTTTGAGAGGACCAAGTGACCGTACTGGACAAGCGCGTCGAGCCGGTCGAGCCGGAGAGATCCGACGGGTCCGACGGGTCCGACGGGGCGACGGGGAGCCGCACGTCACGTGACGGGGACCCGTCCGCCGCCCCCGGGCGCCGTCGCGCTCCGCTCCTCCTCACCGTCGGCCTCCTCGTCGCCCTCCTCGTCCTGGTTCCCGTCGCGGGCGGGCTCGGGGCCTATCCCATCCCCACCGGTGACGTGATCTCCTCGGTCGCCCACCGGATCGGGCTCGGCGGGGCGGAGCTGGCACGCGTCCCCGAGTCGGTGCTGTGGAACGTGCGGTTCCCGCGGATCGTGCTGGCGCTGCTGATCGGCGCGTCGCTGGGGTGTGCGGGGGCGCTGATGCAGGGGATCTTCGGGAACCCGCTGGCGGAGCCGAGTGTCATCGGGGTCTCGCTGGGCGCGGCGGTGGGCGCGGTCGCGACGATCGCGTTCGGGATCGCGTTCCTCGGGAACTGGACGGTCTCGGTGTTCGCGTTCGTCGCCGGTCTCGTCACCGTGTTCGTCGTGTACGCGATGTCCCGGTCGGGCGGCCGTACGGAGGTCGTGACGCTGATCCTCACCGGTATCGCGGTGAACGCGTTCGCCGGGGCCACGATCGGGTTGTTCATCTTCCTGGCGGAGGACACCGCGGCCGTCAACCAGATCACCTTCTGGCAGCTGGGTTCGCTCGCGCAGTCGACGTGGCCGAAAGTGCTGGCCGTGTTGCCGTGCGCGGTGATCGGGCTGGCCGTGGCGCCCCTCTACGCGCGGAAGCTGGACCTTCTGGCGCTGGGTGAGCGGCCGGCGCGGCACCTCGGGGTGGACGTGGAGCGGCTGCGGATCGTGCTGATCCTGGTCGTCGCGCTGCTCACCGCCGCCGCCGTGAGCGTGTCGGGGGTCATCGGGTTCGTCGGGCTCGTCATTCCGCACCTGCTGCGGATGGCGGCCGGGCCGGGGCACCGGTTCCTGATCCCGGGCAGCGCGCTCGCCGGGGCGGTCGTGCTCCTGGCGGCGGATCTCGCGGCCCGCACGATCGTCCAGCCCGCCGAACTCCCCCTCGGCGTCCTCACCGCCCTGATCGGCAGCCCGTTCTTCTTCTGGCTGCTCCGCAGAACCCGCCGCAAGCAGGGAGGCTGGGCATGACGTCCAGGACGAACAGGGAGTCGCTGCGGGCACTCCTCAGGGTGCGCCTGGGTTCGGGCGCCCCCACTCCCCCCTCCCCGTCCGCCCCCGGTGACGTCCTCGCCGAGGCCGAGGACGTGACGGTCCGGCTCGGCGCCCGGGAGGTGCTCCACGCCGTGTCCGTCGCCGCGCGTGCCGGTGAGGTGCTCGCGCTCGTCGGACCCAACGGGGCCGGGAAGTCGACCCTGTTGGGCGCCCTGGCCGCCGATCTGCCGGTCGACGACGGGATCGTACGGGTGGACGGGCGGCCCGTGAGCGAGTGGTCGGCGCCCGAACTCGCCCTGCGGCGGGCCGTGTTGCCGCAGGCCGCCACGCTGTCGTTCCCGTTCACCGTGGAGGAGGTCGTACGGATGGGCCGGGCCCCCTGGGCGCGGCAGCCGGCCGTGTACGACGAGGAGGACCCCGACGACACAGCGGTGGCGGAGGCGATGGCCGTCACCGAGGTCACCGCCTTCGCGGCCCGCCCCTTCTCCGCGCTGAGCGGCGGCGAGCGTGCCCGGGTGGCGCTGGCCCGGGTCCTCGCCCAACGGGCCCCGCTGCTGATGCTGGACGAGCCGACGGCCGCGCTGGACCTCAGGCACCAGGAGCTGGTTCTGCGGGTGTGCCGGGCTCGGGCGCGGGCCGGGGACGCGGTGGTCGTCGTGCTGCACGATCTGGGGCTGGCGGCGGCGTACGCGGACCGGGTGGCCGTACTGCGTGACGGGCGGATCGCGGCGGACGGCCCGCCGGCCGGGGTCTTCGAGGAGGAGCTGCTGTCGGAGGTGTACCGGCAGCCGGTCGAGGTGTTCCCACATCCACGGACCGGTGATGTCCTGATCACACCGAAACGGGGTTCTTGGCCGCGAAATGAGCCTCTTGACCGGCACTTGACCGGATCATGAGGGCTGTTTTGAGCCACCGTGATCGGGCCGTGCTCGCACGGTTCGGGGCGGGAGGGTTTCACTGGGAGCACAGCATTTGGTGAGGTAAGCCTCAGATAACTAAGGGCGGCCTCACCTTCTCTGTGTGTCCCCTGTGCACTCCCTTGGAGCCGAAATGCGCCCCCTCAGACTCTCCGTCGTCACCGCCGCCACGACCGTCGCGGCCCTGGCCGCCGTCACCGGCTGCACCGAGAAGAGCGGGGCGGGCGCGGACGGCGTCATCGCGGTGACAGCGACCGACACCGAGTGCGCGGTGTCGAAGAAGGAGTTCCCGGCGGGGCACGTCGAGCTGGACATCGAGAACAAGGGCTCCAAGGTCACCGAGGTCTACCTCCTCTTCCCGGACGACCGGGTGGTCACCGAGCGCGAGAACATCGGGCCGGGCACCAGGCAGAAGGTCACGGCCGAGGTGAAGGCCGGTGACTACCGGATCGCCTGCAAGCCCGGCATGAAGGGCGACGGCATCCGGCAGGACGTCACGGCCACCGGCGGCGGCGAGGTCGCGAAGCGCGACCCCCGGCTCGACGAGGCCGTGGCCTCCTACCGCAAGTACGCGCAGGCCCAGGCCGACGAGACCGTCCCGCTGGCGAAGGCCTTCGCCCAGGCCGTCAAGGACGGCGACATCGAGGCCGCGAAGAAGGCGTACGCGCCCTCCCGTATCGGCTGGGAGCGCACCGAGCCGGTCGCCGAGTCGTTCGGGGACATCGACCCGAAGGTGGATGTGCGCGAGGACGGTCTGGAGGAGGGCCAGGACCCGGAGAAGGACTGGACCGGCTGGCACCGTCTGGAGCGTTCGCTGTGGAAGGACGGCAAGCTCACCGACCGCGACTCCGAGCTGGCCGACCAGCTGGTGACCGACCTGGAGGACTGGCAGAAGCGGGTCGGCAAGGCCGAGATCACCCCGACCTCCATGGCCAACGGCGCCAAGGAGCTCCTCGACGAGGTCGCCACCGGCAAGGTCACCGGCGAGGAGGAGCGCTACTCGCACACCGACCTCGTCGACTTCAAGGCGAACGTCGAGGGCGCCGAGGAGTCGTACGAGCTGCTGAGGTCCGTCGCCGCCGAGAACGACCCGGAGCTGACGAAGGAGCTGGACAAGCAGTTCACGGCGCTGAACACACTGCTCGACAAGTACCGTGCGGACAAGACGGGTTATGACTTCGTCTCCTACGACAAGGTCGGCGAGGACGGGCGCAAGGAGCTGTCGGACGCGGTGAACGCGCTCGCCGAGCCCCTGTCGCAGCTCGCGGCCGCGGTGGTGAAGTGACGATGACCGCCGAGGACTCCCCCGACTCCCGTACTCCGTCGAGGCGTTCGCTCATCGGCTGGGGCGGCGCAGGGCTCGCGCTCGGTGCCGCCGCGGCCGGCGGCGCGGTCGCCGTGGCACGTACGGGCGACGACGCGGCCCCCACCGCCGGGGCGGCGGTCGCCTTCCACGGCGCGCACCAGGCCGGTATCGCCACGCCCGTGCAGGACCGGCTGCACTTCGCCGCGTTCGACGTGGAGACGGACGACCGGGCGGCGTTCGTGACGATGCTGAAGGACTGGACGGCCGCCGCGCGGCGGATGACGGCCGGGAGGACGGTCGGCGAGGGCGCGTACGGCGGTCTGGCGGAGGCTCCGCCGGACGACACCGGCGAGGCGCTGGGGCTGAGGCCGTCCCGGCTGACGCTGACGATCGGCTTCGGGCCGTCGCTGTTCGAGAGGTTCGGGCTCGCGGGGCAGCGGCCCGAAGCGCTGGTGGACCTGCCGCAGTTCGCCGGCGACAACCTGGACAGGGCCCGCAGCGGCGGCGATCTGTGCGTGCAGGCCTGCGCGGACGATCCGCAGGTCGCCGTCCACGCCATCCGCAACCTCGCCCGCATCGGCTTCGGCAAGGTCTCCGTGCGCTGGTCCCAACTCGGCTTCGGCAAGACCTCCTCGACCACACCGGAGGCCCAGACCCCGCGCAACCTCATGGGGTTCAAGGACGGCACCCGCAACATCGCGGGCACCGAGACCGCCCGGCTGAAGAAGCACGTCTGGGTGGGCGAGAAGGACATCGACGAGAACTCGTCTTGGATGGTCGGCGGTTCATATCTCGTCGCCCGCCGTATCCGCATGCACATCGAGCCCTGGGACCGGACCTCGCTCCAGGAGCAGGAGGACGTGTTCGGCCGGGACAAGGGCGAGGGCGCCCCGGTCGGCAAGGCGAAGGAACGGGACGAGCCGTTCCTGAAGGCGATGCTGCCGGACGCGCATGTCCGGCTCACGCACCCCGACTCCAACGGCGGGGCGACGATCCTGCGGCGCGGTTACTCCTTCACCGACGGTACGGACGGTCTCGGCCGCCTGGACGCGGGCCTGTTCTTCCTCGCGTACCAGCGTGACGTGCGGACGGGGTTCATCCCGATCCAGCGCAATCTCGCGACGGACGCGCTCAACGAGTACATCCAGCACGTGGGTTCGGCGATCTTCGCGGTGCCGCCGGGCGTCCGGGACGCGGACGACTGGTGGGGACGGGCGCTGTTCTCCTCCCCGACAACAGAAGAAGGCTGACGTCGTGTTCGCCAACTATCTGATCGGTCTGCGGGAGGGCCTGGAGGCCAGTCTCGTCGTCTGCATCCTCATCGCCTATCTGGTGAAGACGGACCGCCGGGACGCGCTGAAGCCCATCTGGATCGGCATCGGCGTCGCCGTGGCGCTCGCCCTCGGCTTCGGCTGCGTCCTCGAATTCGGCTCCCAGGAGCTGACGTTCCAGGCGCAGGAGGCGCTCGGCGGCTCGCTGTCGATCATCGCGGTGGGCCTGGTGACCTGGATGGTCTTCTGGATGCGGCGCACGGCCCGCCATCTGAGGTCCGAACTGCACGGCAAGCTGGACGCGGCCCTGCGGATGGGCACGGGCGCCCTGGTGGCGACCGCGTTCCTGGCGGTCGGCCGGGAGGGCCTGGAGACCTCCCTGTTCGTGTGGACGTCCGTGCGGGCGTCGAGCGACGGCACCGAGGGCCCGCTGGTCGGCGTCCTGCTGGGCCTGGCGACGGCGGTGGTGCTCGGCTGGCTGTTCTACCGGGGTGCGCTGCGCATCAACCTGGCTAGGTTCTTCACCTGGACCGGCGGCATGCTCGTCGTGGTCGCGGCCGGTGTGCTCGCGTACGGCTTCCACGACCTCCAGGAGGCCGACTTCCTGCCCGGTCTGACGGACAAGGCGTTCGACATCACCGGGACGATCCCGCCGGACAGCTGGTACGGCACCCTCCTGAAGGGCGTCTTCAACTTCCAGCCCGACCCGACCGTCCTCCAAGTCACGGTCTGGCTCCTCTATCTGATCCCGACGCTCGCGCTGTTCCTCGCCCCGGTAGGGTTCGCCTCCGGGAAGGGGAAGGTGAAGATTCCTGATGAGCAGGGTTCGCGGGATGCGGAGCCCACGAAGGCTTCGTGAGGTTCGTCCGGTTCGTACGCGGGGGAGGTTCCCCGGACTGCGTTCGTACGGCCGTGGCGTGCTGATGACCACTGCGGTGACCGCGCTGTCGTTGACGGCGAGCGGGTGCGTGGTGGTCCGCGGCGACCTGGAGGTCGTGCCCACGGCGACACAGGCGGAGGCGGAGCGCGCGCTGCAGGACTTCACCACCGCGTACAACAAGGCGGACAAGGCGTACGACCAGTCCCAGGACGCCTCCCGGGTGACCGGCGCGCTCGCCGACATCGACGGCGGCAAGCTCCGCTCGGGCGCGAAGACCAACCCGGGCGGCAACCCGAACCATGTGGCGCTGAAGCTGGCCGACGTCAAGTACACGATCCCGGAGAAGGCGGCCTGGCCGCGCTGGTTCCTGGCCGATGCCACCGCCAACAAGGGTGACAAGACGGCCCGTTGGCTGTTCGTCTTCACCCGCGACGGGCTGACCGATCTGTGGGAGGTCTCCTTCCTCACGATCGTGGCCGCCAAGGACATGCCCGAGTTCAAGAAGGACGAGAACGGCTACGCCCAGGTGGTCACGCCGGACGACCCCGAACTCTCCGTCACGCCCGCGGTGTTGCCCGACAAGTACGTGACCTACCTCAAGGAGGACAGCGCCCTCTTCGCGGACGGCCCGTACACCTCCGAGGAGCGTGCCCGGCGCCAGCGGAACGCGGAGAAGCCGGGCCTGGCACGGCAGTACATCGACGAGGCCCTCACCAACGGCGACTACGCGCCGGTCGGGCTGCGCACCACGGACGGCGGGGCGCTGGTCTTCTTCACGACCCGCCACTACCAGAAGCAGACCGCCGCGCAGGGTGTGGACATCCCGGTCAACGACGCGGCCGTCCGGGCGCTGATGACGGGCGAGCCCAAGGAGTCGCTGACCCTGGAGTTCGTGAACAACCAGGCGGTGCTCGACCCGGCGAAGACGGAGTCGGACCAGCAGGTGAAGTTCCTGAGCCAGGTGGGCGGGCTCACGGGGGCGAAGGGCGAGTGAGCGCCGGCGGCTCCCGGGACGGGGCGCTGTCCGGCCGCCGTTGACCGGGGGCGGGGGTCAGCCCCTGGAGGGCCAGGCCGAGTGCGTGTGGTCCTGCTCCTCGCCCACGTGGCGGGAGCAGGCGTCGGTGAGGATCTCCAGCAGGGTCAGCGGGTCCGGCAGCGGGTGCTCGGGGCCGCGTACCCAGTGGACGGCGAGGTCACCGGGGAGCTGGGCGGGCGGGACGAGGACGTACGACCCCCGGCAGTGCCAACGCAGGCCCGGGTGCTCGTCCATGGTCTCCGGATGGCAGTCCAGCTCACAGGGCCACCACTCGTCCTCGTCCTCGGGCGTGCCTCGGGTGGAGGTGAAGAAGAGGAGCCGTCCGTCGTCGGACTCGGACTCGCTCTCCGCGACGGGCCCGACCTCGATCCCGGAGGCGAGCAGCCGCTCCAGGGCCTCACGGCCGGCGGCGAGCGGTACGTCCAGCACGTCGTGGACCATGCCGGTCGCGGTGATGAAGTTGGCCTGCGGCTGGTGCCTGGCCCATCGCTCGATCTGGGCGCGGTCGGTGGTGGACTGCGTCTGCCAGGCGAACGACACCGGGTGCCGGGCGGGAGTGGGACAGCCGACGCGGTCACAGGAGCACCGGTAGCCCGAGGGGTACGCGGCGGGCGCGAGCGGGAGTCCGGCGGCGGCTGCGGCGAGCAGCAGCTCCTCACGGCCGGCGTCGTCGGTGGCCTCGCCGAGCGGGCGGCTCGTACGACGGGCGCGCAGCCACTCGGAGATCCTGCCCTGCCGACCGCTCCGGCCGCCGAACGTCGCGCTCATCTATCCCCTCGCCTCGCCTCGCTGTGGTGCGGACACCATGCTTCATGGTCCCACCATCCTGCGCCCCGGGTGGCCGGAGTCCGCATCCGGGGTAGGTGGGGTGATGCCGGGGTGCGGGCAGGGATGGTGGGCTATTGCACGCTTTGACGGGATTTTCGGACCTTCCGAAGGCCCGGTTGGTCGGTTTGGTCACACCCGGGCGGGGAGTTGACCCGGCTCAGCGGGGTGCGAGGCCGTGGAGGGCGTAGTCGACGAGCGTGTCGGTGTACTCGTACGAGAGGGGGCCCGAACGCTGGAGCCAGCGCTGGGCGAGCGGGGCGACGAAGAGTTCGAGGGCGATGCGGAGGTCGATGTCCGGCCGCACCTCCTTGGCGTCCTGCGCGGCCTTCAACCGCTGGACGTAGAGCTGCAGTTGGGGTTCGAGGAGCTTGCCGACGAAGTCGGCACTCAGCTTCTCGTCGACCACGCCTGCGGCGGTAAGGGCCCGGGAGGGCGCCTCGAACCTGGGATCGAGGAGTTCGTCCACGGTGGCGCGCAGGACGTTCTTGAGGTCGGCCGCGAGATCGCCGGTGTCCGGGATGGCGTACTCCACCGGCTCCGAGCCCGGCCCGGCGGCCTGCTCGGCGGCCTGCTCCTGCAGATCGAGGAACGCCTCCAGCAGCACCTCCGCCTTCGAGGACCACCACCGGTAGATCGTCTGCTTCCCGACGCCGGCGCGGGCGGCGATGCCCTCGATGGTCGTCTTCTGGTACCCGACCTCACCGACGAGGGTGAGGGCGGCGTCGTAGATGGCGCGGCGGGACTTCTCGCTGCGCCGGGCGGAATCGGGGGCGGTCTTGTTGGCCATGCTTCCAAATTATCAGGTTGACAAGACGGTGCGTCTCGCCGATGGTGGTGAGGTGCAGTCGAGACGAAACGTCTCGTAGCGGTAGAGGAGCGTGTCATGACCCGAGGTGGAGCAGGAAACATGCTGGGAGTGGGCGGTTCCCGCCGGAACCTGGGCCGCCAGGCGCTGCGCGGCGGCCCCGCGAACGGCCGCGTCGGCGGTGGCCTCGACGCCCAGGCCCAGAAGCGGGAACTGCTGCGCAAGCTGCAGGAGAAACGCCAGGAAGGGCGCACGGCGGGTGATCGCACGGCCGACGAGTCGTCGTGACAGCGGCGGGTCCGCCCCGCCGGGGCGGCCGCGTCAGCGAGACCGAGGCAGGACCATTTGGAAGGCGAGGCCTTCCGGGCTGCTCAGCCGTAGTAGGGAACGGTCGGGGTCGTTCGGCCACACGGCATGACCCCGGCCGTCGGCACGAACGCGCGCGGCGACCTCGCCCAAGTCCTCGACGGTGACGGCGAGTTCCCACTGGGGGGTGACCGCGCCGGGTCCCTGGGCGGCGACGAAGTCGGCCTGGCCGAAGGCCGTTCCGGTCACCTCGCGGTAGAAGTCCCGGGCCATGTCCGGCTGTCGGCAGGCCAGAACCATGTGGTGGGGGACGCCGGTGGCTCCCGGCGGGAACGCCCACCCTCCGAACCCGCGAGGCTCCCAGAGAGAGAAGGCCGCGCCCTCCGGGTCGGCCAGCGTGGCCATGCGCCCCTGGTCGCCGGCGTCGAACGGCGGGACGACGAGCCGCGCCCCGTTCGCCACCGCCGTGCCGGTGCGGCGGTCGACGTCGTCGACCGCCAGGTAGAAGGCGATGTGGGCCGGGGTCTCCGGCGGGTAGACGGGATTCGCGAGGTCGCTCACACCGCCGATCCGGTGACCGTTCCCCGCGGTGATCTTCGTCGCCCGGCGCCAGTCGTCCTCGTCCACCGCGAAGCGCCAGCCCAGGGTGTCGGCGAAGAAGGCCGTGGTGCCGGGCAGATCGCGGGTCTTGAGGTCCATCCAGCAGAACTCACCCGGGGAACCGAGGCGCGTCGTCATTCGGCCAGTTCCAGTACGCCGACGGTCTGGCCCCCGCTGGTCTCTCCGGTCGTCCGGAAGCCGAGGCCGAGGTAGAAGGCCTCCGGGCCGTCCGGGCCGGGGTGCCAGGTGACGAACAGCCGGCTCCCACCACGGCGGCGGATCTCGGCGGCGACGGACTCGACGGCGAAACGGCCGTGGCCGCGCCCCTGTTCGTCGGCGGCGATGTTGAGGCGCCAGAGCCCGGAACGGATGTCGGTCCCGGTCCCGTCGCCCTTCCAGTCGATGTCGAGGAAGGCCATCAGGAAGCCGACCGCGCGATCACCGTCCCGGATGAGCCGGGGCCAGGCGACGCCGGGGCGGACGTACGCCTCGGCGAGGGACTGCACGACCGGCTCCACCAGGTGTTCCTGGTCGGGGCGGACACGGACGCCGAGCGCGGCATCGAGGTTGGCGGGGGTTATCTCTTCCAGACGCACAGTGGTCGACATGATCGATGAGATAGCCGCAGGGAGGGCGGGGAGCGCAAGCGAATTACCGGTGAGGACGGGGGATGAACAGGGAGGAGCAGGAGAGGACGGAGCCCGTCAGAGCTCGTCGCCGCCCACGGCCGGCGGCCAGGCGTCGCCCCACTCCGCGTCACGGGCCGCCTTGTAGAGGAGGCCGTGGCGCTTGGTGACGGTGGTCCGACCGAGGGCCGGCTCCGTCTCGCAGAGGTCGAGGAGGACCTGGCCCTTGCGGATCTGGGGCTTGCGTACGACGCGGGAGGGCGCCGGGGCCGGAGGGAAGCGGGTCGCGGCGACGTAGCTGAACTTCTCGTCCTCGTACGGCAGGGAGCCGCCCTTGACCTGGCGGTGCAGGGAGGAACGGCTGACCCGGGCGGCGAAGTGGCACCAGTCCTCGCCGGGCACGATGGGGCAGGCGGCGCTGTGCGGGCAGGGCGCGGCGATGTGGAACCCGGCGGCGACGAGGCGGTCGCGGGCCTCGATGACCCGGGTGTAGCCGTCGGGGGTGCCGGGTTCGACGATCACGACGGCCTGGGCTGCGGTGGCGGCCGCGTCGACGACGGCGGTGCGGTCGGCGGCGGTCAGCTCGCCGAGGACGTAGGAGACGGTGACGAGGTCGGTGCTGTCGATGGTGAGCGCCGACCCGATACGGGAGCGCCGCCACTCGGCGTTCTTCAGCCCCGGGTTCGCCGCGGCGATCTCCCGCCCGAGCGCCAGCGCCGGCTCCGCCCAGTCGAGCACCGTCACCGGCCGCCCGCCCTCCCAGGTCGCGCTCACCGCCCAGGTCGCCGCGCCCGTACCCCCACCGACGTCGACATGGCTGCCGGGCACCCATCCGGGCACCGCCACCGCGAACGCCTCCAGCGCCGAGCACACCGCCTCGAACGTCGCCGGCATCCGGTACGCCGCGTACGCCACCACGTCCGACCGGTCCCTGAGCACCGGCGCGTCCGTCGGCGTCCGCCCCCGGTAGTTCGTGATCAGCCGCTCCACCGCCTGCGTGGCCGACTTGGGCGGCAGACCGTCGAGGAGGGTGGACAGTGCGGTGCGGAGGGTGTCGGCGGGGGCAAGGGGGACGTTCACGTGGTGATTCTACGAGGGACGGCCGCGCCTCGATCCGCGCTCGGCCCTCAACGCTCAGCGCCCGAAGTCGGACACGAGGCGCATACCGCAGTATGCTTGCGTCATGGCTGCCACCACGCGCATCACCGTGACCCTGCCCACCGAGCAGGTGGCGGAAATAAGGAATCTGACCGACAACGTGTCCGGTTACGTGGCCGACGCGGTGGCCCGCCACATCAGGCATCAACTCCTCGGCGACGACCTGCGACGCCACCAGGCGGAGCACGGTTCCTTCACGGCCGAGGAACTGGCCGAGGCGCACGCGAGGATCTTTGGCTCCACGGACTCCGGTGACCGTACGGATGTGGCGTGAAGACACGCTTCGAGACGGTCGTCCTCGACTCCGAGGGGCTTTCCGCCTGGGTCGCGCAAGATCGCAAGGTCCTCGCGATGCTGCAGGTGTTTCACGCCATGAGCGCCGATCTCGTGACTGGCGCCAACACGATCGTGGAAGTCAGCCACGTACGGATGAACGTCCCGCGCCTGAACTGGACGCTGTCGCGGGTCAGGGTCGAGCCGGTCACCGAGCAGACGGCCAGGGCGGCCGCCGGACTCCTCAAGGCAGCAGGGTTGCACGGCCGCAGGTACGCCATCGACGCCACCGTGGCCGAGGCGGCGCTGCGCCAGCCGGGCCCGGTGGCCGTACTGACGTCCGACGTCGACGACATGACCAAGCTGTGTGGCGACCGCGTGCACGTCATCGGTCTCTGAGACTCCGCACCGCCCGAGCCACCCGAGTCCCCGCCGCCGCCCTGGCCGGGTTGATCGGATCCCGGCGGCGCGGATGCACCCCGTTCGTCAGCAGAACCAAGAAGGTGTCGGTCGCCCGGTCCAGGACCAGTGACGTGCCCGTGAAGCCGGTGTGGCCGGCCGCGCCCCGGCCCGCCAACTCGCCCATGAACCAGGGCTGGTCGAGCGCGAACCCGAGACCCGGCGGGGTCAGCATCAGCTCCACGAAATCGGGGCCGAGGATGCGGGCGGGGCCGTAGGAGCCGCCCGCCAGGAGCGTGCGGCAGAAGATCGCCAGGTCCCGGGCCGTCGAGAACAGGCCCGCGTGGCCGGCGACGCCGCCGAGGGCCCAGGCGTTCTCGTCGTGGACCTCGCCCCGGAGCATGCCCCGGTCGGCCTTGGCCCAGGGGCGGCGTTGGTCCTCGGTGGCGGCGGCCGTCCGGTAGGGGCCGAAGCCCGTGGACGTCATGCCCAGGGGGTGGGTGATGCCGTCGCGGATCAGCACGTCCAGGCCCCGGCCGGTCAGGCGTTCCAGGACGTGCTGGAGGAGCAGGAGGTTCAGGTCGGAGTAGAGGTGCGTCGTGCCGGGCGGAGCCGTGGGCACCTCGGAGCGCAGCATCGCCAGACGGGCGTCCTGGGACGGGCAGTCGTACAGCGGGAGTTCGGGGCGCAGACCCGAGGTGTGGGTGAGCAGATGCCTCACCGTCAGGCCGTATTCGGCCGCGCCGGTGAAGTCGGGGAGGTACGCCGCCACCTTCGCGTCGATGCCTAGGGTGCCGCGTTCCAGTTGCTGGACGGCGGCCACGGCGGTGAAGAGCTTGGTGAGGGAGGCCAGGTCGAAGGGGGTGTGCGCAGTCGCGGGGACCCGGGACTCCGGCGGCAGCTCCACTCCCCTGTCGGCGCGTTCGTCGTAGGCCTCGTAGCGGACCGCCCAGCCCGCCGCCTCCTCGACGGCGACGACGGGTCCGCGTCCGGCGAGGACGACGGCGGCGGGGGCCCGGGGGCGGTCCCCTTCCGTCAGCGCGCGCACCTCTCGTACGAGATGGCGCAGTTCCTCGGGGTCGAGTCCGGCCCGTTCCGGGGTGTCCGTGCGCAGTCTCGGCGCGCTCAGCTGTCCGCTCCCTCCACCGTCGTACCCACCGAAGTACCTACCGTCGTACGCCTGTTCCAAGGACGGCACAGTGCCACGAAGCAGGTCGCGGCCACCAGTGTCGCGGACAGCTGGACGACGGCCATGGGGACGGCGGTGTCCTCGCCCGCGACGCCGACCAGGGGGGACGCTATCGCGCCGATCAGGAAGGACGACGTACCCAGCAGCGCCGACGCCGAACCCGCCGCGTGGCGTACCCGCATCAGCGCGAGCGCCTGGGTGTTGGGGAGGGTGACGCCCATCGCGGACATCAGGACGAACAGGGCCGCCGCCACCGGGGCCAGACCCACCTCGCCGAAGACACCGAGGGACATCAGCAGCAGCGCGGTCGCGGAGAGGGCGACGACCGTGAGGCCCACGGCGAACACCTTGTCCAGGCTCACCCGGCCGACCAGGATCTTGCCGTTGATCTGGCCGACGATGACGAGGCCGACGGAGTTGACGCCGAAGAGCAGGCTGAAGGTCTGCGGGGAGGCGCCGTAGATCTCCTGGATCACGAACGGGGAGGCGCTGATGTACGCGAAGAGGGCGGCGAAGGCGAAGCCGCCGGCGAGCGTGTAGCCCATGAAGACCCGGTCGGTGAGCAGGCCGCGCATCGCGCCCAGGGTCTCGCCGATGCCGCCGACGTGACGGTCGGCGGGGGCGAGCGTCTCGGGGAGTTTCACCCAGACGACCGCGAGGAGCGCGATGCCGATGACCGTGAGGACGACGAAGACGCCCCGCCAGTCCGTGACGCGGAGGATCTGGCCGCCGATCAGCGGCGCGACGATCGGGGCCACCCCGGAGATCAGCATGAGGGTGGAGAAGAAGCGGGCCATCGCCTCGCCGTCGTACAGGTCGCGGACGACGGCCCTGGCGATCACGATCCCGGCCGAGCCGGCGAGACCCTGCACCAGACGGAAGGCGATCAGGGTCTCGATGGTGGGCGCGAGGGCGCAGAGCGCGGTGGCGACGATGTAGACGGCGAGGCCCATGAGGAGGGGGCGCCTGCGGCCCCAGCGGTCGCTCATCGGGCCGATCAGCAGCTGGCCGAGGGCCATGCCGGCGAGGCAGGCGGTGAGGGTCAGCTGGACCGTGGTGGCGGGGGCGTGGAGGGAGTTGGTGACCTCCGGCAGGGCCGGGAGGTACATGTCCATGGCGAGGGGCGGGGTGGCGGTGAGCCCGCCGAGGACGAGGGTGACGAGGAGACCGGTACGGCGGAGGGCGGTGGTGTTCGGCTTCGGCTGTTCCGGCTGTCCCGGCTGTCCCGGCTGTCCCGGCTGTCCCGGCTGTCCCGGCTGTTCCGGCTGTTTCGACGGCCTGGGTGTCGCCGTCGCGTCCGGCTTCGCGTACCCCGCCGCCATCGTGTCCGACTCGGCCTGCGCCGAGCCCGGTATGTGCCCCTCGGGCATGTGCCCCTCCCTCTCCGTTCGGTCCGCCACCTATGCTCTCAGCTCGTACGACGTGGGCGGGGTCACAGGTGCGCCCCGGGACCGAGGGACAGGGGTGGCGATGTCGAACGACGGGCGTGTGCGGTGGGGGATCCTGGCGACCGGAGGGATCGCCGCGGCCTTCACGGCCGACCTCGTCGACCTGCCGGACGCGGAGGTCGTGGCGGTGGCCTCGCGGAGCGAGGACTCGGCGAAGGCCTTCGCGGAACGGTTCGGGATACCGAGGGCGTACGGCGACTGGCGTGCGCTCGCCGAGGACGCGGACGTGGATGTGGTGTACGTCGCCACCCCGCACTCGGCGCACCGGACCGCCGCCGGGATGTGCCTGGAGGCCGGACGGAACGTGCTGTGCGAGAAGCCGTTCACGCTGAACGTGCGGGAGGCGGAGGAACTGGTCGCGCTGGCGCGGGAGCGCGGGCGGTTCCTGATGGAGGCCATGTGGATGTACTGCAATCCGGTGGTGCGGCGGATCGCGGAGATGGTGCGGGACGGCGCGATCGGTGAAGTGCGGACCGTGCAGGCCGACTTCGGGATCCTGGGGCCCATCGCACCGTCGCACCGGTTGCGGGACCCGGCGCAGGGCGGGGGTGCGATGCTCGACCTCGGGGTGTACCCGGTCTCCTTCGCGCACCTGCTGCTCGGCGAGCCCTCGGACGTCACGGCGAGTGCGGTGCTCTCGAAGGAGGGCATCGATCTGCAGACCGGGGCGCTGCTCTCCTGGGAGAGGGGGGCCTTCGCCTCGGTGCACTGTTCCATCGTCGGCGGCACCGGCACCACCGCCTCGATCACCGGCTCCGAGGGCCGTATCGACATCCCCGACGGCTTCTTCTTCGCGGACCGATTCCTCCTGCACCGCGTCGGCCGCGAACCGCGGACCTTCACCGCGGACCCGGCCGACGGCCCCCGCAACAGCTTCCGCCACGAGGCCACCGAGGTCATGCGCGCCCTGCGCGCCGGCGAGACCGAGTCCCCGCTCGTCCCCCTCGACGGCACCCTCGCCGTGATGCGCACGCTCGACGCGATCCGGGACCGCATCGGAGTGCGCTATCCCGGCGAGGACGACCGTCGGGGCGACGAACTGGTGGTCACGCCGGCGTGAGCCCCGGCTTGCCCGCCTCGACCGCGAAGGACGCCACCGTCGAGATCCCGGCCCCCGTCGTCGTCACGTACGGCACGGCCTTGAAGTCGGCGCGGGCGGACCCGCGGCCGAGGGCGACCGTGACGTACCCCCGCCGGCCGTTGTAGAAGCGCATGTGGGGGTTGGCGGTCATGTAGGTGTCCCAGTTGGCGGGCTTGTCGGAGCCGTTGCCGCCGCTGCTGATCGAGGTCGCGACGATCTCCGTGCCGACGGTCCGGGAGGAGCGGTTGTCGAAGTCGCGCTTGATGTCGAAGGCGTAGCCGACGTGGACGTCGCCCGTGAGGACCATGAGGTTCTCGATGCCGGCCGCGTCGGCGCCCGCGAGGATCCGTTCGCGGGAGGCGGTGTAGCCGTCCCAGGAGTCCATGGACACCTTGTAGGTGTCGCCGACGGCGTTGCGGCGCTGGGAGAAGGTGACCTGCTGGGGGACGACGTTCCAGACGGCGTCGGACTTGGCCCAGCCGTTCAGGAGCCAGCGCTCCTGGGTGGCGCCCGTCATCGTGCGGGCGGGGTCGGCGGCCTCCGGGCCCGGGGTCTGCCAGCCGTCGCCGTACGCCTGGTTGGAGCGGTACTGGCGGGTGTCGAGTATGTCGAACTGGGCGAGGCGGCCCCAGGTGAAGCGGCGGTAGAGCTTCATGTCGGGGCCGGTGGGCTTCTGCGGGCTGCGCAGCGGCTGGTTCTCCCAGTACGCGCGGTACGCGGCGGCGCGGCGCAGCAGGAACTCCTCGGGCGGGACGTCGTTCTCGGGGATGTCGTCGGCGTAGTTGTTCTCGGTCTCGTGGTCGTCCCAGGTGACGACGAACGGGTGCGCGGCGTGCGCGGCCCGCAGGTCGGAGTCCGACTTGAAGAGGGCGTACCGCAGGCGGTAGTCCTCCAGGGTGACCGTCTCGTGGTTGTACAGGTCGGGCAGGACGCGGTCGCTGTACTTGCGGTTTCCGCCGACCGAGTTCACCGCGTACTCGTAGAGGTAGTCCCCGAGGTGGAAGACGACATCGATGTCCTCGCCCGCGAGGTGCCGGTAGGCGGTGTAGTAGCCGTCCGTGTAGGCCTGGCAGGAGACGGCCGCGAAGGACAGGGCGGTGGAGCCGGTCAGATGGGTGCGGCCGGGGGCGGTGCGGGTGCGGCCGGTCTCGCTGATCCAGGTGCCGGTGCGGAAGCGGTAGTAGTAGACGCGTCCGGGATCGAGGTAGCCGACCTCCACGTGGACGGTGTGGTGGAACTCGGGGTGGGCGGTGGCCGTTCCGCGTCTGACGACGCGTCGGAAGTTCTCGTCGTGGGCCAGTTCCCACTGGACGGCGACGCGTTCGGCGGGCAGCCCGCCGTCCGGCTGGTACGGGGCGGGGGCCAGCCGGGTCCACAGGAGTACGGAGGCGGGCAGCGGGTCGCCGGAGGCCACGCCGAGGGTGAAGGGGTTCTCGGCGATGCGCCGCGCGTCGAGCGGGGCGGCGGCCGCGGCGCCCGCGGCGGGGAGGTTGGTGGCGAAGGCGAGTGCGGCGGCCGCGCCGGTAACGGTGAGGAAGCGGCGGCGGTCGAAGTGCCGGGCGGCGGCTCGGAGTTCGGCCGAGTGGGACGAGCGGGGCTGCGTCGACCTGTGGGGGTTCTGGGCTGCGGGTGTCATCTGGCCCTCCGCTGACGGTTGTTGTACTTGGCATTGGAGTGGTCAGGTTCGACGACCTTCTGTCACGTACACAACAGTCAGATGGCGGACTGATGAGTTCCGGATGGCGTGCCCTCGGTGCTCGGCCTGGTGCGTCCCCTCCCCTACGCTGCGAGCCCATGAAGGCTAAGGGAACCAAGATCGCGATCGTGACGGGCGCGGGCTCCGGGATCGGCCGGGCCGTGGCGGTGGAGTTGCTGCGCGCCGGCTGGTCGGTGGCGCTGGCGGGCCGCCGCGCGGAGAAGCTCGCCGAGACGGCGGCCGAGGCCGGCGCCACGGCGGACGCCGGCAGGGACGCCGGCAGGGACGCGGGCGCGGGCACCGACGCCCCGCAGGCGCTGTGCGTCCGTACGGACGTCTCGCGGCCCGGCGACGTGGACACGCTCCTCGCCGCCGTGCGCGACCGGTTCGGGCGGCTGGACCTGCTGTTCAACAACGCCGGCACGTTCGGTCCGGGCGGGGTGCCGGTGGAGGAGCTGGACTACGCGGCCTGGCGGCATGTGGTGGACACCAACCTCAACGGGGCATTCCTGTGCGCGCAGGCGGCGTACCGGCAGATGAAGGAGCAGGACCCCCAGGGCGGCCGGATCATCAACAACGGCTCGATCTCCGCGCACACGCCCCGCCCGCACTCCGTCGCCTACACCGCGACGAAGCACGCCCTGACCGGCCTCACCAAGTCGCTCTCCCTGGACGGTCGCCCGTACGGCATCGCGGTCGGCCAGATCGACATCGGCAACGCGGCGACGGACATGACCGCACGCATGCGGAAGGGCGTGCTCCAGGCGAACGGCCAGCTGATGCCGGAGCCGGTGATGGACGTGGCGGATGTGGCGCGAACGGTGCGCCACATGGCGGAACTGCCGCTGGAAGCGAACGTGCAGTTCGCGACTGTGATGGCTACGACGATGCCGTACGTGGGGCGCGGCTGAGCCGACGCCGGCCGGGGGCGGCGGGGCTGAGCCGCGGCCGGCGGGTCGGCGGGATCGGGGCGGGACCCGTCCCGGCCCGCCGGTGGTGGAGCAGGACGGGGCGCTCGCCGTGGACAGGTTCCACATGGCGCCCCCGGTGACCGCCAGGCAGCCGTTCACTGTTCCTTCACCTTTCACCCCCAGGTCACCTGACGACACATAGGCTCCGCCTGCTTGACCTGATGCTTGGTACGACTAGGGGGATTCGTGAGACCTGAGGAGTTGCCCTCTCCCGAGGAGAGAGGCCGGGTCTGGAACGACAGAGGCAGAAGCCTGCGCTGGATATCCGGCGGGCTCGCCCTCGTTCTGTCCGTGACGCTCGTCGAGGCGACGGCACTGGCCGCAGCCGCCGCTGAGCCCGCGAAGGCGCCGAAGGCGAAGGCCGTGACCACCGCCGCGGACATACCGTCCGCGAAGGTCGCGGCCCGGCTGTCCGGCAAGCGCGTCGAGGCGCTCTCGGAACGCACCGAGACGTCCACGACATGGGTGAACAAGGACGGCAGCCTGACGACCGAACTCTCGGCCGGGCCGATCCGCTTCGAGCGCGACGGCAAGTGGGTCGACGTCGATGTCGAGTTGCGCGAGTCTGACGCGGGCGTGGAACCGGTGGCGCACCCGGGCGGACTGCGGCTGTCCGGCAGGAAGGGAACGCCCGCGACGTCGCTGCGGGCCGCGCAGGGGCAGAAGGCCGTCGATCTGGTGACCCTCGGCGAGGGCGGCGAGCGGATCACCCTGCAGTGGAAGGGCGGGCTGCCCGCGCCCAGGCTCGACGGGACGCGGGCGGAGTACGTCAACGCCGTGCCCGGAGCCGATGTGGTGGTCGAGGCGACCCGTACCGGCTTCGAGCAGTACGTCGAGATCAAGAAGAAGCCGCAGACCGACGGCTACTCCTACACCCTGCCGCTGAAGGCCAAGGGCATGGAGGTGCGGCAACTGCGGGACGGCAGTGTGCTGTTCCTCGACAAGAAGGACAGAAAACGGGCTGTCATGCCCGCGCCAGTCATGTGGGACTCCACGGTCGACAAGCGCTCCGGTGAGCACACGCGCCGCGTGCCCGTGTCGATGAAGGTGGTGAAGAAGGGTTCCTTTGTCGACCTCGTGGTCACCCCGGACGCGAAGTTCCTCGCCGACCCGGAGACCAAGTACCCGGTCACGGTGGACCCCTCGACCTCGTCGCTGTCGAACGTCTTCGACACCTACGTCCAGCAGGGCGAGACCGTCGACTGGTCGACCGACACCGAACTGGACCTGGGCAACCCCGGCACGACCAACGCGGACGGCACCCCGCGCACCGCCCGCTCCTTCCTCTCCTGGAACACCACCCCGATCCAGGACGCCCTCGTGCTGGACGCCGATCTGAGCCTGTGGAACTTCCACTCCGGCAACACGGACTGCGCCGCGGCGCCCTGGGAGGTGTGGTCGACCGGAGCGGCGTCGACCTCCTCCCGCTGGACCGCGCAGCCCGCGTGGACCGCGAAGAAGGCCACGTCCACCGAGACCAAGGGCAACGCGGACTGCTCCGCCGACGGCTGGATCAACGCGGATGTGACGACCCTGGTCCAGGAGTGGGCCTCCGCCCAGGCCACCCGCGGCCACATGGGTCTGCGCGCCTCCAGTGAGACCGCGACCGCCCAGTGGAAGCGTCTCAACTCCGCCAACGCCGCGTCGAACCCGCCGAAGCTGGTCGTGGACTACAACTACCGGCCGCGCACCGGCACCAAGCAGGAGGCCGGACCGCCGTACTTCTCCTACGGCGGCTCCTACGTCGTCAACACCGCCACCCCCACCCTCCGCGACACCTTCGTCGACGCCGACGGTGACCGGGTCAACGGCACCTTCCAGATCTACGACAACGCCACCAACACCCAGGTCGGCGATGTCATCGTGTCCAAGTACGTGCCCTCGGGCCAGGTCGCCTCGGTGACCGTTCCCGCCGGAGTGCTGAGCAACGGCAAGACGTACAAGTTCCGCAGCAGCCCGTACGACGGCACGCACTACAACAGCGGCTGGTCGGCGTGGAAGACCTTCACCGTCGACGCCACCGCGCCGTCCGCCCCGGCGAAGATCGTCTCCACGGACTACCCGTCGAACGCCTGGGTCAAGGGCGTGGGCCAGACCGGCACCTTCACGGTCACGCCGCCGGCCTCCGACCACAACTGGCTGGAGTGGTCCCTGGACGGGGTGACCTGGACCAAGGTCGCCACCGGTGGCGCCGCCGCCGACAAGGCGATATCCCTCGCCCCGCCGAGGAACGGCACCCACACCCTCCAGGTGCGGTCCGTGGACAAGGCGGACAACAAGTCCGAGGCGATCGAGTACACCTTCCACGCGGGCCCCGGCGGCTTCGTCCGGCCCGACGACGGGGAGCGCACCGCACGCCGGCTGCCACTCGTCGCCGAGGCCGACGCGGCGAAGTACGACAACGTCTCCTTCTCCTGGCGCCGCTCCGAGGCCGACGACTGGGTGCGGATCCCGGCGGCCGACGTGACGTCCGGCGGCGATCCGCTCACCGCCTGGCCGGTTCCGCTGACGAACGGCAGGAACGCCCAACTGACCTGGAACGCCACCACCACCGTCGACCCGGACGGCACGGTCCAGATCAAGGCCGACTTCACCGGTCCGAACAGCGCCTCGGGCAGCACCGAGCCGCTCACCGTGATCGTCGACCGCAACGCCGACGGTGCCGCCACCGACGAGATCGGCCCCGGCTCGGTGAACCTCCTCACCGGTGACTACACCCTCAGCGAGGACGACGCCTCCTACTACGACATGACGGTCAGCCGCACCGCCTCCTCACGTGCCCCGGACGCCGGGGCGCAGCAGGAGGGGCAGGCCGCGATCTTCGGCAAGGAGTGGGTGGCCGGCACGGCGGCCGAGGTCACCGAATCCGACTACTCCCACCTCAAGCAGACCTCCGCCACCGCCGTGAGCGTCGTCACCGCCGACGGCGGCGAGATCCACTTCACGGCCAACGCGGCGAAGACCGGCTGGATCGCGGAACCAGGCTCCGAGGACCTCACCCTCAAGGGCGGTGTCGGCGGCTCGTTCACCCTGACCGACACCCAGGGCACGGTCACGGAGTTCACCAAGCCCGACCCCGCGGCCACCACCTGGCAGGCCTCCAGCACCCTGATGGACGGCCTGGCGAACACGACCACGACCGTGGTCTCCGAGACGGTCCAGGTGAACGGCAAGGTGCTGGCCCGCCCCAAGCGCGTCATCGCCCCGACCTCGGCGGCCTCCGCGGCGACCTGTACGGCGACCCCGACCACCAAGGGCTGCCGGGTGCTGGAGTTCGTGTACGCGACCACCACCACCGCCACCGGCTACTCGACGGCGGACGAGTTCGGCGACTACGCCGGCCAGGTCAAGGAGATCCTGCTCTACGCCTCCGGCAAGGGCGCGACCTCCGCCACCGCCCGCCCCGTGGCGACCTACCGGTACGACCTCGGCGGCAGGCTGCGCCAGCAGTGGAACCCGAGGCTGGCCCAGTCCACGCAGACCCAGTACTCGTACGACAGCGCCGGCCGCGTCTTCTGGGTCAAGCAGACCACCGACCAGCCCTGGACCTTCACCTACGGCAAGGCCGGCAACAGCAGCGCGGCCGGTGAGGGCATGCTCCTCAAGGCATCCCGCCCGGCACTGACCCAGGGCAGCACCGACACCGTCTCCGGCTCCGCCGTCACCACGGTCGTCTACGACGTCCCGCTCACCGGGGCCGGCGCGCCCCACGACATGGGCGCCGGTGCCGTCAAGGCGTGGGGTCAGACCGACGCCCCGACCGACGCCACCGCCGTGTTCCCGGCGGACTCCGTGCCGTCGTCGAACGCCGGCGGCGACCTCGGCAGCGGCTCGTACACCCGTGCGGACATCACCTACCTCGGTGTCTCCGGGCGTACCGTCAACTCGGTCACGCCGGGCGGTCACATCAGCACCTCCGAGTACGACCGCTTCGGCAACACCGTCCGTGAACTGAACGCCGCGAACCGCGCCGTCGCCCTCGGCCTCACCGCCACCGACAGGGCGACCCAGGCCGACCTCGGCATCGCCCAGCTCACCGGGGCCGAGCGCGCTGACCTGCTGGCCACCCGCTCGGTCTACAACGACAACGGCACCCGTGAACTGGAGGAGTACGGCCCGCTGCGCCGGATCGACCTCACCGCGGACCTGAAGTCGGGAACGACCACCCTGGTTCCCTCGGGCACCTCGGTGACCGCCCGCGCCTGGACGGTCAACGTGTACGACGAGGGCCGCCCGACCGACGGCACCGCCAAGGTCAAGGACCAGATCACCAGGACCACGACCGGCGCCCAGGTCCGGGAACACCCGTCCGTCCAGGGCGAGACGCGGGTCACCCAGACCGTCTTCGACTGGGCCAAGGGCCTGCCCACCAAGACCGTCCAGGACCCCGGGGGCCTCGCCCTCACCACGACGAAGGAGTACGACGCCCAGGGCCGCGTCACCAAGGAGCTGCTCCCCGGAGCCACCGGCACCGACGCCGCCACCCGGGTGACCGCCTACTGGTCCGCCACCGGCACCGGAACCTGCGAAGGCCGCCCCGAGTGGGCCGACCTGGTCTGCTCCACCGGCCCGGCGGGCGCGATCACCGGTGGCGGCGGCAACCCGTCCCAGCTGCCGACCAGTACCTACGAGTACGACTCCTGGGGCAACACGTCGGCCGTCGTCGACACCGCGAACGGCGTCACCCGCACCACCTCCACCGCCCACGACGGCGCCGGCCGCCCCACCACCACGACGATCACCGGCGGCACCGGCCAGACCGTCCCGGCCACCACCATCGGCTACGACAGTGTCACCGGCCGTACGCTCACGACGAGTTCACCGACGGCCGGGACGATCACCAAGGCCTACGACAGCCTCGGCCGCCAGATCTCCTACACCGACGCCGACGGCGGCCGGACCACCACCGAGTACGACCTGCTCGACAGGCCGGTCAAGGTCACGGACACCGTCCCGTCCACCGTCACCTACACCTATGACCACACCGCCGAACCACGCGGTCTGGCCACCAAGGTGACCGACTCGATCGCCGGTGCCTTCTCCGCCACCTATGACGCGGACGGCTCCGTGGCGAGCGAGAAACTGCCCGGCGGTTACACCCTCACCCAGGCCGAGGACCCGACCGGCTCCGCCGTCGAACGCACCTACACCCGCGACAGCGACGGAACGACCGTCTACTCGGACACCGTGACGGAGTCCGTGCACGGGCAGGTCACCACCCACGCGGGCTGGTCGGACCAGAGCTACCGGTACGACGCCGCGGGGCGGCTCACCACCGTGGAGGACACCTTCGACACGGTCTGCACCCGCCGGACGTACGCCTTCGACGGGCGCACCAACCGCACGTCGCGCACGGTGGCGAGCGGCCTGACCGGCGCCGACTGCCCCACGAGCGGAGGCACTACCACCACCCACAGCTATGACAGCGCCGACCGCCTCGTCGACTCCGGCCACACCTACGACGCCTTCGGGCGCACGACCGCCCTGCCGGGCAGCGCACTCGGCTACTACGCCAATGATCTGGCGTACCAGCAGACCGCGGGGACCCAGCGCCAGACCTGGCAGCTCGACGCGGCGCTGCGTCCGCGCTCCTGGACCGTGGAGACCGGCAGCGGAACCACCTGGACGCAGACCGCGTCCCGGCGGAACCACTACGACGGTGACGGAGACACTCCCCGCTGGATCGTCGACGACACCGCCACGGGCGCGCTGACCCGCAACGTCGACTCCCTCGGGGGCGATCTGGCCGCCACCACGGGCAAGACCGGCGGGACGGTCCTCCAACTGACCACCATCCACGGCGATGTGGCCCTCCAGCTCCCGCTGGACACCTCGAAGGCCCCTGTCGCCCTGGACTCGGACGAGTACGGCAACCGTCGCCCGTCCCAGGCGGCCACCCGCTACAACTGGCTCGGCGCCAAGCAGCGGTCCGCCGAGACCCTCACCGGTCTCGTGCTCATGGGCGTGCGTCTGTACAACCCCGCCAGCGGCCGGTTCCTGTCCATGGACCCGGTGTACGGCGGCAACGCGAACGCCTACGAGTACGTCAACGGTGATCCGCTCAACCGTTATGACCTGGACGGCAGATGGGGCTGGTTCAAGAAGAAGTGGCGCTCGTTCAAGAGGAGCCGCTTCGTCCGGTCGCGCCACTGGCGCACGGTCTGGCGGGTCGGCGCGATCGGGGTGACCGTGGGCGCGGCTCTCGGCTGCGGTGTGTCCATCGTCTGCGGTGTCGCCGCCGGCGCGGCCGTCGGCGCCATGGGCTACTGGGGAAGCTCGGGCCGGAAGACCTGGCGCGGTACCGCGACCGCGGCCGGCTGGGGCGCGGCCGGTGGATTCTTCGGTCGCACCTGGACCAACGCGATCAAGGTGGGACGTTCCGGCAAGTTCTCGGGCTCGCGCTATCGCCGTGTGAAGGTGTACCGGGGATGGCGCTCGTACCGGAACATGCGCTGGTGGCGAACGATGAACTGAGCCGCTGAAAACAGCGGTTGAGCACGATGGTGCGGGTGGCCCCGGGGCCACCCGCACTGTCCGTACCCAGGTGAAGGATTCGGAAGAGTGAACCGACTGATCAACGGGGTCAAGGTCGTCTGCGGTCTGACGCTGTTGCTGCTCTATCTGACCGATGTGGTGACGGCGGTGCCCTGGTCGATCTTCGCCATCCTGCTGGGCGGCGGCCTGGCGGTGGACGGGACCCGGGGCCTCCTGGCGAAGCGCGGGAACCCGGAGTGAGACCGGACGCCGGCAACGCAACTTCCACAAACGGAGGGATTCACTCCGGACCATTCGAGCACGTGGCGGGCATATGCTCATGACCCGCCTCCACGAGAGCTTCACACTTGGAGGTGGTGGCTTCGGCGACCAACCCGAGGGGGGTGGCAGCCGTTCCGTGATCCGGATGGGGGCGGACCTCGCGTGGGACCGCGAGGTAAGCACCGGAGAACGGGACGGCTGCCCGCCGTTCTGCTTCTTCTCCGGGCGGTATCCAACCGGGACTTCCTGGCAGCGAGCCCTCGACAGCCTGGGAATTGGCTGTCTTATGGATATCTGATGCCGCAGCCCGCTTTCTCAGGCCTCGCACATTCCTTGTTCACGACGGCTCAAAGGTTCCTCCTGGCTCTTCTAGCCACAGGTGACGTCCCCGTCCGGTCGCTCCCCCGTCACCAGGAAGCGGGTCACCGTCCGGTCGCCGCAGGCGTTGCCGTTGGCGAGGTAGGCGTCGTGGCCGGTGGAGTTCACGGTCACCATGACGGCGCGCCTGCCCAGGGCCTCGCGGAGCTTGAGGGCACCGCTGAGCGGGGTGGCCACGTCACGCCGGTTCTGGACGATGAGGACGGTGGAGGGGCCGCGGTCGGTGATCCGCACCGCGGGCTCCTTCGGCGGGAACGGCCAGGCGGCACACATCGTCGCGTTCCTCGGCATCCCGGCGGTCAGCGGGTACTTGGCCCGGCTCTCGGCGACGTCCTTCTCGTACACGGCCGCCGACGTGGGCCAGGCCACGTCGTTGCAGAGGGTGCCGGCGGCGATCGCGACGACGTTCTGCATCAGGGACTCGGGCGGCGCCTCGGGCGCGGGCGGCACGGTGCCCTTCTGGACGGCCAGCATCAGCCGGGCGAGGGTCGGGTAGTCGTCGGGGTCGTAGAGGCTGTCCAGCATCGCCTGACGGAAAACCTTGCCGTTGAGCTCCTCCGGGTTGGCGCCGGGCCAGGGGAGGGGCTCGCGGTCGAGGCGTGCGGCGAGGCGGAGGTAGAGCGCGCGCACCTCCGCCGGGGTGCGGGCCACTCGGTCCGCGTTACGGGGCGCCGAGGCCCACTTGGCGAACTCGGGGAAGTTGTCCTCGACGCCGGTCTCGAACCCGGCGAACCAGCCGCGGGCCACCAGGGTGGGATCGGGACCGTAATTGCTGTCCAGCACGAAGCGATCGGTGCGGTGCGGGAACAGTTGGTTGTAGACCGCGCCGACGTAGGACCCGTACGAGAGGCCCCACGCGGAGATCTTCCGCTCGCCGAGCGCCGCCCGGATACGGTCGAGGTCGCGGGCCTCGTTGGCGGTGCTGATGTGCCGGATCAGCTCGCCGCCGTTGCGCGCGCAGGCCGTCGAGATCCGCCGCGCGGTGGCCATGGTCTCGGTGACGGAGCCGTCGGGGGCGGGCCAGGGGAAGAGCTTCGTGCGGGGGAGGTCGCCTCGCTCCACATCGCAGCTGACCTGGGTGGAGCGGCCGTACCCGCGGGGGTCGAACCCGATCAGGTCGTAGGCGTCCCGTACCTCCTGCGGCAGCTTCTGCCCCTTGCTGGACGGCTCGTCGAGGCTGCCGCCGCCGGGACCGCCGGGGATCATGAACAGGGCCCCCCGGCGCGCCTCCGCGTTCTCGGCGCGTATGCGGGAGAAGGCCACGGTGATCTTCTCGCCGCCCGGGTCGGCGTAGTCCATCGGCACCTCGATGGTCGCGCACTCCTGGCGCGGGTCGAGCCCCGTCCCCTCGCACGTCGTCCAGTCGAGGGGCGGCGGCTTCGGAGCGACCGCCGCCGATGTCGAAGCGGTCGCGGTGGTGAGGGGTACGGCGAGGCATAGGAGGGCCGCCGACGCGGCGAGCAGCGCTGCGTTTCGCTTGATGTCCGTCATACGAACGAGCTTCGCCCGCCCCGTGCGTCGTCGGCAGCCCGCCAACCGGCGTCTGCGCAGGGGGGCTTGCCCCCGAGGGTTCCCCTAAGGCCCGGGCGTTCCCCTAGGGGCCCGGAGGTTTCCCAGGCCCGGGTGTTCCCCCAGTGCTGTTCACCGCCCCAGGATCCGGTCGATCTCGGCCACCTGGTCCGCGGTGAGCGGCCCCTTCGCTAGGGCGCCCGCGTTCTCCTCGGCCTAGGCGACCGAGCGGAAGCCCGGGATCGGCACGGTCCGCGGGCTGCGGGCCCAGATCCAGGCGAGGGCGCCCTGCGCGAGCGTACGGCCCTCGCTGGTGAGGATCTCGCGCAGCGCGTCCACCCGGCCGAGCCACTCCGGGTCGGCGCCGCCGTCCGCGCTGAAACCGGGCAGCCAGGCGGGCGGGGCGCTGCGGATGTCACCGGCCTCCAGCGCGCGCCCGGGGGTGTGCTTGCCGGTGAGCAGACCCATGGCGAGGGGGCTGCGGTTGACGCTCGCGAGGTTCGACTCCTCGCACAGGGCCAGGAGTTCGGGCGCGTCCTGCAGGATGTTCAGGCGGTGCTGTACGGCCGTGCAGTGCGCTCCTTCGGCGAACACGGCGGCGCGGTCCGGGTCGTCGGTGCTCCACGCGTACGCCCGGATCAGGCCCTCCCGTACGAACTCCTCGCAGGTGTCGCGGAGTTCGGCCGCGCGCTCGGGGTCGGCGTCGGAGATGTGCAGCTGGTACAGGTCGACGTGGTCGGTGCCGAGGCGGTCGAGGGAGGCGGTGAGGGCGCGGCGGGCGTGGGCCGGGGTGTCGTCCTGGCCGTCGCACGTGCGGGTGGACTCGTCGAAGAGGTTGCCCCACTTGGTGGCCACCACGACGTCCGCGCGGCGCTTGCCGAGGGCACGGCCGAGCAGGCGCTCACTGTGTCCGGCACCGTAGGCGTCGGCCGTGTCGAAGAAGGTGACGCCGAGGTCGAGGGCGCGGTGGACCGCCCGTACGGACTCCTCGTCGTCCACCTTGCCCCAGCCGAGCGGCCGCCCCTCGGCGTCCTGCCATTCACCGCCGATCGCCCAGCAGCCGAAGCCGAGGGCGCTGACCTGGATACCGCTGCGGCCGAGGGACCTCGTGTACGTGTTCGTCTCCATGACCATGGACGGTAGGAGTTGGAGCGCACACGAAGGCAAGCCCCTCAGGAGAACTGTTTTTCAGGCTTGGCCCGTCTCGAACCGGCTGATCCTGCCGTCCTCCGACACGGTGAAGCGCCAGGCGGTGCGCATCTCGCCCCAGGTGTCGTTGCGGTAGTTGGCGACCAGGGCACGGCCGCCGTCGGACTCCCGCTGGACCTCGATGTGACCGTGGGAGGAGAAGATCTCCCGGTCGGTCCAGTCGGCGAGGTCGCGGTCGGAGCCGTCGTCCGACATGGTCGCGTCCTCCGTGAGGAGCGCGAAGAACGCGTCCTCGTCCTGGGCGTTCACCGCGGCGACGAAGGCCCTGACGGCCGGGTCGCTGAGTCTGGCGGGTGCGATCGTCATGGCGGCCAGCGTCACACCGTTCGCGGGGGCACGCCACCGGAGGCGCGCGACCGGGGCGGGGCCACCCGAACGGCGGCCCCCGTCGCCCCGGGCAGGTGTGATCGGTGCGACGGTGGATACGCGGGGGGGACGTACGCACGTTCATGCTGTCGGCTTCCCCGCCGGTACCTCTGCTGTTCGGGAGTGCTCATGACGTCATTCGACCGACGCGATCTGGGACTGTTGCTGCTCCGGCTGGGCGCGGGCGGTGTGCTCGCCGCGCACGGCACGCAGAAGCTGTTCGGCTGGTTCGGCGGACACGGGATCGAGGGGACCGGCGCGTTCATGGAGTCCGTCGGGTACGCGCCGGGCAAGGCGAGCGCGACCGCGGCCGGGCTGGCCGAGACGGGCGGCGGTGTGCTGCTCGCGCTGGGCCTCGCGACGCCCGCGGCCGGTGCCGCCGCGGCGGGCGCGATGGGCGGCGCGTCCGCGATCCACGCGCCCAACGGCTTCTTCAACACCGAGGGCGGCTACGAGTACGCCGCGACCCTGGGGCTGGCCGCGGCAGGCCTGGCCATCGCCGGTCCCGGCCGTCTCTCCCTCGACCACGCGTTCCGCCATGTCGTCGACCGGGGCTGGATGGTCCCGACGGCGCTCGCCGGTACGGCCGCGGTCACCGCCGTGGTCGTGGGCCTGCGCAACCAGCGGGTGCGCAAGGAGAAGGAGGGTGAACAGGAGACGCTGTTCGAGGAGTGACCGCTCGCTGTCACAGGGGCGTGGCAAGCTGCGCCCATGAGCGAGCAGACCGACGCCCCCGACTCCCCCGACGACCTCTGGCAGTCCATCGCCCTCCTCCACGCCTGGCTGGAGGCGGACCAACCGTGCGACGGCCAAGAGGGCCTGCTGCTGCGGATGTTGAAGCTCCAGGAGGAGGTCGGCGAGGTCGCCCAGGCGGTCATCGGCGCGACCGGCCAGAACCCGCGCAAGGGCACCACCCACACCTGGGACGACGTCCGGTCGGAGCTGTGCGACGTGGTCGTCACGGCCCTGGTCGCCCTGCGCGCCCTCACCCCGGACGCCCGCGCGGTGTTCGACGCCCATCTGGCCGGGGTCACCGCACGCTCCCTGGGGTCCCGCCGTGGCTGACAGCGCGTTCTGGATCGCCGCGCTCACCGCGGGTACGGCTGTGCTGGCGAGCTGGGTGACGAGTCGGGGGACCGCGCGGGCGGCGCGGATACAGGCGGACACGACGGCGAGCGCGCAGCGCGTGGAGCGGCTGCGGCAGGCGCGGCGGACGGCGTACGCGGAGTTCATGGAGCAGGCGCAGCGGCTGAACGACGTGCACTGGAAGGTGTCCGACGTGGTCCGGGGCGCCGAGGACGGGTTCGGGCCGGAGCAGGTCGAGGAGCTGCGGCGGTTGCGTGAGCGGCAGCGGGACGAGTACGCCGCGCTGCGGAACCTCACCTGGGTCGTCTCGCTGGAGGGGCCCGAGGAGGTGGCCGCACTCGCCAACACCGTCAGGCGGGCGACGAGCCCCTTCCACAAGGCGATCGAGGCCATGATCGAGGGCGACACCGGTGCCGTCGCCCGCTTCGACGCCTGCTACTCGCCGTTCTGGGACGCGCTGAGGGCGTTCATCAAGTCCTCCCGCGACACCCTGCACGCCATGTAGGGGGCTCCGGTCATACCCCGGGGTGACCCGGCGGCCCTGGCGTACTGCGTTCTGAGTAGCCGGGATTGTCGGCAGCCGCACGACGACGGGACAGGGGCCCGGCCGGGAGTCTTGGGCAGGCATCCGAGACTTCTGACGTGGAGACCTGCGACCCATGGCAACCTTTCTTCATCGACTGGGCCGACTGGCCTTCCGCAAACGCTGGTACGTGACCCTTCTGTGGGTGGCGGTCCTGGGCGCCGTCGGTCTCGGCGCACTCAAGGCCCCGGGAGCCGCCGACGAGGAGTTCGCCATGCCGGGCATCGAGTCCCATAAGGCGTTCGACCTGCTGGAACAGCGCTTCCCCGGCGTCACGGCCGACGGCGCGACCGCCCGGGTCGTGTTCGTCGCGCCCAGCGGTGAGAAGGTGACCGCCGCCGAGAACAAGAAGGCGATCGAGGAGACGGTGGCCGAGCTGGCCGACGGCTCGCAGGTCGCGAGCGCCGTCGACCCGTTCCAGGCGCGGGCCGTCAGCCAGGACGGCTCGACGGCGTACGCGACGGTCACCTACAAGGTCGCCGCGAACGACCTCACCGACGCCGCCAGGACCCACCTGGAGAACGCGCTGCACCAGGCGCAGGACGCCGGGCTGACGGTCGAGGCCGGCGGTGACGCGGTGGCCGAGCAGGGCGGTGCGGGCGGCATGGCCGAGGTGATCGGTGTCGCCATCGCCGCCGTCGTCCTGCTGGTCACCTTCGGCTCGCTGGCGGCGGCCGGGCTGCCGCTGCTGACCGCGCTCGTCGGCGTCGGCCTCAGCATGGCCACGATCCTCGCCCTGTCCGACGCCCTCGGCCTGTCCACCACGACCGGCACCCTCGCCATGATGCTGGGCCTCGCGGTGGGCATCGACTACGCCCTGTTCGTGGTCTCCCGCTACCGCGAGGAGCGCGCCAAGGGCCGTACGCCCGAGGAGGCGACCGCGCTCGCCACGGGCACGGCCGGGTCGGCGGTGGTGTTCGCGGGGCTCACGGTCGTCATCGCGCTGGCCGGGCTGTCCGTGGTCGGCATCCCGATGCTGACGAAGATGGGGCTGGCCGCCGCGGGCGCGGTCGTCGTCGCCGTACTGATCGCGCTGACGCTGGTCCCGGCCCTCCTCGGCTTCTGGCCGAACGCCGTGCTGACCCGGAAGGCGCGCCGGAGCGGCCGCATCGAGGAGAGCGTCCAGGACAACGGCGGTACCCGCTGGTCCCGGTTCGTGCTGCGCCGCCCGGTGCCCGTGCTGGTCCTCGGTGTCATCGGCCTCGGCGCGCTCGCGGTGCCCATGACCGATCTGCAGCTGGGCATGCCCGGCGACGAGGCCAAGTCGACCTCCACGACCGAGCGGCGGGCCTACGACGCGCTCGCCGAGGGCTTCGGGCCCGGCTTCAACGGCCCGCTGACGATCGTGGTGGACGCCGAGGGCGTGGACGACGCCAAGGGCGCCGCCGAGACGATCGCGAAGGAGATAGGCGCCACCGAGGGGATCGTGTCCGTCTCCCCCGCGCGCTTCAACGAGGCCGGTGACACCGCCGTCTTCTCGGCCGTGCCCGCCACCGCGCCGACCGACGAGAAGACCAAGGACCTGGTGACCGTCATCCGGGACGAGCGTCCCGGCATCGAGTCCGAGACGGGGGCGACCTTCGAGGTCACCGGTACGACCGCGCTGAACATCGACATCTCCGACAAGGTGCAGTCCGCGCTGGTCCCCTACCTGCTGGTCGTGGTCGGCCTCGCCGTCATCCTGCTGCTGGTCGTCTTCCGCTCCCTCCTCGTCCCGCTCAAGGCGGCCCTCGGCTTCCTGCTGTCGGTGCTCGCCTCGCTCGGTGTGGTCGTCCTGGTCTTCCAGCAGGGCCACGGCGCGGAGCTCCTGGGCGTGGAGCAGACCGGCCCGATCATGAGCCTGATGCCGATCTTCCTGGTGGGCATCGTCTTCGGCCTGGCGATGGACTACGAGGTGTTCCTGGTCTCGCGGATGCGGGAGGCGTACGTCCACGGCGACCGGGCCGACGAGGCGATCACCAGTGGCTTCCGGCACAGCGCCCGGGTGGTCGTGGCCGCCGCCCTGATCATGATGGCGGTGTTCGCCGGGTTCATCGGCGAGAGCGACTCCATGATCAAGATGATCGGGTTCGGGCTGGCCTCGGCCGTCATGTTCGACGCCTTCGTCGTACGGATGGCGATCGTGCCCGCCGTGCTCGCCCTGCTGGGCGACAAGGCGTGGTGGCTGCCGAAGTGGCTGGACCGGATGCTGCCCCACGTGGATGTGGAGGGCGAGGCCCTCAGCCGCGAGCCCGAGGCGGAGTCCGCCCCGGCCGAGACCGCCGAGCCGGCGGCGGTGGCCCGCACCTGATCCGACCGCCCCACCCCCCACCGGGGCCGTCCGTGGCGAAGGCCACGGGCGGCCCTCGGGGCGTTCGCATCCCCCGTCGACCACCATGGTCAGAGTTCACCGACCGGAGTCACGATGAGTATCAGCAGTTCCAGCCCGGAAGGGCGCTACGTGGATCGCCTGGCGGACTTCTCCGAGCGTCGTCCCCTCCTCGTCGATCTGGCGCTGGCCATGGCGCTGATGGGCTGCGCCACCCTCGGCACCGCGCTCACCCTGCCCGGCACCGAGCCGCCGGACCAGGACAAGGTCGGCGTCGCCGTCATGGGCGTGTCCTGTCTCGCCCTGCTCAAGCACCGCACCCACCCGCGCGGCGCCCTCGTCGTGACCGCCCTCTGCACGATCGTCGCGGTGGCACTGGGCTTTCTGCTCACGCCCCTGTTGCTGGCACCGATCATGGCGGCGCTCTACTGGCTGGCCACCCTCACCGACCGGCAGACCACCCGCGTCTACGGCCTGACGACCATCGCGGCGATGACACTTGCGGCCGTGTTCTCCGACTCCATGAACCACCTCTCGCTGGTGCTCCGGACGATCGGCCCGGTCTTCTGGCTGCTGCTGCCCCTCGCCGCGGGCCGGGGGACCCAGGTGCGACGCGCCTACCTGAAGTCGGTGCAGGCCCGCGCCGAGCACGCCGAGCGCACCCGGGAGGAGGAGGCCCGCCTCCGGGTCACCGAGGAACGGATGCGTATCGCCCGCGATCTGCACGACGTGGTCGCCCACCACCTGGCCCTCGCCAACGCCCAGGCGGGCACCGCCGCGCACCTCACCCGCACCGATCCCGAGCAGGCCCACCGGATCCTCACCGACCTGACCGGCACCACGTCGTCGGCACTGCGCGAGCTGAAGGCCACCGTCGGCGTGCTGCGCCAGCCCGACGACCCCGAGGCACCGCTGGCCCCCACCCCGGGGCTCGCGCAACTGCCGGAGCTGATGACCGCGTGCGAGTCCGCCGGCCTCACCGTCACCGTCACCACGGAGGGCGACCCCGGGCAGCTCGACCCCGGCGTGGATCTGACCGCGTACCGGATCGTGCAGGAAGCCCTCACCAACGTCCGCAAGCACGCCGCCGTGGACGCCGCGCACATCCGCCTCGCGTACGAGGAGAGCCACCTGACCATCACGGTCACCGACGACGGCACACCCCGCCCCCGCGGCACCCCGGAAACCGGCCGCGGCTTCGGCCTCATCGGCATGCGTGAGCGCGCCCACTCCGTCGGCGGCTGCCTGAGCGCCGGTCACCGTCCCGAAGGCGGCTTCGAGGTCACCACCGATCTCCCGCTGCGCCCCCGGCCTCTGGCCCCCGCACCCGAAACGGACCAGACCCCATGACCATTCGTGTCCTGCTCGCCGACGACCAGGCCCTGCTGCGGGCCACCTTCCGGATCCTCGTCGACTCCTGCGAGGACATGGAGGTGGTCGCCGAGGCCACCGACGGCCGCGAGGCGGTCGACCTCGTCCGTGTCCACCACCCCGACGTGGTCCTCATGGACATCCGCATGCCCGGCACCGACGGTCTCACCGCCACCGCCGTGATCTGCGCCGACGAGGAGATGGCCGACACCCGCGTACTGATCCTCACGACCTTCGAGATCGACGAGTACGTGGCCCAGGCGCTGCGCGCCGGCGCCAGCGGCTTCCTCGGCAAGGACGTCACCGCCGACGCGCTCCTCGACGGCATCCGCACGGTGGCCGCCGGCGACACCCTCCTCTCCCCCGCCGCCACCCGCACCCTCATCACCCGCTTCCTGGCCACCCCCACCCCCGGCAACCGCCTCGCCTCCCCCGACCGGCTGACCACCCTCACCACCCGGGAACGCGAGGTCATGTCCCTGGCCGCCGAGGGCCACTCCAACGACGAGATCGCCGAGAAGCTCTACGTCAGCCCCCTGACCGTACGCACCCACATCCACCGCGCGATGACCAAGCTGGGCGCCCGGGACAGGGCCCAGCTGGTGGTGATGGCGTACCAGTCGGGTCTGGTCCAGGTGCCACCGTCGGCCTGAAACGCCGACGCGCCGCCCGTGTGGGCGGCGCGCGGGTGGCCTGGTGAACAGGCGCGGCTGGATCTACCCCTTCAGGGACCCGGATCTATTCCTTCAGGGACCCGGCCCACTCCTTCCGGAGCCCGGATCTACTCCTTCGGGACCTGGCGGCTCTACTCCTTGTAGAAGGTGGCGTCCTGCCGGTCGAGGGTCGTGCTGACCGGCTGGGTGTAGAACAGGTTGTTGAAGTGCCGGATGTAGCGGCCGGGGAAGTTGAACGACTCGTACGAGACGCCGGCGGCGCTGTCGGCGAGGCCCGCCCGCTCGTGGAAGGAGGCGTCCGCGTCGAACAGGGCCGTGCCGTCGTCCTTCTCCACCCACATCTCGTTGTTCTTGTGGCGCAGGTAGTAGCCGGGGAAGTTGGCCGACTCCAGCGAGACGGTGCCGCTGCCGGCGAGACCGGTGACGATCCGGAACTGCGAGTCGGCGAGGTTGGTGACGTTGGCCTCCAGCTTCGCGCGGTACTCCCAGTGACGCAGGAACTTGTCCGGGAAGTTGTACGAGGAGAGGCGGACCGGGGTCACGCCGTCGGCGACCGGGATGCCGAAGTTGGGGGTGCCGTCGGCGTTCCAGTACAGCTTCTGGTAGCGGGTGCGGCGGTTGGGGTCGTTGAGCGGGTCGCCGCTGATGTCCTTGTAGTTGCGGTCGTGGTAGACGAGGATGTCCGACTTTCCGTCCTCGGAGACCGTGAAGGTGTTGTGGCCGGGGCCGTACTGGCCGGTGTTGGTGTTGCTCTTGAAGACCGGGGTCGAGGTCTTCGCCCAGGAGGCCGGGTTCATGAGGTCGGCGGTCGCGGAGGCGGTCAGCAGGCCGAGGCAGTAGTTGGCGTCGGTGGCGCTGGCCGAGTAGGACATGAAGACCTTGCCGTTCCTCTGGATGACGGCCGGGCCCTCGTTGACGCGGTGGCCGACCGTCTCCCAGGAGTACTCGGGCTTGGAGATCATCACCGGGCTGCCGCTGATGGTCCAGGGATTGGACATCTTCGCCAGGTACAGGTTGGTGCCGCTGCCGACCGCCGGGTCGTTCTGCGCCCAGCTGAGATAGCGGGTGCCGTTGTGGGTGAAGGTGGTGGCGTCCAGCGAGAAGGTGTCGAGCGGCAGCGCTATGCGGCCCTTCTCGGTCCAGGTGCCGGTGATCGGGTTGGCCGCGCTGGTCTCCAGGACGTACGGGCGGATCTTCCAGATGTCGTTGGACCAGCCGGCGGTGAAGTAGATGTACCACTTGCCGTCGATGAAGTGGATCTCCGGGGCCCAGATGTGGGCGCCCATCTCACCGGTGGCGTGCTTGGTCCAGACAGTGGTCTCCGTGGCCGTGGCGAGGCCCTGGAGGGTGGTGGCCCGGCGCATGACGATCTTGTCGTACGCGGGGACCGTGGCCGTGAAGTAGTAGTAGCCGTCGGTGTGCTTGTAGATGTGCGGGTCGGCCCGCTGCTCGGCTATCGGGTTGGTGAAGGTGACGGCCGGGGACGCCGGGGCGGCAGCCTGGGCGGGGGTCGTCACGGTGGTGAGCACGGCGAACGCGGCCGCCGCGGCCACCAGGACCCGTCTGGCGAGATGTCTCATGTTCTTCTGCGGCCCTTCGGGATCAGGCGGTGGTGGGGACGAGTCGCCACTGCTGGCAGTTGTTGTTGAGCCAGGACCACTGGCGGACATCGGTGCCGTTGGCCGTGCCGCAGTCGGCGACGTCCATGACCTTGCCGGTGGAGGCGTTGACGATACGGACGTAGTCGCCGCCGAGGTAGACCATGCGGAACTTCTGGCAGTTGTTGTTCAGCCAGGACCACTGGCGGATGTCGGTGCCGTCGGCGCTCGCGCACTCGGAGACGTCGGCGACCTTGCCGGTGGCGACGTTCACGAGGCGGCTGGTGTCGTCGGCGCGGTCCTCGATCCGCCACTTCTGGTTGGCGCCGCCGTTGCAGGTCCACTGGGCGATGTTGGTGCCGTCGGCCGTGCCGCCGCCGGTGACGTCCAGGCACTTGCCGCTGTTGCGGTTGACGATCGTGTACGCGGTGGGCGTCGTCGCCGTCTCACCGGAGGGGCCCGCGAGCGTCGTACCGAGCGCGACCGGGGTACCGAAGTTCGGGGTGCCGTCCGCGTTCCACGTGAACTTCTGCGCGCGGGTCGTACGGCCGTTGTCGCAGCCGTCGCTCGCCGCGTCGTTGGCGTGGTAGACGATCCAGTTCTCCGTGCCGTCGGGCGAGGTGAAGAACCCGTTGTGACCAGGCGCGTACACGCTGTTGACGTCGCTGCGCTGGAAGACCGGCGTCTGCTTCTTCGTCCAGGAGGAGGCGAGCAGCGGGTCGGAGCCGGTCAGCTCCAGCTGGCCGAGCTTGTAGTCGGGGCCCCAGCAGGCGCTGGCGGAGTAGATCAGGAAGGTGCGGCCGTCGCGGTAGAGCGGCTCGGGACCTTCGTTGACCTCACCGCTCTGGGTCTCCCAGCTCAGCGTCGGGCTGGAGATCACGGTGAAGGTGGTGGAGGCGAGGGTGTACGGGTTGGTCAGCGGCGCGATGACGAGGCTCTGCTTGCTGCCGCCGGCCGAACCGCTGCCGAGCAGGTACAGCTTGTTGTTGTGCTTGAGCACGCTGGCGTCGATCAGCCAGCCGCCCGGGTTGAGGTTGGATCCGGCGAGCTGGTTCTTGAAGGTGTACGGCCCCATCGGGTCGGAACCGGCGCTCTCCAGTACATACGTGCGCTGGTCGTCGCAGCAGGCGGAGCCGCGCGGCCCGGCGGAGTAGTAGAGGTACCACTTGCCGTCGAAGAAGTGGATCTCCGGGGCCCACATGTTCCAGTTACGGGTGGAGGTACTGTCCGACCACACCTGCACGCTGGGCGCGGTGCTCAGCCCGGCCAGCGTGGGCGACTTGCGCATGGTCAGCTCACCGGTGAACGAGGTCGTCACCAGGTAGTAGTTGCCGTTGTAGTACTCCAGCCACGGGTCGGCGCCCTTCTGGGACTTGACCGGGTTGGTGAACGGCTTGCCGTCGGCAGCGGCGGCGGGCGACGCGGGCTGGACGGCGAGGAGCGACGCGAAGAGGGCCAGCAGGGCGGCCCCCAACGTCACCCAGTGACGGACTTGAATGCGGAACACGGCAAGTCCCTTCGGGGAGCGGCTCTAGAGGGGGGGTGGGAGGGGATGGGGGGCTGCACGGGACTGGACGGGAGCGATTGTTCGATATTGCGAACGTTGTGCGTAACTTCGGCCAGAAGGTAAAGCTGAGGCAGGAGGGACGTCAATGGCTGCGACATGATTCGTTTCCGCGGCCCACCGGAATAGATCACGAAGGCGGCCGGGTTGGCGTTTGCATGACCAAAGAGAACAGCGTGGGACGGTACGGCGTCTGGAGCATCGGCCTGCGGGCCGAGGACCCGGCCCGCAACGGCGAACTCGCCGACGCGGCAGCGGAGTTGGAGGATCTCGGGTACGGCGCGGTCTGGCTCGGCGGCAGCACGACGGTCCGGCACGCCGTCCCCCTGGTCGAGGCGACGTCACACATCACCGTCGCCACCGGCATCCAGAGCATCTGGCAGCACGAGGCCGCCGACACGGCCGTACACTTCGCCGAACTGGAGGCCGCCCACCCCGGCCGCTTCCTCCTCGGCCTCGGCGTGAGCCACGCGAAGCTCACGGAGGGGTACCGGCGCCCGTACGCCGCCATGGTCGACTACCTGGACGCCCTGGACGGGGCCGGGGTGCCCGCCGACCGCCGGGTCCTGGCCGCGCTCGGCCCGAAGATGCTCCGCCTCTCCCGCGACCGGGCGGCCGGCTCACACCCGTACCTGGTGACCCCGGAACACACCGCCGAGGCCCGCGCGGCCCTGGGCGAGGGCCCTCTGCTGGCCCCCGAGCTGAAGGTGGTCCTGGAGACCGACCCCGGCCGCGCCCGGTCCGTCGCCCGCGCCCACCTCGCCTTCTATCTCGGGCTGCCGAACTACACGAACACCTTCCTCCGCCTCGGTTTCACCGACTCCGACCTCGCGGACGGGGGCAGCGACCGGCTGATCGACGCGGTGTACGCGTGGGGTGACGATGATCGGATCCGGGCGCGGGTGGACGAGTTCCACGCGGCGGGGGCTGATCACGTGGCGTTGCAGGTGGTCGACGGGCGGGAGGGGGACGCGCTGCCACGGGCGGAGTGGAGGCGGTTGGCGGAGGTGGTGGGGGTGACCGGCTGAGGGTGGACCCTGGGGTGGGCCTTGGGGGCGGGGCGGCGCGCATGGGCACGCGGCGAGGGCGGCGCCACGCACCGCCCCCGCCCTATGGCCCTACGCCTGGTGGCTCAGCGCAAGGTGCGTACGAACACGTCCCCGATGAGGTTCGTGTCCTCGGGGACGAGACCCGGGTAGTAGGACTCGAAGACGACCGTCGACTCGTCCCCGCTCAGCGCGGCATCCCCCACGGTGACGGGTTTGCCGTCCTGCCCCGGTGACAGCGGTTCCTCCTGTCCGGTGCACAGATCGCGCAGGATCAGCCCGAGCGACGTACGGTTCGCGTCCGCCGTGTTGAGCAGCAGCTTCGAGCCGTTGGCGGACAGGTCGGACAGCAGCGTGAGGTCGGTGGGGGCGTGGCCGTCGTACCGCTGGAGCTCACCGGTACGCAGATCGCGGACGAAGGCGTTCACGCCGTTGTTGGTGTCGGTCTCCGCGACCAGGTTGGTGGCCGCCGAGTTGAAGCCGACCTTGGAGCCGTCGGCGCTCAGCACGGGGGCGAAGGACGAAGTGCCGGCCGGCGCCCCATCGTGGGTGGCGTCGGCGTGCACGGTACGCCCGCTCTTCCGGTCGTACACCAGGATGTCGCCCTGATCGCCGGTGCCAGGTCCGGTGTAACCCTCCAGGTAGGCGACCTTGCGCCCGTCCGCGCTCATCGCGACCTGCTCGCACCGGTAGTAGGTCTTCGAGCCGTCCGATTCCCGGCTGACTCGCCGCACCTCCCGGGTCTTGCGGTCCAGCAGCATGACCCGGCAGGCGGACGCCCCGTTCGGATCGACGGTGGACCGGGCGACGAAGGCGACGTACCGCCCGTTCGCACTGACCGGCGCGATGCCGTACGACACCTGGTACCCGTCATCCGTCTCCGCTGCCAGGCGCTCCACGCTCCCGGTGCTCAGATCCATGAGGTGCACGGAGGACGCCCCGGTCGCGGCCGAGAACGACCCGAAGGTCAAGTACCGCCCGGACTCGGACAGTTGAGGCGTGGAAGTCGTCTCCCCCGGCACCACCACCCGCTGCAACGGCTCACCGGGACCCGTCCGGTAGTAGATGCTGTTGCGGACGTCGGTCTCCGGCCCCAGGTTGGTCGCCGACGACATGAAGGCCACGACGCGCCCGTCCGCGCTGACGACGGGGTCGACGGAGTGGCCGTTGCCGCCGCTGCCGTCGGCCGCGACGCTGATCCGCTCGGTGCGCGGCACGACACCCGGCACCTCGTCGTCGCCGACCGCCGCCTGCGCGGGCCAGGCGGAACCCACGACGACGGCCCCCACGACGAGGGCGTTCGCGAGCACATGTAAGGAAGGTCTTGTCAACTGGCTCCCCCTTCACCCGGGGACGACCCCAGTCGCCCCGCCCCCGTCGCCCCCGGCACGTCGCAGAGGACTCACGAGGTTGCAGGCGATGAAAGCGCGCCCACCGACAAAGGGTCAATGCATCGAACCACCTGAATCACCTCTGCAGTACTTTGCGGAGGTGGACCTCTTCTCACACTCCTGGGCAGCGCTGCGCACGGCGGTCGCCGACCTGGCGGACAAGGACTTCGAGCGGCCCTCGGGCTGCGCCGGCTGGCTGGTGAGGGACCTCGTCTGCCACCTGGTCATCGACGCACAGGACGTCCTGATCACCCTGGCCACCCCCGCCGATACGGCCCCCACGGTCGACGCGACGACGTACTGGCAGGTCACGAACGAGCCCCCGAGCGGCGACGACCCCCTCGACGCCCTGACGGTCCGCCTGGCCGCCGCGTACGAGGACCCGGCCCTCCTCAAGTTTCACCTGGACGACGTGGGCTCCGCCGCCGGCCGCGCGGCCCAACTCGCCGACCCCACAACCCGGGTGAGCACCCAGGACCAGGTCCTCACGGTCGCCGACTACCTCACCGCGTACGTCCTGGAATGGGCCCTCCACCACCTCGACCTGACCGCCCACCTCCCGTCCGCCTCGGGCCCGACCCCGGAGAGCCTGGCCCACTCCCGCGCGGCGCTGGAACGGATCGCCGGAGCCGCGTTCCCCATGTCGTTCACCGACGAGGACGCCCTCCTGATCGGCACGGGCCGTCGAGCACCGACGGACGATGGGAAAGCTCAACTCGGCGATCTGGCAAGGAAGTTGCCGCTGATCCTCGGCTGAGAGGTTGCCCGGGGCCCCTGGAGGTCACGCGTCCAGGGAACGCCGAGCGCCGTAACCGGTAGCCGAGCGTGCACCACTTCTCCGCGCACTCGCCGAGTTTGGGTACATGGCGAGGTTGCTGCGGCTGGAGCCTTCGACAGGATCCAATCCGAAGACGTGCCCGGCCTCGTAGTGCCGACGTTTTGGAGGTCGCACTTGCCCGAGCAGCTGCTGGTCACGTTGTTGGTGACGTCGTAGTCGTTGGTGTTGTACCGGACGTCCACCTCGAACAGGTCGAAGGCGCGTGCACGGTCGGCGCGGCGGGGACCACCGCCCTGCACCACGCGTCCCGGCACGTCACCGCTGTCGCGTTGCCACCGGCAACCGCGTCGCGCACACCCCTTCCCCGACTTCCTCGAAGCGTTCGCGGCGAGGCTCTACCCGTTGCCCGAGTGACGTAAGGACAGACATCGTCACGTTCGACGGACCGTCAGCACCCGTACAGCGAGCGGCCGTTACCTTGCCTCACCCCTCGGACGCCGACACGGGATCGAACCGGAAACACCATGACAAATCTCTTCATTTTGCCAGCGTTTTTTGCTTTCACAGGAACGAAACTTGACCAATTTATGGCCAACAGAGGCTTCGTTATGTCAAGTTGATCGGCGGCACGTGGGTCACACCACGTACGTCTGTCGTCAAGCAAGATTTGCAGGGGGACATGTGCACAGCAGAACGAGACGCCTCGCGGTCACCACGGTGGTCGCTCTCGCGATGACCGCCGCGGCCTGGCCGGCGGCGGAACCGATCGCCGGCTCGGAGACCGCCACCGGTGTCGTCGCGGCGGGAATGACAGCGAGCGGCGAAGTCGGCCCGGAGCCCGACTCGGCCGAACGCGGCCTCGGCCGGGCGGAGATCCTCTCCGACGCGCGGATGGCCGGTCAGCGCCAAGCCCAGGACACCGCCGACGCGATCGACATCGCGGTCCGGGAGAAGGGTCTGAAGGGCTTCACGGGCCTCACCGTGGAGCCGGACCAGGTGACACTCCATTGGAAGGGAAACGTTCCCGCACAGCTTCGGTCCATCGTCGACGACGCGGCCGTCCCGGTCACCGTCGAGAAGGCCGAGTTCTCGCTCGCGGAACTCGACTCCGCCTCCCGTGCCCTCGGCACCACCCCACCGTCCGGGCTCGCGGGCAAGGTGACGAGGGTGGGTCCGACGGCGGACTTCACCGCCATCGAACTGGCCACGGACACGTCCGTGGCCACACTGGCCGCACGCTCCGCGCTCCCCACGGAGACGGCGGACGGCATACCCATCCGCTACACCACCGAGGCCCGGTCCGAGTCCGTGAGCCGGTGGAACGACACCGAGCCTTTCTGGGGTGGCAACGCCATCGACCGGCTGGTCGACCCCATCTTCCGGACCTACAGCTACTGCACGACGGCGTTCCCCGTCCGCAGGAGCAACGGAACCGAGGGCATCCTCACCGCCGAGCACTGCGGCGCGAACAAGGAATGGCGGACCCCGCAGGGAGACCTCCTCGTCGGCAACAGCGACGCGGGCAGCAAGCCGCTGGACGCGATGGTGCTGACCGGCGCCACGTACGGCACGGCCATCTACATCGGCCCGACCGACTCCAACCAGGGCACCTATGTCGGCGCCGCCGCCAACCCAGGGGTCAACTCCTATGTCTTCGCCTCCGGCTCGTGGTCCGGCGCCTCGGTGCTGCGGGTGGAGAGCACCAACCAGTACCTGACCAACGCGGAGGGTGTCCTCGTCGGTCCCGGCTTCTGGGCCCTCAACGAGGAGGGCGACGCCACGGTCGGCGAGGGTGACAGCGGCGGCCCGGTCGCCGGAACCCACACCAACCCCGAGCGCATCACCGCACGCGGCCTGATCTCGCACATCGCGACGGGAAGCAACCTGGGCCCCTGCACCGGCCTCGACTCCGACGGACGGCAGTGCTCCATCCGGTCCTTCCACGTCAACATCGGGTCCATCACCAGCGGACTCGGTGTAACGGTCAAGACCGGCTGAGCCGGGTCGGTGTGCGGACACCGCCCGCGGCGTCCGCACACCGACCCTTTCCCCGCATCCCGCGCCCTCCCTGGGCGCCGCCCGAGAGCTAGCCTGAAACCATGAACTGGCCCCGTGCACCACGGCAGATGACCGCCCAGGCCGCAGCCCTGCTCCTGCTGGCGCTCGGCGCCACGGCCTGCGCCGGCGAGGCGGCCGACGCGCGGACGTCCTCCCCCCAGGTGGCGAGCCCGTCCCCCGGCAAGTCGCTGACCTCGAACCCCGGCACCGGCACCGGCACCGGCACCGGCACGGAGGATGCTTCCTCCACGGCCGACGCCGTCGCGGAGTTTGCGGGGGAGCGGTTCCCCGAACACTTCGCGGGCGTGGCCGTCGACGGCGCCACCACCGTCGTCCACCGGGTCCCGAGCGACGACTCCGCACTGGACGCGGCCGTGTCACGGCGCTTTCCCGGCGAACCCGTGCGGTTCGCGGACGCCCCGCGCAGCGCCAAGGAACTCGACGCCCTGACCCGCCGTATCGTCGGCGACAACGAGCGGCTGCGGAGCGAGGGCGTGCGCGTCAGCGCCGTGGGGCCGGACATGGTGCGCGGTGTCGTGGTCGTCAACACCGACGACCCGGCCCAGGCCCGTCCCCTACTCGAACAGCGTTACGGAGACGCCGTCACCGTCGAGGGCCGGGCCCCTGACGTTACCCCCGCCGGATAAGGAAGCCGACGCCCCCGCAGAGTCACGCGACGGCCAGTCCGACACAGCACGGGACATATCAGGCAAACAGCCGATCGCCGAGCCATCGCCAGCCCCGGAAGAAGCGAGGTTGACCGATCGCCCCGCGCCAATGCCGCCACGTATCCGATGGATTCCTTGCAATCCGGGGCTCCGCGTTTCACCAGCCTTGCAGGATGCCACGGCCATTGCTCCACGACCTCATTCACATGGATCTCCACCGCAAGTCAAAATCCTCCATTCTTCGGAGGCCCCGTCTTGGGGACCGCGCTCCTCGCCGGCCCCAGCATTCCGGTCAGGGAGTCGGTGAGATCACGCGGCATAGTCATCCTCAAAGGGGTGGACACCGACGTAACATCCACCCCCCTTCCGGTCTTGCAAACTGTCACACAAGGGGGCTGTCCGGCATGGACTGCCACTGAAGGTCCGTCACCGGCCACCCGCGGGGAAATCGATTCTCTTCCACAATCAACCGGAGAAGGCTCGTAACGCCACCTTCAATCCACATGAATTCGGGGCATTGGCGAAACGCTACGGCAACGTTCCACTGATCTGGTCCCGCCCCTGGAATGAGCAGACAGACATCCCCGTTCCAATCATGATACGCCCATGGAACAACACGGTCCCAGGATTCCCGGATTTCCTCCGGAATATTGCGGACATGTTCGTACGCTGCGTGAAAATCCCTTCGCTCCTCCTGCATGAAGTTCAGCAGCGAATCCGTCCCCACAGGATGCGGAACGAAGAGGTGCTTCCACAGAATTCCGTCTCCGTAGCCGTCCACGAGCGCCTTGTAGTCGACTGGAAGTTCCTGTCCGATCCAGTCCTCGACGATGCGCCACGAGTCCGGGGGGGCCGGCCAAAATCGCTCTTTTTCCCCCAGCAACGACTCCAGAGAGTCAGACATTCCACTCACTTTCTATAGATTTCCGAAGAACAGACAGGGCTATCTCCCGCCGCACTATTGATCACATAGCAGTCGACATCCATACCCTTGTTTCCACGCGCCTCGATATGAACGAGAGAGGGGATTCCCGACTTGGGATTCCCATAGACCGGTGTGACTTCGTAGTGCACGGCCTGGTCATCACGGACTTCGTTCGCTATGCGGTTTTCAATGGTGCTCATGGCTGGGCTGTTCGCGGCTCGGTGCAAGGGCACCAGGTTCCGCAGATCGGTTCCCGAACCCCCGAACTGGCAACCTGCGAGGTGACCTCGCGCACGATTGCGGCCTGGAGGAAGCTTCCAGTAGTCAGGGGGCGTCACCATACCGCTCTCGCAGTCCGCCTTCCACGCGGTCTTCGTGCCGTCGGCCATGTCATCGGCCCCGCCGAAGTCGGCGACGATACCGGTCGCGCGGCAACCGTCCGGCCCCTCACGAAACCGTTCGCGCGGAAGGTACTGAATGTTGCCAACCGCGTTCTCACCTGCCTGATCATCGCAGTTCTCCGGGCTCCTGGAATCACCGCCAGGGTTCCGGGCCTCGTCGAGGAAGGGGTCGGGCAGGTCGTCCGGAGTGAAGAGCGCGATCGCCGCGAGGTCGACCATGGCCTGAGCCGTGATCGTGGCGGCCACGCCCGCCCCCGAGGCGACGGACCAGGCGCCGGAGAACCAGATCGGTGCCACTGGCGGGCGGGTGGGCGCGGTGACCGGGTTGCTGCCGTTGTTGGGGTTCTGGTCGATCGGCGGCTTGGGCGGCTTCGTCGGTTGCGTCGTGCAGGACCCGTTGCAGACGTTGCGGGTGGCAGGTCCGGTGGTGCCTCCGGAGCCGTATCCCGTGTAGACGAGTGCGGTCCGTGCGGCCGGCTGTTGTCCGGAGAATCTGCGGGACTGGTTCCTGAGTGAGTCCGCGAGGCTGCCGGAGTAGTCGTGGCGCAGCCCTCCCCACGAACCGCCGCCCGACGAACTCAGCCAGTTGGTGAGCGCGTAGCCGACCGCGGCGTTGATACCGAGGATCGTCCCGCACGCCACCGCGCCCGTGATCGTCCAGCACAGCGGGAAGTGTCCTGTGGGGTCGGTGGCGTTCAGCGGTGTGGCGTTGGCGTACGCGTACCGGTTCCCCTGCACCGACGGCATCGGGTCAAGCTGCCAGGTGTCGCGGGACCCGAAGGAGCCCGTGCCCGGCTGGTACCAGCGGGCCGCCATGTTGACGTCGGCGGAGGCGGGGTCGGTGTAGCCGGACTGGTAGCCGACGGCGGGAGTGGTGCCGTTGGTGGCGGTCTCGGTGCCGAAGGGGTCGTAGGCGGTGGAGCCGTTGACCGCGGTGCCGTCGGGGGTGAGGCCGGCGACGAGGTCGGTGTGCTGGTCGGTCAGGGCCCACCGTTTGGTGGTGCCGGTGGAGGTGGAGAGGAGGGAGCCCGCAGGGGTGCGGTTGTACTGGCTGGTCCCGTCGGTGGCGAGGTTGTTGGAGCCTCCGTCGTAGGCGAAGGTCGTCGAGCCTCGGGTCTGGACGCGGTCGAGGGAGTCGTAGGAGTAGGTGACGCCGCTGTCGGTGATCTTCCGTTCGAAGGCGTCGGAGGTCAGGGTCCGCGTCGTACCGCTGCCGTTGTTCACGGAGGCAAGGGTGCCGCGCGGCGTGTAGGTGAACGTCCTCGCGCCGTCCGTCAGTTGGCGGTTGCGGGCGTCGAAGGTCGCGGAGACCGAGCCGGCCCTGGTGCGGTTGCCGGAGTCGTCCCACTCGTACGACGTCGTGATGGTGCCGTTCACCCAGGACGTCAGGCGGCCCGCGTCGTCGTAGCCGTAGGAGTTGTCCGCGGCACCCGCCGTGCCGGTGGTCTTCTTGCTCTTCAGACGGTTGTCGAGGTCGTAGGTGTAGTCGGTCGAGGCGATGGTGCCCGTGCCGTCCGGCAGGGTGACCTTGTCGCTCTTGAGGCGGCCGAGGTCGTCGTAGTCGTAGGTGCGACGGGTCGACTCCGTCCAGGTCGTGGAGCCGGACGGCTTGACCGCGTAGCGCTCCAGCTTCGGGCGTCCGGCGGCGTCGAAGTCGTACCAGACGTCATTGCCCGTGAGGGAGTCCCCGGCCCGGTCGAGGCGTCCGGCGCTGTCGTAGCCGTAGTCGGTGTTGCCGGCCTCGGTCTCGCGGTACGTCATGTTGCCATCGGCGTCGTAGGTGTAGTCGGCGCCGCCGCCGGCACCCGCCGCGGTCAGCAGTTGACCACGGTCGTTGTAGGTGTAGGTGTTCTGGGTGGCGCCGCCTGCCACGCCGACGACGGTGAGGCGGCCGGCCAGGTCGTACTCCAGGGTGCGGGCGGTGGTGGCCGCCTCCGCGCCGGAGCCGGTCTCCGCTGTCAGTCGGCCCAGGCCGTCATAGGTGCGCTCGCGCTTGACGCCACCCGGCAGCAGTTCACTGACGGGCTGTCCGGCCTTGTCGTAGACCGTGGTCCAGGTGCGGTCCGCCGCGTTCGGGGTGGCCGCCGTGGCGGGTTCGATCGTGGACTCGGGCAGGCCCCAGTTGTTGAAGGTGTAGATCGTCGCGTTGGTGCGGCCGTCGGTGAGACGGGTGCGGTTGCCCGCCGCGTCGTAGCCGAAGGTCGTAGTGATCGACTTGGTGGACGTGACCGGCTCCACCTGCTTGGCCATCCGGCCGAGCGCGTCGTACGTGTATGTCGTGCGCGTCTTCTTCTCGGCGGAGACCACGGCGGTGCGGTTGCCGTCGGCGTCGTACTCCTGGCCGGCCGTGCGCAGGGCCGTACTGCCCGTGCCGTAGTCGGTGCTGGCGGTGACGGCGCCAAGGGCGTTGTACGTGGTGATGGTCTTGCGGGCGGTGGCGTCCACGAGTTCGATCTGGCGGCCCAGACCGTCGTACCCGAAGCGCGTGGTGCCGGCCGCGTCGCTCACCGACGTGACCTCCGCCGCCGGGTTGTAGGTGGCCGACGTGATCCGCTCGGCGGGTGTCCTCGACACCGTCTGGTTGCCCGCGTCGTCCCACGTGTAGCGGGTGGTCAGGTTCTGGGTGGTCGGGTAGCGCTCGACGGTCGTCGCGGTCAGCTGCCGCCCGAGTTCGTCGTACGTGGCCTCGGTGCGGGCGCCGGTCGGGTCGGTCGCCGACAGTTGGAGGCCGGTGGGCGTCCAGGTGTAGACGGTGATCCCGCCGCCGTTGTGGGCGGTCGTCGGGCCGACCTGGATCTCGGAGCTGCCGCCGCCCTCCAGCAGCGCGGCGATGGCGTTGGCCGGTGGGTCGATCTTGCTGATCAGCCGGCCGAACTGGTCGTAGTCGTAGCTGGTGACCCGGCCCAGCGGGTCGGTGACCGACTCCTGGAGGCCGAGCGCGTTGTACGTGGTGCGGGTGGTCGCGGTGAGCTCGCTGCCGCCCGGCGGGGTGTAGCCGGGCAGCGTCACCGCGGTCGTACGGCCGAGCCGGTCGACCTCGGAGCGGGTGATCTGCCCCCGGGGTTCCTTGACCTCGGTGGGTTCGCCGAAGGTGTTGTAACCCGTGCGGGTCACCGGCTGCACCGCCGTGGCGGAGCCGCCGTTCTCCTCGGCCTGGACCTGCGGCGCGGTCTCCTGGACCAGGCGGCCCAGCTCGTCGTACCGGTAGGTCGTGGTGAACGCGGTTGCGGTCGCCCCCGGTTCGTTGCCGCGCGGGCTGACCGAGGTCAGCGGCAGACCGCGCCTGTCGTAGGTGTGGGTGGTGGTGTGGGTGCTGGTGCCGTCGGTGACGGTCCGCTTCTTCACGTTGCCCGCAGGGTCGTACTCGGACGTCGTGGTGAGCTTCTTGTCGCCGGTGATGGTCTGCGCCTGTTGCTTGACCCGGTCGTCTCCGTCGTAGGCGAGGGTCGTGACGCGGTCCAGGCCGCCGGGATCCAGCACGCTGCGCTCGGTGCGGCCCAGCGCGTCGACGGTGAACGTCCGTGTGGTCTTCCCGCCGCCGGTGACCTGCTTGGTCAGGTGACCCGCGGGGTCGTAGGTGTTGCTCTCCAGCACGATGTCGCGTCTGCTGCCGTCGGACTGGGTGACCTGCTTGGCGGTGGTCGTGGCCGCCAGGCCGTCGTCGAAGTAGGTGTGCGCGGTGGTCGCGCCCATCGCGTCCGTGGTGGAGGCGAGACGGCCGGCCGGATCGTATGCGTTGGAGACCACGACGAGGTCGCGGAGCGTGCCGGAGGGGTCGCCCCGCCAGTCGTCGAGCACCGTCTCGGCGTGCAGGCCGTTCGCGGTGTAGGTGTACGTGTAGTGCGTGTCGGCCGGGTCGGTCATGCCGTCGACGCGGCCCAGCTCGTCGTGTTCGAACCGGGTCGTGTTCAGCTCGGCGTCGGTGACGCTGTCGTTCAGGCCGTGCTCGTCGTAGTGGTACGCCGTCACGCGCTCGGTGTCGCCGCCGGTAGTGTCCTTGACGGTCTCGGACAGCAGTTTGCCGTCCTCGTCGTACGCGCGTTTGATCTGCGCGGTGTGGGTGGTGCCGGTGAGCTCGTTCTTCACCCCGGCGCCGGTCTCGGTGACGACGTGGGAGGCCGTGTCATAGGCGTAGGTCGTGGCCACGCCGCTCGGGTAGGTGTCGGAGACCTGGGTCTCGGAGATCTTCCGGCCCAGCCCGTCGTACGTGTACTTGGTGACGAGCCCGGAGGGGGAGGTCACCTCCGCCAGGTCGCCGTTGGCGTAGTAGCGGTAAGCGGTGACGGCGCCGCCGGGAGTGGTCTCCTTGTCCACGAGACCCGCCGGGACGATGCCGCCTCCGACCGCGGTCTCGGTGCCCGCCGTGTACGTCGTCGACGAAGCGCTGCCGTCGGCGCGGACCGTGCTGGTGGTCAGGCCCAGGGAGTTGTAGGTGAACGAGGTGCGGTAGCGGTCGTCCTTGTGGTCCTTGGAGCGCTGGTCGCGGACGGTCAGCGGCTTGTCGTTGCGCAGGTCGAGCGGGTTGGCCTCGTCGACGTGGTACGAGCTGAACGACGTCCAGCAGGAGTCGGCGTCCCGGCACGTGGTGGTCGACACGGTGTTCCCGCGCTTGTCGTGTCCGGTGATCGTGGCGTGACCGTTGGGGTCGGTGACGGTGTGCAGGTTGCCGCCGGTGTCGTAGGCGTAGCCGGTGACCGCGCCTGCCGCGTCGGTCCGGGACAGCACCCGCTGGCCGCGCAGCGCGTCATAGGTCGCCGAGCCGGTCTTCTGCTTCGGGTCGGTCACCTTCACCGTGGTGGTCAGCGTGGAGTCGGCCGGCTCGGCCTGCGCCCGGTAGTGGGCGGAGACCTGCTCGGCGGTGAGGGGGTGGCGGTACAGGGCGGCCTCGTCGAGGGTGCCCTGGTAGTAGTACGGGTCCGGGTCCACGCCCATCCAGCTCTCGCTGGCGTATCCGGCGCCCAGGTAGGCGTACGGACGGGACTGGTCGGAGACGGCGCCGGTGATCGAGCCGACCTTGACGCCGTCCAGGTACATGGTCTGGGCGGTGGCGTCGGCACTGAGCACCACATGGTGCCATGCGCCGTCGGTCACGGCCTGGGCAGTGGTGATGGGACCGGTGGCGCCGGTGACGCCGGCCCGGCGGAACTCACCGCGCAGCTTGCCGGCCTCGTCGATGTTGAGGACCGGACGGAACGAGCCGGGGACCTGGTCGATCGGCGCGTCCTGGAATCCGAGCAGGACACCGGTGGGCATGGAGGTGTTGAACCACAGCTCCACGGCGAGTTCGGTGGAACCCGCGAGCAGCGATCCGGGCAGTTCGGTGTAGGTGGTGCCGCCCGCGCCCAGCGCGGTGTCGCCGGACGGGCCGAAGATTCCGTCCGCGTCCAGCCCGGTGTCCGCCGCGTCGCTGTCCGGGCGGAAGGTCGCGGTCGCGTCCGAGCCGCCGAGTTCGCTCCGCAGAGCGGTACCGGACTCCTCGCCGAGCCGCCAGTAGGCGGCCGGGGTGTCCGCGACGGCCACGTTCCGGTACTGCGCGTCGCTGCCACTGGTCAGGTCCTTACGGGCCTGGAAATGTGTGGCAGGCGTGCTCGACCGCCCCGATACGGGGAGCCAGACAGAACCGGCCTGTGTGAACGGGACGATCGCCTTGTCGTAGAAGGCGACCTCGTCGATCTGCCCGGTGAAGTTGCGGTACCCACCTGCCTGGCCGTCCCAACCGCTCGAGGCGTAGCCACCGCCGATGAGGACATGGGGGTGGCGGACCGTGGGGACACCCGTCTGGTTGTAGCCCTGGGTGACGCCGTCCACGTAGAGGGCCTGGGCACCGGAGTTGCCGGTGAGAACGACGTGGTGCCACTTGCCGTCGGTGACAGCCGACCGGGACAGGATGCTGGTCGCGTCCGGTGAGAACTTGCCACGCAGTTTGCCGTCAGCGTCGATCACCAGCATGGGCCGCCAGCCGGTCGGGGTGTCGCCGAACTCGGTGTTCTGCATGGTGGCGAGGACACCGGGTTCCGTGGTCTGGAACCACAGCTCGACCGACATCGCGGTCGCGGTGCCGAGCGTCTCGGTGGGCACCTCCACGGCTCCGCTGCCGTCGAACTCGGCGGAGGTGTCGTCACCACTGGAGAAGATGCCCGGGCTGCCGGGGCGTGCGCCGTCCAGATAGCTGCCGTTCAGCTCCTCGCCCAGCGGGCTGACCGCCTCGGCTCCGCTGCGCTCACCGAGCCGCCAGTAGCCGGTGGCTCCACCGCTCTGGATCGTCCGCGCGTAGGAGGACGAGGCGTTGGAGTACGAGGGGGCCGAGACCGTCCACGTACCGCCATTGGCGTCCGTGTGCTCCTTCAGCCGTCCGGAGCCGGAGTCGTAGACGGCCGTGGCGTGGACCCGGCCCGACGGCAGCGTGACCTTGCTGACCTGGCCGACAGCGGCGCGGGCCGCGTAGTGCTCGGCGACCGTCGCGGCGTTCAACGGGTGTGCGTAGACGGCGACTTCGTCCATCTGCCCGGCGAAACGGTACTCGCCGGTGGCCACGCCCATCCAGCTGTCGCTGGCGTATCCGGCGCCCAGGAAGGCGTACTCTCGGGACTGATCGGCCACCGCGCCCGCGATCGAGCCGACCTTCTTGCCGTCGAGGTACAGCGTCTGCCCGGTCGCGGAAGCGGTGAGCACGGCGTGGTGCCAGGCGCCGTCCGTGACGGCCGTGGTGGTGGTGATCGGTCCGGTCGCGCCGGTGACGCCGACCCGGCGGAACTCGCCGCGCAGCTTTCCGGCCGCGTCGATGTTGAGGACCGGACGGTACGAGGTGGGCTTGTCGCCGAGTTCCTCGTTCTGGAAGCCGGCCAGTACGGCGGTGGCCTTGGTCGTCTTGAACCAGAGCTCGATCGTCGGGTAGGCCGTCGACTGGAGCGTGTCCGAAGGCAACTCGACCACCGAGTCGACTCCGTCGAAGCCGCCCGACGTGTCGGTGGTGCCGGCGACGGCCGAGGTGCCGCCCAGTGTCACGTCCCGGTAGGCGGCGTCGTTCAGGCCGGTGCGCGAGGGGGCGTCGCTTGCCGCCGTGGCGCCCTCGCTCTCGCCGAGCCGCCAGTAGGAGGTCGGTGAGGCGTCCAGAACACCGCTGCGGTAGACCGAGCCGGTGTCGTACGCGTACTGCGTGCACTTGGTGGTCGAGGAGGGCGGGCACACCTTGGTCAGACGGTCGCCGTCGTAGGAGTACGACCAGGTCAGGCCGGAGGCGTCGGGGCCGACCGCGCTCGTGGTCACCGTGGCGACGTGGCTGCCGGACCAGGTGAAGTTCAGTGAACGACCTGAGAGTTCGTCGGTGACCTTGGTGACGGGACCGCCGGTCTCGGTCTGGTGCTGAACCTTCTGGCCGCGCCCGGCGGAGTCGACGATCCGGGAGAGTACGCCGCTGGCCATGAAGTGGTGGACGCTGCCGGACCGTTCACGCAGCTGCCACGCCCCGCTCTGGTTCTGGAGGGTGAGCGAACCGCCAGCCGGGCTGGCGTAGGTGCCGTCGGCGTTCTTGCCGAAGCGCACCTGGGAGCCGTCGGCGAGGGTCACCAGGACCATGCCGGTCTCGGCCTCCTGGCGCAGCCGCATGTCCCAGCGGGTGGACCAGCCGGAGCCGAACGCTCCGTCAGCGCGGGGGTCGAGGGAGTTGTAGGTGCGGGTGACGGCCAGTTCCGGGCCCACGGTGGTGAGCGCGGCGTCCGTGGCGGCCGTGACGTAGTTGCCCGCCCGGGTACCGATCTCCTTGCCGCTGTCGGCTCCGCCCAGATGGCTGGTCACCGTCGGCTGCGGCACCTCGGTGCTGATCAGCGCAGCGCCCGGCCGCGCGGAGGTCTCGTCACCGTCGTACGCGTAGGCGTACCACGCATAGGTCTTACCCCAGGACAGCCAGCCCGACGGTACCGTCCACTGGGTCTCGTCGCTGCGCGTGCCCTTCTTGCAGTTCTTGCGGACGTCACTGCCCTCGACCTCGCATACCTCGAAGGTGTACTGGAGTGTGGCCTTGGGGTAACCGTCGATGTCCTTGCCCTTGGCCCACAGGGTCGGGGTCAGCGTGTCCACGACGGCCCCGCTGCCCGGGGACTCGGCGGTCAGTTGGGGAGGGATGTTCACCGCGGAGAACTTGATGGCGGGTCCGGGTACGCCGGCTGTGGTGAACCGGCTGACGCCGTAGTCGGTCATCGTCCACTGCAAGGTGTACGTGGCGGGCGCCAGAGGCGCGATCTTCGCGTCCACGGTCACGCTCTCGCCGGGCGAGACCGCCTCCGGCATCTCCGTGTACGCGATCTTGCCGCTGTCGTCGATCTCGACGCCCTTGGAGTCGTACAGGTTGTAACGCAGCTTGTAGTCGCCGCCCGCGGGCCATGTCTCCTGGCCCTGGTTCCTGATGGTGAGCTTCTGCACGCCCTGGGAGGTGGCGGTCACCGGAGCGGTGAAGTCACCCATCGTGTAGGTGGCGCCGTACTTCGTCCAGGTCACGTCCAGGCTGGGCTTGCCGTTCGGGTAGTCGTCGGAGCCGAACTGCTTCCAGCCCTTGGAGTCGCTGGTGGACGCCTTGACGGCGAGGCCGTAGTTCTTCTTCCGGGCGTGGGTCCAGTCGTTGACCAGCTTGCGGCCGGCCGAACCGAGCTTGATGCTCTCCCAGGCCGGACCGCACGACCACGTCTCCGTGCCCGACGGACGCCAGCCGTGCGCGAAGCTCTTCGAGGCCAGCGACGAACCGGTCGACGGGCCCGGGTACTTGGTGGTCGTGGACTCCGACCAGTTCGAGGTGATGGGGTGGACCGTCACCGGGCGCGCGGTGCACGACTGCGACCATGTGTTGTAGAGCGCGAGGTTGGTGTTGAGCACCCACGCGTTCTTCAGCGTGCTCTCCACACCGGCGAACCGCAGAAACGCGGCGGCCTTGTGGCTGCCGCCGTCATACGTGCCCACCTTGAGCACGGTGTCGCTGGAGAAGTTCTGGTTGTACGGGGACTGCACATAGGTCCCCGAAGTGGAGTCGAACGACTTGACCGACGGGTCGACACGCACGGGGAAGACCCGCTCCGGAGCCGACAGCCACTCCTCGTCCAGCTTCATGACCAGGACCTGACGGCCATTCACCTCGTCCAGGCCGTAGGTGACGCCCGAGGATATGGCGCCCTCGTTGGCGTCCTCGGCAAGGTTCGAGTCCTGCATCCACCCGGCGGGCATCCAGGCGCGCTGGTTGCCGTTGGCATCGGCGAACACCACGCTCCCGTGCTCGTCGATCCTCGCGGTCAGCCCCTGGAGTTCCAGTGGGAAGCGCCAAGTGGTGGGCCCGTCTTTGCTCTTGAGGACCAGAGTCTCCTTCACCGAGTCGCTACCGGAGATGAGCTCCAGGTCGGCGTCGCGGCGTACGTCCGGGTAGGTGATGACACTGCCGTCGGCCTGTCCGACGGCAGCGCTCGCACCCTCGACGGCGTACCCGATGGACAGACCGTCACCGACCTGCATACGCACCAGGGGATCGGCGTCCGCCGAGCCGGCGAAGTCGATCGGCGTCTCGGTGGAGCGAGTCTCCCAGTCCCCCTCCTCGGCGCTCATCGTCGTCGGGCCGGACTCCGCCTTGGGCACCAGCGTCGTGTCGATGTCCTTCCAGCTTCCGTCCTTCGCACGGAAGTTGACGGGCTCGCTGTAGAAGCGCGTGGTGTAGGTGCCGTCCTCGTTACGGAAGGTGCGCTCCCGCTCCTTGCGCCTGCCCTTGACCTCCTCGCTGCGCTTGGCGTCGAAGCCGTCGGTGGCGGGCGCGTCGGGCGCCGCCACCTGCTTCACGGACCCCGGCTCCGGCGGCTTCGGCGTACCACCCAGCTCGGTCGTCCCCGCGTCGCCCTCAACCGGAAGCTCGCCGCGGCCCTTGAGCGGCCCGTCGTTGCCGCCCTTGGCGGCCGCGTCCGTGGCTTCGGCGGAGGCCTTGTGGCTGCGCCCGTCAGCGCTGCCCCACTTCTGGTCAGGGGCACTTCCCGTGGAGGTGCTCCCGGACCGGTCGTTCCCGGAACGGCCGGTTGCCGCGACGGCGTGCTCCGTTCCCGTCAGCACAGCCATCAGGAGAGCGACAGAAACGACAAGCGGACGTGCCGGACGCACGGGACCCCCCACATCAATGATCAAAAGTAGGAGGCTTTATAGACATGTCCACAGAGTGCGCACAATAGGCTTACGCGGTTTTGCAATGATGAAGTGATAATGAACACGCCACAATTGGCCACTAATCCACTTGCAACGGGCCCTTGACGCCTCCGTCGGTGCTCACGGCAACAGTCGCTCACGCTCCGTCAGGAGCACGCGGCAGAGCGGTAGAGAGTGCGCTTGCGCGGCCACCTTGCCGACGACGCAGCCTCTACTGAAAGCGCGTCGGCTCGCCGAGCACCAAGCGGGCGCTCTCGAAGTCGGCCAACCGGGCCGCCACCGTCGCCACGGCAAGGCGTTCCGGAAGGGCGGCGGCGAACTTGAGGCCGCGTACGGCCCGGCGGTCCACGTCAGGCAGGACGAGACTCTCGCCGACGTTCTCACGGGCCATGCGCCATTCGGCCGGGGTGAGGTTGTCACGCAGGCGCAACCAGCTGTCGGTGGGCCGTTGCAGAGGGTCGGTCACCGACTGCAGGGTGGCTGCCAGGGTGGCATTGGCGCGGTAGCCCGCCCAGGTCCACCAGCGGACGTCGGAGCCGACGCGCGTGATCAGCGTGCCGCCCGGGTGCACGATGTCGGGTGCGTCCGTCTCACGCTGTTCGGCCAGGCAGGTCTCCGCACGCCGGGTGAGGGTGACAGGCGGGTCCGTGCCCAGCAGCACTTCGCGCATGGCGCGCGCCAGGGCGAAGGACAGCCCGGCGACACCGCCGTTCATCCACTTGGCGATGCCGCCGCCGTCGGCGGGCTCGACGAAGACCCGCTTGCGCAGCCAGTCAATGTACGTGACCTGCCAGCTACGCCCGCCGAGCAGCAGCCGCCGCGGACCAGGGCGTTCCTCGGTGAGCACACTCGGATCGGTACGGCCGATCTCGGTGCGCCCGGACAGGACGGTGAACTGCGGTGGCGCGGTGAAGGACGCGGTTAGTTCGATGAAGTGCCGCTTGCCGAAACGGCGTTCAGCCTGGGGCCCGACGAACATCATGCCGCCGTCGCTGTCGAGGTAGCCCTCCTCGGTGAGGAAGCGGAGGATCGGGGCGGCGGACCGGTCAAAGGGGGCGAGTCCGTTCCACTGCCGGTCCCACAACTGATCGCCCAGCTTGTGCTGTTGCAGGGTGACGGCCAGCAGTTGCTGGGCTACCAGGTGGCGCGGCTCGGGCGGGGGGACGACCGGTTCCACCCAGCCCCGCGACCACAGCAGCAGCAGGCCGGCCGCCTGCAGCAGCGTGTCCTTGCGGGTGGTGAGGAACAGGCAGTTGCGCACGGTACCGGGGCGTCTGCCCGTGCGACCGATGCGCTGCAGGAACGAGGCGACGGAGGCCGGCGAATCGATCTGGAGGACGCGGTCCAGGTCGCCCACGTCGATGCCCAGTTCCAGGGTCGAGGTGGAGACGATGACGCAGTCGCGTGCCTCGGCGAAGGCCCGTTCAGAACGGGCGCGTTCGTCGACGGAGAGGGAGGCGTGCGACAGGAAGACGGTCACCTCCCGGGCCCTCAGCGCAGCGCCCAACTCCTCGACCTGTCGGCGGGAGTCGCAGAAGACGAGCCTTTTCTCTCCCCTGTGCAGGGCCGCGATGAGTTTGGCGGCGTTGTCCAGGGAGCCCACGTAGTCGAGTTCCACCTCGCCCGCGGGCCCGGGGCGGTCGCCGTCCGCCTCGTCGGGCGTCCCTGCCCCGCCGGGGTCGAGCGGCGGCTCCGCCCCCGGGGCGACGACCTGCCCCGTACGGCTACCGGCGCCGGCGCCCTGCAACCAGCGCAGCAGTTGGGCGGGGTTCCCGACGGTCGCTGAAAGCCCGACGCGCTGGATGGGCCGCCCGGTGACCCTCTCCAGCCGTTCGAGCACGGCGAGCAGGTGCCACCCCCGGTCATCGCCGGCGAAGGCGTGCACCTCGTCGACGACCACGGCCCGCACGCTTCCCAGCAGCCGCGCATGGTCGGTCTTGACGCCGATCAGCATCGCTTCGAGTGACTCAGGCGTGGTGAGCAGGACGTCCGGCGCCTCGGTACGGATGCGCTGCCGCTGCGACTCCTTGGTGTCGCCGTGCCAGAGCGCCGCGCGCCGCCCGAGCCACTGGGCGTAGGAGTCGACGCGGCCGACCAGGTTGTTGAGGAGCGCCTTGAGCGGGCACAGGTACAGGACGGATGTGCCGGTCCACTTCTGTTCGGCCATCGCCGACAGCAGCGGAAAGCAGGCCGCCTCGGTCTTGCCGCCCGCAGTGGGCGCCAGCAGCACGGCGTCCTGCCCGTCCATGAGTGGTGTGATCGCCGCCCGCTGAAGGGGGCGCAGATCGGGCCAGCCGAGGGTGTTGACGATGTGGTGCAGGACGACGGGGTCCAACCGGTCGAGTACGTCGACTCCGTCCCCACCCGGGCCCGTACCGGCGGGGCTCCCCGTGTCCAACGCCATCACAGCTCCAGGTCGATGTCGTCGGCCGACGCGGAGCCGCCGGCGACCGTGGTGGCCAGGTTTCGCTCCACGTCGGTGAGTTCGCCATCGGCGACCGTCAGCCGGTAGTGCTGCCGGGGATCGAAGTCGTCGAACTGGTCCACGCGGTCGAGCACGTCCCCGACCAGCTTCTTCAGAAAGAGGCGGGGAGCCACCCCGACCTTCCCGCCCAGCGCCCCGCCGACGGCCCGCGCGAGGTCCGCGACGTAGGAGTCGTCGACGACCGTACGCACACGCGCGGGCGACGCGGCGGCCTCGGCGTACAGATCCCGGATGGTGGCACCGAGGCCGATCAGAGACTCCTGGTTGAAACCGGGAAGCCTGATCTGTACGGCCCGGGGGTTGTCGAAGCGCGGGTCGGTGGTGAAGTCGGTGGCGAGCCTCTGGGCGAGCGGTGCCAGGCGCTGCACCCCTTGCTGCCCGTCGTAGAAGGCGGGTGTGCCGGTGACGACGAGGTACAGGCCGGGGAAGCGGCCGGAGTGCACCTCGTCGATGAGCTGCCGCAGTGAGTTGAGCGCCTTGTCCCGGGCGTCCGACCGGACCCGCTGGAGCGTCTCCACCTCGTCGAGCACGACGAAGAGTCCGGTGTGCCCGGAGTCGCGCAGCACGGTGAGGAGCCCCTGCAGGAAACCGAGGGCACCGAAGTGGTCCAGGTTTCCGCGCACCCCGGCGGACCTCCGAGCGGAGGCCGCTACATGCGGCTGGCCGCCGAGCCACGCCAGGACGGCCGAGGCGGTCGCCTCGTCCCCGTCCGCGAGGGCGGCCCGGTAACCGCGCAGCGCGGTGGCGAAGGACGGAGCGTGCCGGGACACCTCGGCGAGTCGCGCCACGAGCAGCTTCCCCACCTCCACAGGCAGTTCCTCCTCGGTCACGCCGACCGCGAGGGCGTCCTCCTCCAGGGCGTAGAACCAGGCGTCGACCACGGGCCGTAGGGCACTGGGTGGGAAGCTGGACGTGGTGAGCCTTTCGGTGAGCCGCCGATAGACCGTCTCCAGCTTGTGCAGCGGTGTCTCGTTCTCCGAGATCTGGATCTCGGCCACGGCGAAGTTGCGACGCTTGGCCCGCTCCCCCAGCCAGCGTGTGAAGAACGTCTTGCCTGAGCCGTATTCACCCCGTACGGCCTTGAACACGGACCCCCCGGACGCCACGGCGTCCAGCTCGGCGTCCAGGGCCGTCTCGAACCGGTCGAGGCCGGCGGCCAGCAGATCGAGTCCGCTCTCGGGCACGGCGCCACGCCGCAGCGCGTCGATGACGGTACGGCGGCGGGCTGCGCTCACCTGGACGGGGCGCTTGGATCCGGTGGTGCTCACGGAGACCAGTGTTCCATCTCCCTGTGCGACATGGCCTCGAGGAAGCGTCCCGATGCCCGGTCCGGACCATGTGAGGCCCGCCGCCCCTCTCCTAGAAGCCACGGCCCTGCGACCTGATCCGGGCGGTGCTTCGGTTACCTCGTTGTTCGGTGAACCAGTTGACCGTCACCGGAAAGCGCTGATGAAATCACTCTCCGTACAGACATCAGGGTGGGAAGTGGAGTCACATGGCGGCCCTCGACAACGTGAAGCTGAAGGACGTTCTGGCGGATGTCGCCTCGGGCTCCTTACAACTGCCCGACTTCCAGCGGAACTGGAAGTGGGACGACGACCGGATCCGGGCGATCATCGCGACGGTCACCCTTGACTACCCGCTCGGCGTCGTGATGACGCTGCAGACCGGCGGCGCCACCCGGTTCCGTTCCCGGACCCTCACCGGTGCACGGCCGGACGGGGACCCGGCGGCCGACCTCCTGCTGCTGGACGGACAGCAGCGCCTCACATCCCTCTTCCAGGCCCTGTGGCTGGACGCCCCGGTGGAGACAGCGGACTCCCGGGGCAAGCCCATCCAGCGGTGGTACTACGTCGACATCGCGAAGGCCGTCGGACCGTCCGGGGACCGCGACGAGGCCATCGTGTCCGTCCCGGCCGACAAGGTACTCAGGACGGACTTCAACCGCACCGTGGTGCTGGATCTGAGCAGCACCGAGGCCGAGTGCGCGGTCGGCCTCTTCCCTCTCCACTTCGTCTTCGACGCCCAGCGCGTGAACGAGTGGAAGAAGGCGTACATCAAGGCCGACGAGGACCGGAACTGGGACCTGTGGGGCCAGTTCGACGAAGCGGTCCTCCAGCAGGTCCGCGCCTTCCAGGTCCCGATGATCCGGCTGGGCGCCTCCACCTCCATGGACGCCGTCTGCGCGGTGTTCGAGCGGGTCAACACGGGCGGCGTGCCCCTGAACGTCTTCGAACTGCTCACCGCGACATACGCCGGGGACCGCGACTATGTGGAACAGACCGGGGACTACTACCAGCTCCCCGAGGTGTGGCGTGAGATCAAGCAGGCACTGGCGAGCAAGTACCCCGTCTTCGGCCGCATCGAGAGCGGTCTGGAGAACGGGCTGAGCAGCATCGACTTCCTGCAGGCCATCGCACTGGTACGCACCTGGGAGCGCAAGCAGGCGGGCCTCGGGGCCACGGTGTCCTGCAAGCGCCGCGACCTGCTGGACCTCCCCCTGGCCGACTTCGTCCGCCTGGCGCCCAATCTCGCCGACGCCTTCGCGTGGGTGGGCGACTTCCTGGAACGGCAGTGCATCGTCCGCCCGGCCGACCTGCCGTACAAGACGCAGCTCGTCCCGCTCGCGGCCGTCCGCGCCATCCTCGACACGGCGATGGACGGACTGGGGGCGGAGGAGAAGACCGAGCAGTGGTACTGGTGCGGGGTCCTCGGTGAGATGTACGGCGGCTCCACGGAGACGCGCTTCACCAAGGACGTCGAGCAACTCGTCCCCTGGATCGCGCAGGACGATAGGGCACCCGAGACGGTCACGGAGGCGTTCTTCTTCGCCGACCGCCTCGACACCCTCACCACCCGCAACAGCGCCGCCTACAAGGGGATCTACGCCCTGCTGATCAAGCAGGGGGCGGTGGACTGGCACCACACGGACGCCCCGCTCAGCGCCGGCAGGCTGGACGAGTACGGCGTGGACATCCGGCAGATCTTCCCGAAGACGTGGTTCCGGCGAGGCAACAGCCAGGGTCTGCCCACCAGTTCGATCGTGAACAAGACCCCCCTGTCGTACCGCGCGGCCATGGATATGACGGGGGCGCCGTCGTCGTACCTGTCCACGATGATCGCCGCGTCCGACATGCGTCCCGAGTGGTTCGACGACGTCCTGTCCACCCACCTGATCGATCCGGACGCCTTGCGGGAGAACGACTACGAGCGCTTCTACCGAGACCGCTCCAAGCAGTTGCAGGACCTGGTGCACTCCGCCATGGGCAAGAAGACGATGCTCCGCGACCTGCCGGAGGACGACGCCCGATGACGACCAGGCCTCAGGAGCGGGACCTCGCCTCGCTCAAGGGCAGGACCGTGTCCGTGCAGGAGATCCTCGACCTGTTCCAGGTCAGGGTCCGCAACCACCGGACGGTGCACCGGATCTCGCAGGCCCTGACGGACGCCGGGCTGACCACGCTGCCGGACTTCGCCGTCTGCGGTCTGCGCACCACCGTCGACGTCGTGCCGCTGGCGGCCGTCCCCGCACAGCGCATGCCGGCTGACACGGACGACGAGGCCGACGCGACGGACGAGGCCCTACCCTCGCACGCCCTGCCCCAGCGGCTGCTGCTCGGCGACATCCCGTCAGCGCGGCGCGGCGTGGTGTCCGTGGGCCCCGGCACGCCCCTGTCCCAGACGACCTTTCTGATGCGTACGAAGGGCCTCACCCAGATTCCGGTGACCACCGGGATGGCGCAGGTCCACGGAGTCGTCACCTGGGGATCCGTGGCCAAGATGTACGAAGCGGGGAAGGAGGCCACGCTCGACAACGCGATGGAGAAGGACTCACTGCCCGTCGCCGACGCCCGACAGGAGTTCTTCGCCGCCCTCCCGGTCATCCGCGAGCACGGTTACCTGCTCGTCCGCGGCGACGACGGCTGCCTCTCGGGCATCGTCACCGCCGCCGACGTCACGGAACGCTTCGAGGGGGCGGCGCGCCCCTTCTTCATCGTGGGCGAGATCGAGTCGCTGCTGCGCCGCTGCCTGGGCGCGGCACTGGACACGGAGACCGTCAAGGCGGTCCAGACGAACAAGAAGCCGGAGCACCGCACCGGCCAGGTGTCGGACCTGATGTTCGGCGACTACCTGAGACTCCTGGACGGCGACCAGACGAAGCAGTCCTTCGCCGAGCAGGCCGACCGCAACTGGGAGGCCCTGAAGTGGCCCAACATGCCCCGGGAGCAGTTCATCGGCCTGCTGAAGCGGGTGAAGGACATCCGCAACCGGATCGCCCACTTCGACGAGAAGCCGCTTCCGCCGCAAATGATCGACGAGCTGACGACCTTCGCGAAGGTGCTGCGGGCGTTCGCGTCGTGAGGTAGCAAGGCGGGAGCGGTGCCCTCAACGCGGGTGGACCGCTCAGGGTGCCTCAGGCCCAAGGTCCGAGGCACCCCGCGCCATGTCCTCACCCCGCTCCGAGGGCGAACTGCTCGCGCAGCAGTGCCTCGTGGAGCCGCAGGGTACGGCCGTCCGGCAGGGTCTCCAGAACCTGTACGCCGTCGTAGTTGAGGAGTTGCCGCAGGACGGCGGCGAAACCGTCGCCGCGGGTGACGGGCATGCCGGCGCGCTGGGCGAGCGCGGTCACGGGCAGGGTGCCGCCCGCGTCGAGCAGGGCGGCGATCGCCTTGTGGACCTGCTCCTGCTGCGGCTTGCGGGCCAGACCGCCGAGCTGTCCCTGGTACGTCTCCGAGTCGAGCAGCGTCGTCACGAGCGCCTCTGTCCGGGATACGAGGGTCGGGGTGAGAAGGGAGTCGTCTCCCCCAGTGGTCAGCTCCACGTCGAAGAGCGCCTCGTGTGTGCGCGCGAGCTCCGCCTGCTTCTTCTGGGACTTGCCTGTCGGCTTCTTCGGCACAGAGGGAGTCGCCCCGACGAGCAGCTGAGTGGTGGCCTCGCTCGGCAGCGGTGCCTTCCCCACCTCCTCCGGAGCCCACCAGAGGGGCCGCTGATCCCCCAACTCCCGCCACTCCTTCGGCGGTTCCGCCCCGAACGGCAGGAAGGCGAGTACGGGGATGGTGAACTCGGCGAGCGAGGCCCCGCCGTGGTAGCCGGCCTTGAGGGCGGTGTAGCGGGAGTCGGCGTCCCACAGCGCCACGATGGACGCGCCGGGCTCGGGCCACACCACACGCCGTCCGGAAAGGGCGATCTCCCGGTCGGCGAGGGGACCGTCGGCGGGCAGGCGGTGGCGGGCGGACGCGGGCTCGACAGCGGCGTCGACCTTCCTCCCGTGCCGGTCGACGACGTGGCCGTGGTCGCTTGTGAGGATGACGGCCATGCCCTGAGCCGCCGCCACCCGCAGCAGGTCCCGCAGGCCGGGCAGGTCATCGACTCGCCAGGCCCCGTCGCCGAGCTTCTGTTCCTTGGCGAGGCGGTCGTCGATGGCGTTGAGGACGACGGCGACATGCGTCCGGCCGTCGGCGAGCGCCTCCGTGAGCGCCGGGCCGAAGGTGTCGCCCGCGGTCTCGCCGCGCAGGTCGTCCTTGTGGAAGACGCCGGCCGGGGCGCCGCCCCACAGCTTCAGCGTGGGGAAGAGCCGCTCCTCGTCGGCCTGGGTGCCTTTCATCAGCGTGCCCGCGAACAACGAGGTGCGGGACACGGCCGTCAGGGTGGGAAGTGCGGCGGCCATCGCCCGACGCTGTGGAGTGCCCTCGGGCAGCGGGTCGAACTCCGCCCAAGAAGCGCGCAGTTCCTCGCCGAGTTCGTTCGCTATGGCCGCACTCATGCCGTCGAGTACGAGCAGCACTACCCGCCGCTCCTCCCCGCGCCGCACGACCGGTCCGACCACGCGGTCGAGGAAGGTCTCGACGGTGAGCATGCTGCCGGGCTGGGTGCCGGCCTGCGTCCAGGCGGCCAGAGAGCGCGCGAAGAACGCGTCGATCTGCCGCCGCCGGTCCCGGACGCGGGTGCCGAGGGTGTCGTAGGCGGCCTTGAGGACGGGGTCCGGGTCGCCGCCGGCTTCGATGTGCTCCAGGGCGAGGTCGACCCAGCCGGTCTCGGCGACGTGCCGCTGTATGGCGTCGGCCACCGTGGGGCTCTCGGCAGGCGTGTCGGTGAGCAGCCAGCGGGCGAGGCGCTGCCCCATGCGGGCGCGTTCGATGCGGGCGGACTCCTCCGGTTCGGCAGCGAGCCGGTGGTCCGCCAGGCGCCGGACGGCGTCCGCCACCACGGCCCTGTCTGCCGCTGCGAGCGCCCGTCCGACGGCCGTGAACCGGGCCTCCAGTCCGCCGCGCAGGACGGGGCTCGCCGCGACGGCCTGCTCCGCGCCGAACTGGCGCGCCAGCGCGGCCGCCCGGTCGAGCACGGTGCCGGAGGTGCGGCGTGCCTCGCGGGCCTGGTCCGCGTCACCTCCGCCCGTACGGTGTCCGGCGGCCAACAGCGTCGTGACGTACTCCTCTGCCGCCCTGCCGAAGACGGTCACCAGGGCGTCGAGCTGTTCGCCGACCGCCGGGGCCTGGTCACCGAAGTAGCGTTCGGCGCGGCCCCGGGCCTGGTACGTCTCGGGCGCGGGCTCCGCGTGCTGCCACAGTGCCGCGCAGACGAGGCCGAAGGCGGCGGCGTCCGCACCGCGTTCGGCGTCGACGAGGGGGAGCAGGGCGCGTCCGGCGAGGCCGGCCTGGTCCTCCTCGCCGAGGAAGGCGGTCAGCCCTGCGCGCTCCGGTCCTCGCAGCCCGAGGAGCCGCTCCGGAGCACCGGGGCGGGTCGACCAGTGCAGCAGGGTCTGGGCGTCGAGCCGGTCGTCACCGGGGCGTCGGGTTCCGCCCTCGGTGTCGTAGCGGCCGAGGCGCAGGCGGCGCTGGGTGAGCGCGGTGAGGGCGTACTGGCGGGACAGCCAGCCACCGGGTACGGGTGGCCAGCCGCCGGGCGGCGTGGCGTCGAGCAGGGCTTCGGCGGCCCAGTTGACGTCCTTGAGGCGCGGGTCGATCTGCCGGGCGCCGAACGCCTCGCGGACGACGTCCCAGCTGTCGACGGTGTCGATGCGCAGTTTGTGGACGCGGGCGAGGATGGCCGGGTCGAGTTCGTGCTGCTCGTGGTCGGTGAGGACGACCAGCACGGCGGGGCCGGGCCGGCGGCCCGCGAGGTGGTCGAGGACGAGTTCGTGGACGGCGAGCGGTGAGGGCGCCACCGCGACACCGGCCGTCCGCCCCTCCGCCCAGGCCGGTTCCGCGGGACCGTCCCACTGGGGCGCGGACCGCAGCAGCACGACCCGGCGCCTGCCCCCGCCGTCTCGTGTCAGGGAGGCGGCGAGGGAGGACTGCGAGGACAGGTACTGGGTGATGGTCGCGGTGTTCAGCCGGACGGCGCCCGGGGCAACGGCGGCGGTGTCCGTCATTCGACGACCTTCCAGGTGATCTCGATGGTCGCGTCGGGGTGGCGCACGGCCAGCTCGGACAACTCCGCCTGGAGGTCGGCTGCGGCCCGCGCCGCGGTCGTACGGCGGCCACCGGACGTGCGCGCGGTACCGCTGCCGGAGGAGGCCGGTGTGGGGTTCCCCTGCGGGGCGTACGGGATGCGCGGGTCGCTGGTCGGCGTGTCCAGGGACAGGTCGCCCGCCGTGGGCTGGGGCTGCACGACCGGTGCGGGCGGCTGGGCCGCGGCCTGGGTGCGCTTCACCAGGGCGACGACCTCGCGCTGCGTACGGGCCAGGGCGTCACGCAGGTCAGCGGTGCGCTGGTCGTCGCGGGCCACGTTGCGCAGCGAGTCGAGCAGGGCCGCGCCCTCGGGGCCGAGTCCGGCGGCGAGTTCGAGGGTGCTCCAGGGCGCTGAGGCGACGGCCTCCGCGACGCTGCGGGCCTGCTTGATGGAGGTGCCGTAGCGATCGGCGCTGGTCTCGCCCAGGTCGAAGGTGGCGAGGGCCTCCACGGTCTTCTTCGCCCCGGCGGCGCCCTTGCCGGCCTCCGCCGTGAGGGCGTCCAGCAGTTCCAGGGAGCGGCGGGCGAGCGGGAGCCGCCCGGTGTCGGCGGTCTGGTCGAGGCCGAGGAAGGTGGCGTGGGTCTCCAGCTGGTGCACCAGGTCGGCCGTGTGGTCCCGGTGGGCGCGGGCTGCCTCGATGATCTGGCGGGCGAACTGGTTGACCATCCGGCCGCGCCGCAGGGCGGGAGCCTTCTGCCCGAAGATCGTCTCGAAGCGCTGCCGCGCCGTGTCCCAGTCCGGCTCGGCGGGCAGCGGCTGGCTGCGCAGCGCGTCATGGTCCTTGATCGCCGACAGCTCGGGCGCGGGGTCGAGGACGGTGCCGACGCGCACCCACACCCGGTCGTCCATCTCGGCGAAGGCGGCGACGACGAGCCGGGCGAGGAAGTCGGGCAGGCCGCGCGGGTCGGGCTTGTCGGTCCAGTCGGTCAGGGTGATCAGGGACAGGTCTCCGGTGACGCCCTGGGAGCTGGCGAGCTGCCGGAAGTGGTCGGCCCAGTAGCGGGACAGCTCGAAGTACGCCTCCTTCTGCTGCCCGAGACGCAGGGGCCCGGCGATCCGCTGCATGAGCCTGCGGTCGGCGGCCGGGACCTCCACCCGCCCGTCGCGCGCCTCGGCGGCGGCCCGGACGTGGGCGAAGACCTTCTTGGTGTCGACGGGCTTGACGGCGGTGCCGGTGGCGTCGGGATCGAGGTCGGGATGGGCCGGGTACTGGTGGGCGAGCAGCTTGCCCGCGACGTGCCGGATGCCGTCGTGCAGGCTCTGCCCGAAGGACAGGGTGAGGCCGTCGACGTCGGGCAGCGCGACGAGGTGGTCGTCGAAGTCGGGGACGACGTCGGCGGCCTGCTTCTGTGCGAGTCCGTACGCCTGCTTGAAGGCGCCCTTGACCTGCTTGAGCAGAGCCTCGCGCTGGGTCTCCAGGAGGCCCTTGGCGCGGCTGCGGTTGTCGGCGTTGAGGTGACCTGCGTACTGGGTGTCGAAGCGGTGCTCGTCGGCGAGGGCCTTGTCGATGACGACGAGACGCCGGAAGTCGGCGAAGCGCTGCGCGGACAGGTGCGCGGGCAGCCAGGCGACGATGCGGGACCGCTCGCCCTGCTGCCGCTCACGCAGCCGCCGGATCCGGTTGACGTCCTCGACCGGGCCCCACTCGCCCTCGTCGAAGGGAAGGTCTATGGCGATGCGCCAGCGGCCCTCCTCCTGCGGCATCAGGTCGTGGTCGGGCAGCTCGTCCTCGTCGGCGACGTTCCCGAAGACGATCTCGGTGGCGCGGGCGGTCCCGCGCCAGGTAAAGCTGAGCTGGTCGCTCAACTGGCCGTGCTCGACACCCAGTTCCTCGGACAGCAGACGGCGGGCGAGCGCGACCCGGTTGCCGGGGTTGTCGTTGACCTGCGCGTTGGCGATGACGGAGTCCACATCGACGCCGGACAGCTCCAGCCGTACGCCGGGGTTGGCGTCGGTGCCGGTCTCCTTGATCTCGGGGAACCGGGCCGCCCACTCGGCGACCTTGTTCTTGATGATGCCGACCTCGGCGCCCGGGATCGGCGCGAGGACCGACCCGTGGTTGAGCGCGCCGAGCCGCCGGATGGTCAGCTCGGAGAGGGCGGGCACGCTGGGCGCGAGCGCCGACAGCAGCAGTGTGCACACGAGCCGGTTGTCGCCGACGAACATCCGGCAGCCGCCCAGCCGCTTCGGGTCGGTGAGGGACTCGGGCCGGTTGCGGTACTGCTCGACGTCGTCCTCGGTGATGTCGTACGAGCTGAGCAGGTAGGGCCGCAGCTTCGTCTTGTAGAGCTTGTCGGCGGCCTCGAAGACGACCTTCAGGCTGTCGGTGAACGGCTTGTCGCCGCCCTCCGCGATCACCGGGTAGAGGTCGCCGACCGGGACGAGCTGTCCGAGGCGGATCTCGTCGCGGTGGTCGGCGAGCAGCTGGCCCATCAGCTTCAGACCGGTGCGGGAGCGCTGCAGCGCGGACGAGATGTGGACGAGGGTGTCCATGAACGCCGGCGAGAACGGGTACGTCAGCCGGAACGACTCCGCGTCCGCGCCGGTGGTGCCCTTCTCCGAGCCGAGCAGGGTGTCCCAGACCTGCGGTCCGACCCGCTTGGTCTGCTCGAAGGCGGCGTCGACCTGCTGGGCCGCCTCGTCGTTCCTGGGCTTGAGGAGGCGGGCGTGGGCGATCTGCGGGAGGTTGCGGTCCTCCAGGGTGATCTTGTCGAACCGGCCGGAGGCCAGGTTCAGGGTGTCCTGGATGGACGACTCCGCCGCGCCGGACACCTCCTCGCCGACCAGCTCGCGCAGGTCGCGCTGCCGGGCGATGAACGACACGACGGGGATGGCGCGGCGGGCGTCGCCGCCCTCCACGAAGTTGGTGATCTTGCTGGCCTCACGCGCCACGAACTTCTGGTCGTGGATGAGGGTGGCCAGCCAGAGGATCAGCTCGTCCATGAACAGGATCAGCCCGTCGTAGCCGAGCGACTTGGCGTGCTCGGCGATGACGGACAGACCGGCGTCCAGGGAGATGAAGCCGTGCTCGTCCTCGGCGGCGTTCCTGGCGAAGCCGGGGAGGAGGGTGGTGCCGGCGTCGTTGACAAGCTTGGCCCGCAGCTCGGCCGGGGTGGAGGGGTTGGTGAGGTTGAGCGCGGTGCCCGCCTCGTGGTTCTCCTCGGCGGCGAGCGCGGTGTCCAGGAGCTGTGGGGTCCAGGCGAAGCCCTCGCCCCACTCGTCCTCGTCATCGTCGTCCATGCCGGTGCCGAGCCCTCGGATGACGGCCTCGTCGCCCATGTTGGCGCGCATGGCGCGAATGTCGGCGAAGAGGGAGTCGGTCCGGTAGACCTGCGGGGTCGGCGCCTCCGGGTGCAGTTTCTTGACGTGGTGCACGTACCCGCCGAGGACGCGCTGCTCCAGGGCCTTCGCGCCGAGCATGTGGTACGGCACGAGCAGGAACCTCTTGCCGTCCGTGCTCAGCCACTCGTGCTTGGTCAGCACCGGGTCGAACTCGGTGCGGGAGCGGGCGGCCGGGTCGCCGCTGAGCAGCGCGTACAGCACGGCCATGAAGTGCGACTTACCGGAACCGAACGAGCCGTGCAGATACGCCGCCTTGGAGCGGTGCCCGTCCAGCGCGGACTTGATGAGGGCCAGCGCCTCGTCGAAGTTCTCCAGCAGCCGCTCGGTGACGACGTAGTCCTTGAGCGCGTGCTGGGCGCCCTCGGGTGTCGTCGCCTCGGCGAGGGACAGCACGAAGTCCGAGGTGGAGATGGACTCCTTGATGGTGATGACATCACGGAGGAGGGGCGGCTGCTGGGCCATTAACGGTCACGCTCTCCATCTGGCGGCTTCCGTCGCCGCTCGTACTCGATCGTGTGAGGTGTTTACTACCGATTGGCTGCCCTGCCGGACCCTCGGTATGGTCGACGGTATGGCAACAAAGAAGTACACCGTGACGCTCCCCGAGGAACTGGCCGAGGCCATCCGCGCCGAGGTCGGCCCCGGCGGCTTCAGCCGTTATGTCACGCAGGCCATAGAGCTCCAGCGGGAGCGCGACCGCCTCAGCGAGGCGGTCGACTGGTGGGAGAAGGAATACGGAGAGATCACTGAGGCAGAGATGGCCGAGGCAGAGGCCGAGCGCCGTGAGATCGAGCGCAGGCATGCGGACCTCGCGCGTGCACAACGCGTAGCCGAAGAGGCACAGGAGCCATCCACCCCAGCGCAGAGGGCTGAGGCGTCTGCGGCGCACGAAGCATCCCGGGAGGCCGCGTGAGCGGCGCGATGGCCTACCTGCTCGACAGCGAGGGACTGTCCCAGTGGGTCCGGGGGGAACGCCGGATGGGCATGCGCATCAAAGACGCTCTCAAGGTCGGCACTCGCGTCATGACCACGTCGATGACGCTGATCGAGGCCTACGACCCGACGCGCTATCTCCCGTCCTGGAAGTGGGCGCTCTCGCAGATTCGTGTCGAAGCGGTGACTGAGGAGATCGCCAAGGAGGCCACCGGCCTTCTCAAGGAAACGGGCCTGCACGGCCACAAGTACGCCATCGACGCGGCCCTCGCCGCCGTCGCCCTGCGGCAGCCCGGCCCGGTCACCGTGTTCACGTCGGACGAGGACGACATGCGCAAGCTGTGCGCCGACCGCGTGGTCGTCGTGAAGCTCTGAGCCGAACACGGCCCGTCCCCCTTCGCGCTTCGCTTCCTTCGCTGTGCCCGCGCTCCCCTTGACGCCCGCTGGGGCAAACCGACTCGCCCACGTGGTGCGATGCCACCCCGGTTCGAGGCCGGTCACCGGTCCAGATCGTAGGGGAGAATCCGGAAATACGGGTAGGCGGCGATACACGCGACGTGCCAATCCTACGAACGTCCGCACGCTGAGCATCACGCGGGAAGAGAACCGCGCGATCCGGACGCACTGACCGCGGGGAGCGCCGCTTCGGCTTCGGCGTACCTCCCGAGCCGGAACAGTGCCCGCCCGACCTGGAGCGGGCGGCGAGGACCGTACGGTGGTCCGCGCCGAGGAGGCGCTGTGCGAGGTCCGGCACCGTCGACGATTAGGCAGGCGGGTGCCCAGCTGCTGCCCTTGAGCAAGACGTGCAGCGTGCCGACCGCGCCGGGCGTCAGTGACGCATCCCTGCGGCATAGAGTTTGGCGTTTGCAGCTCGTAGTGCGTCGATGCGATGATCGCGCGCATGTCCGATCACAGGGGAGGCGGTGGACCGGCGGAGGGAAAGCGCCGGTCCAGGATCTACGACTACCTGGAGCCGACCGCCCCGGCGGAGCCGGTCGAAGCCACTCCCCCGCCCCCGCCTGAACCCGTTCCGGATGTCGCTCCTGAGGTGCCTGTGACGGACCAGGCCGCCATCCGCCGTCGGCGGCGCGAAGCCGCCGCTCTGCTCGGTGAGTTCCGGCGTACGGCGGTCCTGGTGCCCCTGTCGGTGGACGGCGACCCGCTCACCGGGGAGTTCGGTGGTATCCGCTGGATCTACGCCTTCTCGGACGAGCCCTCCCTGGCCCGATTCGCCATCGCAAGGGGCGAAGGAACGCGTGAGTGGACGTACGACCGTGTCCTGGGCGCCCGACTGCTGGATGCGGCGATCCCGGCGATGCCGGTGCCGTACGGGGTGGCGCTGGACGTCGGCAGCGAGGGTCAGGGCGCACTGTTCCCGCCGGTCATGGGGACCGTGCCGGAGGCGGCGGCGCTGGACGCGGGCGTGGACGCAGGCACCAACGATATGAACGGGGTGCCCCGAACGGGGAGGAGTTGAGTCGATGAGCGACGGCGGAGGCGAGGGCAAGGACCTCCAGGTGGAGGGCCTGGCCCTGATCACCGAGGGCATCAACCTGGCCATGTCCGAGCTCCGCGAACTCGGCATGCTCGGCGAGACGAGCGTGGGCCGCGGGTTCTCCGATCTGGCCCTGTCGGGCCTGGAGTTGGGGCACGGCGGTCTGACGTCGGCGCTCGACTCGTTCTGCGAGCGCTGGGAGTGGGGCGTGCGCGCGCTAATCCTGGAGGGCAGTGCCTTCGCGGAGGCCGTAGGCCTGTCCGCCGGCACGTTCCACGAGACCGAGCAGTACATCGACGGGACCTTCAAGATCGCGGCGAACTCCGTCATCGGCAACCCGCACCTCAGTGAGGACCAGGTCACCCAGATGTCCTGGGGTGAGATCGGCGACAACCACATGTTCGCCACCTCCGACTGGAGCGGGGAGTCCTGGGAACGGGCGCAGCAGAACGTCGACCAGACCTGGAACGACACTCAGCGCGACGTACTGACCTCCCCCGTCCTCCAGAACGGGCCGGCCGACCCGCAGGAGTCGATGGGCATGACCGACCAGCAGTACGAGGCATGGCTGGACCAGCAGTACGGCCCCTCGCGCGAGGAACGCGAGCAGGCGGCCCAGGCCGACGGACAGCAGCAGAGCGGGGGCGGCAGCTGATGGGTGGCTGGATCCCGGACGGTGTGGAAGACAAGCTCAAGGGTGCCGCCAACACCGTCGTCGGCAAGGCCGAAGAGGTCTACGACGACGGTAAGGAGGTCGTCGGCAGGGCTATCGACGAGGGCACCGACTACGCCGGCAAGCGCCTGGACGAGATGGGTCTCCACCAGGCGGCGGACAAGGTGGAGGACTGGGGCGACGGTGCCGCCTCCGCCCTGGGGGCCACCCCCGGCGAACAGCAGCTCGGCCAGACCGAGCAGGCCAACGAACTGATCCACGGCAATGTCGGCCGCATCCAGGAGAGCGCCAAGCACCTCAGGGACTTCCACACGGCCTTCGACAAGGTCGGCGACGGCATGCGCAAGTTGGATTCCTCCCGGTGGAAGGGCCAGGCCGCCGATACCTTCCGCGAGAAGTTCGCCATGCACCCGAAGAAGTGGATGCGTGCGGCGGACGCCTGCGACAAGGCCGCCAAAGCGCTCGACTCGTACGCGGACACCGTGAAGTGGGCGCAGGGGCAGGCTCAGGACGCCATCGACGCATACAAGGCCGGGGTGAAGGCCTCGGAGGCGGCGGTGAAGGCGTACAACTCCAAGGTCGACGCGTACAACGCCAAGGTGAAGGCCGGCGAGGATCCCGGGCCCAGGCCGGCCGAGTTCAGCGACCCCGGCAAGGCGGACATCGCCCGCGCCCACGAACTCCTCAAGGAGGCCCGCCGCCAGCGCAACGAGGCCGCGCGCACCGCCACGACCTCGGTCAAGGCGGCCCTGGAGCACGCCCCCGCGGAACTACCGCCCGCACTCAAGCTCGCCGCCAACATCACCGACTACGGGGCGTCGAAGGGGACGGAACTCCTCCATGTCGCCGGTGGCGTCGTCAAGGGCGGCGCGGGCATCATCACCTTCGCCCGCAGCATGAACGCCCTCGACCCGTACAACGTCGCCCACCCCGCCGAGTACTACCAGAACGTCAACATGACCCTGTCCGGGTTGGTCTCGACGGCGGCACACCCGGACCGGGCTCTGAAGGACACCTGGCAGTCCGTCAAGAAGGACCCGTCCGAGTTCACCGGCCGGGTCATCCTCGACCTCCTGGGGACCAAGGGGGCGGGGGCGGCGCGTGGCGTGGCTACGGGCGGGATCAAAGGCACGCTCAGACACACCGTCGAGGACGTGCTCGAGTCGGGCAAGAAACCGGATATGTCGGCGCGAGAGAGGGTCAGCGACGGTCCCGGCCGGGACTCGCGCCAGCCCGACGCGGTGGAGTCGAAGGGCTCCGACCCGATCGACTTCGCCACCGGCCGGATGTACCTTCCCCAAACAGACCTGAGCCTGCCCGGCGCCCTTCCTCTGGTGTTCAGACGCCGCGTCGAGTCGGGCTACCACCTGGGCAAGTGGTTCGGCCCGTCCTGGTCCTCCACCGTCGACCAACGCCTGGAGATCGACGCCGAGGGCGTCATCTTCATCACCGAGGACGGCCTGCTCCTCGCCTACCCCCACCCCGCGCCGGGCGCCCCGACCCTCCCGAGCCACGGCCCCCGCTGGCCGCTGGACCGCGAGGACGGCGGCTACACGGTCACCGACCCCGCTACGCGCCGCACCTGGCACTTCACCGACCGCCGGGACGATCTCGCCGTCCTCGAACAGATCGACGACCGCAACGGCAACTGGCTCACCTTCGAGTACGACACCGAAGGTACCCCGCTCGGCATCGTCTCCAGCGCCGGATACGAGGTACGCGTCACCACGGAGGCCGGCCGGATCACAGCCCTCCACCTGGCCACGACCGGTCAGGAACTGAAGCGCTACGGCTACACGGACGGCAACCTCACCGAGGTCGTCAACTCCTCTGGCCTCCCCCTCCGCTTCACCTACGACGAGGCCGGCCGCGTCACCTCCTGGACGGACACCAACGACTGCGCCTACTCGTACGAGTACGACGACCAGGACCGCTGTATCGCCGAGGGCGGCACGGACGGGCACATGACCCTGCGCGTCTCGTACGACGACACGGACCCCGACACGGGCCTACGCGTCACGACCACCACGACCGGCGAGGGCCACACCCGCCGCTTCCTCATCAACGACGCGTGGCAGGTGGTCGCCGACATCGACCCCCTGGGCGCGGTCACCCGCTACGAACGGGACCGCTACAACCGCCTGCTGTCCCTGACGGACCCCCTGGGCCACACGACCACGTTCCGCTACGACGAGTCCGGCAACCCGACGGTCGTCACACGCCCGGACGGCCGCGAGGCGAGAGCCGAGTACAACGAACTCGGCCTGCCGACACGGGTGGTGAACCCGGACGGCACCGTGACCCGCCAGACGTACGACGAACGCGGCAACCGCACATCGGTGACCGCCCCCACCGGCCTCACCACCCACTACACCTACGACGACGCGGGCCGCCTGACCGCCGTCACCGACCCCGTCGGCCACACGACGACGGTCCGCTGCGACCCCGCCGGTCTCCCGCTGGAAATCACCGACCCGCTCGGCGCGGTCACCCGCTACGAACGTGACCCCTTCGGCAGGCCCGTCACCATCACGGACCCGACGGATGCGGTGACCCGGCTGGAGTGGACGGTGGAAGGCCGCCTCGCCCGCCGCACGGCCGCCGACGGCACCACGGAGTCGTGGACGTACGACGGTGAGGGCAACTGCACCACCCACACCGACGCGATGGGCGGCGTCTCCCGCTTCGAGTACACCCACTTCGACCTGCTGACGGCCCGCACGGGCCCGGACGGCGTACGCCACGAGTTCGCGTACGACCTGGAGCTGCGGCTGACGAAGGTCACCAACCCGCAGGGACTGGTCTGGAGTTACGAGTACGACCCGGCAGGCTCGCTGATCGCCGAGACGGACTTCGACGACCGCACCCTCACCTACGCTCACGACGCGGCGGGCCGCCTGACGTCCCGCACGAACGCGCTCGGACAGGTGGTGTCGTTCGAGCGCAACGCCCTGGGCCAGCTACTCCGCAAGAACGCGGCGGGCGACGTCACGACATACGCGTACGACATGACGGACCAACTCGCCCAGGCGACCGGCCCGGACGGCACGACGCTGACGATCCTGCGCGACCGCTTCGGCCGGGTGCGCTCGGAGACGGTCGACGGCCGCCGGCTGACGTACGCGTATGACGATCTGGGCCGCCGCGTCGGCCGCACGACCCCGACCGGCGCGACGACGACCTGGACGTACGACGCGGCGGGCCGCCGCATGGGGATGACAGCCGCGGGACACACCATCGACTTCACCTACGACGAGGCCGGCCGCGAACTGACCCGCCGCATCGGCGAGACGGTCACCCTGGCGCACACATTCGACCCCGTGGGCCGCCTGACCACCCAGTCGGTAACGGACGCATCCGGCCGCCCGATCCAACACCGCGCGTACACCTACCGCGCCGACGGCAACCTCACCGGCATCGCCGACCGACTCTCCGGCACCCGCCGCTTCGACCTCGACGCGGCAGGCCGCGTGACGGCGGTCCACGCGGCCGACTGGACGGAGAGATACGCCTACGACGAGGCGGGCAACCAGACTTCGGCGTCCTGGCCCTCGGCCCACCCCGGTCAGGAGGCCACCGGTCCCCGCGCCTACACAGGCACGCGCATCACCCGCGCGGGAGGCGTCCGCTACGAACACGACGCGTTGGGCCGCATCACCCTGCGCCAGAAGACCCGCCTGTCCCGCAAACCGGACACCTGGCGGTACGAGTGGGATGCCGAGGACCGCCTGACGTCCGTGACGACCCCGGACGGCACGCGCTGGCGGTACACGTACGACCCGCTGGGCCGCCGTACGGCGAAACTCCGCTTGGCGGACGACGGCGAAAGGGTGGTCGAGCACGTCGGCTTCACCTGGGACGGCACCACCCTCTGCGAACAGACCACCACATCTCCGACCCTGCCCAACCCGGTCACCCTCACCTGGGACCACCAGGGCCTGCGCCCCATCACCCAGACCGAACGAATAACGGCGGCAGACGCTCCCCAGCAGGAGATCGACTCCCGCTTCTTCGCCATCGTCACGGACCTGGTGGGCACGCCAAGCGAACTCATCGACGAGGAGGGCGAGATCGCATGGCGGACCCGTAGCACGCTGTGGGGCACAACGGCCTGGGCGGCCGACAGCACCGCCTACACCCCTCTGCGGTTCCCCGGTCAGTACTACGACCCCGAAACGGGCCTTCACTACAACTACTTCCGCCACTACGACCCCGAAACCGCCCGCTATCTGACCCCCGACCCGCTCGGTCTCACCCCCGCACCCAACCCCACCACCTATATCCCCAACCCGCACACCTGGACCGATCATCTCGGACTTGCGCCAGACTATGACCTCACAGACCTAGGCAATGATTGGTATCGATCACCGGCAGGCTTGGATTACGGCCCAGGGTCCGCAGAGGGACATCGCATCCTCCATGTCATGGAACATGCTCGTGAGAACCCCTCAAAGCCCATGCATGGAGTGTTCGATACCGGGTCCAAGGGCATCCTGGAAACCGTTGATGAAGCCTGGGGAAGGCGAGACCTGGCCGTATCGGTGAACCAACAAGGAGCACGCTCGACATTCATCATTCCGATGGAACGACAAGTAGGCTTCAATGCGGGGGAAGAATATATATCCATCACAGTCGAACACGGAAATGAAGTAATCACCGCTTTCCCGAGGAGTTGGCCCAGATGAGAAAGATTCCTTGCCCTCACTGCGGACAGGACTGGATCAGGAAATACAGAACAAAAGACCTAAGATTCATCTTCTTCATGTGCCCGGAATGCGAGTCGCTTTGGCTGCACGAAGAAGATCTGGAGGAGGAAACCGAACTCTATCTGAGCGAGTACCTACCTCAGTACGATGCATCATCCGTCTGGGACAATATCGAGGAGATCAGCTAAACGCTGCACATGCTCGAAGTCCTGTACATCAACCCGCTCTGGTGGGTTTGCTTTCTCACAAGCTCCTGGGCGAAGCCCAGAGGGCGCGACCTCTGACACCCGACGGACGGGTGTGCCACAACTTCCTCTCGGTAGCGATCGTTGTGTTGTGCGGGCAGGCGATTCCCCTGCCCAAGGGCTGGCGCCTGTCCTACCCTGACGGCACAACGCTCACGCAGTCGGCCGAATCAGGTCAGACGGGTTCGCGGCGTCCGTGCTCTTCGGTGAATGGGTGATCGAGACCCAGCCCGCGTTCGCGCCTGTCGAAGGAGTCGTTCATCAGCGCAATTCCCTCCTCCACCCAACGCCGGATTCGATGCGCTGCATGCATGGTGAGGGAATCCACGATTTCTTCGCCCGGGAGATCGTCTCCCTGGCCCCGCCCCAGGTGTCCGATGCCACAGCGGGTTCTCGCGGTTCGCGGTGATCAGCAAGGCAGGATGACGAACGAGCCCTCACGCCCACAGATCACCGCCCCCGGCGGCGATGACGAGAATACCCGCGGCATCAGCCACCCGTCGGCAGTCAGTCAGGGGTGCCCTTGCGGCATTAAGGCTGAGGTTCCTCCAGCTTGCTGGCGGTGGCCTCCACGCCGGACTGTTCCGCACGTGGGGTGGCGAAAGGCACTTTGTCTTCCACGACTTCGCCGTCCACGACTTCCCCATCCATAACCCGGGGCGAGGGTTCCGCCAGTGGCAGGCCGGCGAGGTGATTCTTGAGCCTCTTGGCCATCGGCAGGTAGGTCGCAAGGGTGAGCCCGCCGGAGACAACGGCCCCAACGACGGGGATAGCCTTCGAAACACTCTTCGCGAAGGAATCCTTTGTCATCTTGACGCCGAGGAAGGCTGCGACTTTTTTGACGATGGGATAGATGAGACCCTTGGTGAGTGCCTTCTGGGGCAACTTCTTGGCGGCCTGCTCCGACATCATCGCCGCGACCTTCCCCACAGCGGTGTTCGCCGACTGGGTGCCGACCATCACGCCGAAGAACAGCGTGAGCACGCCCATCGTCGCGTCATCGACGTCATCGCCGTCGTCGGAGAACAGATCGGGCCAGCTGTAGAGGTACGCGAGCTTCTGCGCGATACGCAGCATGTGGCCGAAGTACTGGGCCAGGTCGGCGGGCACGGTGGCGGGAAGAGCGAGGACGCCGGGTATCCCGGCAGCCGCGGAGAGAGCGCTCACCTTGGCGGTTTCCAAGCGGATGGAGTCGTTGGCCACTTTGTCGAGAACCTCGACGTCGATGCCCGCCGCAGCGGGAGACTCTTCTACCGCCCTTCGGATGTCGTCCTCGGAGCAGTGGCGAGCCAGCGCACTGCGGAGGTACGTCTCCCTGTTGATACGCACACCCGGAAGCTTCGCTGCTGCCAGCAGCACCGCGGAGAAGCGCGACTCGGGGTTCTCGACCTCTTTACCCTGCTTCATGGCAAGAACTTACCGTAGCTCCGGGCCCCAAGGACCAGACTCTGCAGGCTCCGTTGAGGTCTCGCTGTGTGAGTGACAGTGACGTGTGGCCAACTCCCCTCGCGATGAGGGGGCCGCCAGGTCCGGGCGGTGACGCCGGCTTCCTCGCGCAGCTCGCGCTCTTCCGGTGTCTCGGCGTCCCCCGGACAGGTGCATGTACTCACCGCCGTGCTGGGGCTGGTCGTTCCAAGGCCACGCCAGGCGTGCGCCGTCAGGGCTTGCGGTGCGTCCTCGGCCGGGCCCTAGGCCGGGGTGGGCGGGCCGGTCGGCGGGCCCGTTCTCGGGCTCGGGGGCAGGTACGTGACCGAGGAACTCCCGGGCAGCATGCGCGTTCGGGGCGACCCCGACGGGCACCCACGCGTGCCCGTCCCATGCCAGCAGAGAGCGCGGGGCGTTGGGGGCCACGTGGGAGGCGCGGGCACCGTCGGCGAGGGGGACGGCGCGGCGTGTGCCGAGCATCTCCCGTTCCGCCGCCCGTCGCCGGTCGCGTCGGGCGGCCCACTCGTGCAAGGGCTCCTCTTCTGCCATCTCACGTCCTCTTGGTGCTCGTTGCCGTCAGACCTTGGACCAGGTCACGGTCTGCCCGGCAGGTGTGACGGTCACCTCGAAGCGGTCGGGCCGGGGGGCGCCGTCTGCACGCCATCGGTTCACGTTCTCCTCGATGTCGTCCCACAGGCGCACGGGGCCGCCCTGGCGTACGGTCCAGCTGTCGCCGTCCTGGGCGAGGGCGGCCCAGGCGCCGGCGTGGACGTCGACCAGAAGGTGTTCGGTTCGGCCGTCCCGGTTGATGCTGAGGCGCTGCGCGTGGGGGGCCGCGAGCTGGGCGACGAAGCGGGTGTTCCAGTCGTCGAGGGAGTCGGCGGCGAGAGAGGTGACGCGTTCGTCGTCGCTGTCGTCCGGATCGGGCAGCAGGCCGAGCGGGGGCGGGAGCTGGGGGCGGGCGATCATGAAGGAGATGTGGCCGTCGAGGAGTCGGCCTCGGGCGGTGCCGTCCTCGCCCACGGTGAGGCGGGCGAGTTCGGAGGAGTGAAGCCAGCCGGACAGGGTGGCGAGGATGATCCCGCCGGGCCGGGTCTGCTCCACCCACGCATGAGGCAGCTCGGTGACGCCGCACGTGGCGATCAGCCGGTCGTACGGGGCGCCGTCCGGGTGACCGGCGAGACCGTCACCGACGACCAGGAGCGGCGCGTACCCGGCGTGCCCGAGTGCGGCACGAGCACGGGTGGAGACTTCCGGGTCGATCTCCATGGACGTCACGAAGTCGTCGCCGATCCGGTGGCAGAGGAGGCCGGTGGAGTAGCCGGTGCCGGTGCCGATCTCCAGCACACGGTGCCCGTCTTCGACCTGGAGGTCTTCGAGCATCCGGACGACGAGGCCGGGCAGGGTGCTGGATGAGGTGGGCTCGCGCAGGATCTCGCCGCGGATGTCGCGAGGTGCGATCGTTCCGGCGATCTGGGTGACGAGGGAGTCGTCGTCGTAGCAGCGGCCCAGCCATGGGGGGGCGTCGGGAAGGACGGGCTGCCACGCGGTCTGTCCGGGGCTGTCGGCCCGTTCGAAGAAGCCGCCGCGCAGGAACTCGTGCCGGGGCACGGCTTCGACGGCGGCTCGCCACGGTTCGGTGCGCAGCCGGCCGTCGGCGGCCAGGCGTTCGGCGAGGGCGAGACGGAGGCCCTTGTCGTCTGTCACGTCGTGGTCTTCCTCTCCAAGAGGTCTGCCAGGGCCGCGCACAGGGGCAGGCCCGTCTCAGTTTCCAGCCAGTACCACTGGCCCGAGGGGTTGCACTCCAGGAACCACCATGGCCCGTCTTCGGCCACGCAGAAGTCGAAAGCCCCGAAGACAAGCCGGAAGTGGTCCATGTAGTGGCGGAGGGCCGGCACGATGCCGGGCGGCGGCTCCACAGGCGTGTAGGTCAGTCGGTCGTAGTCGGTGCGCCAGTCCAGGAGGTCGGAGTCGATCCGGACGCAGTACACCTGGTCGCCGATGACGGTCACCCGTACGTCGGCGGATTTGAGGATGCGCCGCTGGAACAGGTGGGCGGTGCCCGCCACGCCGTCGTCGATGTCCACTGCGGAGACCTCGGCGACCTTCACGACGTTCGAGACGCCGTCGACCCGGTAGACGGGGTTGTGCAGCGGCTTGTAGATGACCGAGCCGTGCCGCTTGACGAAGGCCCGTGCGGCGTCGGGGTCGGAGGTGATCAGAGTGGGCGGCACCAGGAAGCCTGCCTCCACGGCTGCGGCCAGACCGGAGGGTTTGAACTCCGCGTCTCCGATGCGGTGCGGGTGGTTGACGTAGAGGCAGCCTGGCAGTGACGCCAGCACTCCGCCGAGCCCGTACCGGGCCTGGGTGATGGCGAACCGCGCGTCCCGCTCGTCGAGGTGCGGGAAGGCGAACCCGGTCGGCCGCCGGTAGTAGAGGGCGCGGACGTCGGCCAGGTCGACGGTGCGGGACGGGGTGAGGAGGCGTCCCCGGATGCCGTGCGGGGTGATCTCCGCCTCCACCGTCAGTGATGCGGGGAAGTCCCCGGAGTCGAACCGCACGACCGGAATGTCCCGGTCGTGCAGCTCGCGGATCACCACGTCGGCGGTGGGGTCGTGCAGGCTGGTGACGACCAGCACCGGACGCGGGTCGTTCACTGGTCGCCGTCACTGCCTGTGTCGGTGTCCGCGGCGCCCTGGTTCTGCCCGTCGAGGCTGGTGCCGGTGGAGGGGCTGGTGCCGGTGCTGGTGCCGTGGCCCGGAATCTCCATGACCTGGCCAGCCGCGTCGAAGAACACGGCCGTCTGGGAGGCCGGGTCCAGCCGGGCGGTGGCGTACTCGGGGGCCATGGTGGGGTACGGCGCCATGCGGCCGACTCCCCACGGCGTCGGGGTGATGGTTCCCTGCGGGACCGCCGTGCTCGTGGGCAGACGGTCGGAATGGACGAACATGTCTCTCTCCTTGGTGACGCGGTAGGACCCGCCTGGGCAGGTCTCGGACCTTTACTGGCCCATGAAGGCGCTCTCGGCGTTCGCGGCGCTCATCGTGCTGCCCTCACGACCCGGTGGTGCGGGCACGCGCAGGCGGGGAACTCCTGCCCGAGACCGATCACCGCCCTGGCCTCGCCGCCCTCGAAGCCATGCGTGCCCGAGTCGCTCGTGACACGGCCCGTACGGTCCACGGTGTAGACCCTGAGCGTCATCCGGGGCGGGAGGTCCCCGTCCTCGTGGGTTGTGTCGGCAACGCTCATGCGCCGCCGCCTTTCCGTAGCGCCTCCGCCTGTCGCATGGCCACGTCGGGGCGTACGCACCCCCGGTTCCACGGGCCCGAAAGCGGACGGTCGGCATCGGCTCCGGGCGACGGAAGCACGATGCGTGCATGATCGAGGGCCGCCCTCAGGGACTCCACGATGGCGAAGGGATCAACATCGTCGCGTGCTGTGACCATGGACAGGAAGGTACGAACACGGAGTCACCGGCCGCGATGCGATGTTCTCCGATGTTCTTCGAACATGGCTGAATGTTCTCGTGTGGTCTCACACGAGGGGGTGGACGCTGTGGTGCGGGCGCATCAAGGCTGGTCATGCTGATGGCGACAGGCCCTACACCATGGGAGGCGACCTTGACGCGACGACTGCGTTTCAACGGCACCGACAGCAAGAACGGCGCCTGCCCCGCCGTACATGAGGACCTCGACTCCGGTGAGATCATCGTCCAGGGAACACCGCTCACCGACCCCGAGGACGTCGCCCAGCTTCAACACCTCGGCCCTGGAGATGCCGCAGTGGTCGTGCCGCGTGAACTCCTCGTCCATCACGGGCCCAAGGAGGTCACCCGCGTGCCCAAGCTGATCGGCCTGGAGGAGTTCAGGCGGCTCTTCGAGACTTTCGAGCACTCGGCCTGGCATCTGGAGACACGGCGGGGCTACGCGTCGGACCGGGAGGACCCCGGGTACGCGGAGTTCCTTGCAACCGGCACGGCTCCGTGCGATCTCGACAGCGAGTGGTGCACGAACATCCACCGTCAGACGGCCGACGGCAAGTACGTGGGGCGGGTGCGCGTGGTCGACGACCCGCCGACCGAGGGACAGTTGTTCCTGCTGGACTATGCGAGGTGCAACGCGGCCACGGGCGAGGACGTGCGAAACCTGTGGCGCGAGGACGCCGACCGGCTTGGGCTGCCCGCTGAGGACTTCTGGATCTTCGACAGCCGGTTGGTGGCCGTGTTGCGCTTCGACGACGAGGACGCCTTCCACGACGTCGAGGTCATCACGGAACCCGCCGAGGTCCTGCGGTACTGCCAGGTCCGCGACGCCGCCGTGCACGGGTCCGCGCCGTACGACGAGTTCGCCGCGCGACTCGGTGCCGACCACTAGCGAGCGGAACCAGTGAGCACAGACTTCCAGCAGGCGAGGGAGGCCCTCGGGCTGCGGCTGAGGGAACTCCGGCTGTCAGCCCCTGGAGGTCGGCTCACCGGCACGCAACTCGCTCGGCGACTCGGCTGGCCACACTCCAAGATCTACAAGCTGGAGAACGGCCGGCAGACCGCCACCGGCGAAGACCTGCGCGCCTGGGCCCAAGGTGTCGGCCGGCCGGACGTCTTCGACGAACTGGACGCCCGGCTCAAGGGCTTCGAGTCCCACATCCGCTCCTGGCGTCGGCAACTGGCCGCCGGGCACCGGCCCGTGCAGGACAGGTGGAACCTTGAGGTCGAACGTTCCCAGGTCATCCACGCCTGGGAGGAGGCCGTCGTTCCCGGCATGCTGCAGACAGCCGACTACGCGCGGCACATCTTCCTGCGGTACGCGGATCTTCAGGGTTCGGTCCGCGACACGGACGCTGCGGTCCGAGCACGCATGCGGCGCCAGGACTGGCTGTACGAAGCGGGCCGGACGTTCCACGCCCTGGTGTGGGAGGCCGCCCTGCACGCCCTGATCGGTCCTCCGTCCGTCCTCGCCGGCCAGCTCGACCGCCTCGCGGGCGTCATCGGCATGGACACAGTGGAACTGGGGGTCATTCCGCTCCGCGCCTCGCTCAAGATCCCGACGGCCAACGGCTTCTGGATCCTCGACGACAGGCTCGTCATCGCCGAGGACTGGCATGCGGAGCTGTGGCTGGACGACGCCGACAGCGTCGCCCTGTACCAGAAGGTCTGGAGCACGCTCAGCGAATCGGCGGTGTACGGGGCCGAGGCTCATCACGTCATCAACTCGGCCCGCCGGGCTCTGAATCAGCGCTGACGAACGTCATGGTGCGCGCGACTCCGAAGCGTAGACCTCTCGCGGTTGATCGCCGGGTCGCGGGCCATGGGTTGCCGGGGGCACCTCGTCGACGACCTCCCGGAACGGCACAGGCAAGACGTCGAAGCCCGCGCCCAGGCATCGCAGAGGCGTCGTCGTCCGCCGTGTCGGTCACCCCTTCGATGGCCTGTTCCTTCTCTGAACTATGTGGACCTTGACGAATACCGGTCTACGGATGCGGCGCCCGTCGCGGCCAATCCCGTTGGCCTCCCGGATGGCTAATCGCCACTACAACGGCAGCAGCCTCCTGCGGCCCCCCTGCCCAAGCGGAGCGTTCGCGCAATTCGCGGGCGGAGCGTCGAGTTGTAGAGAGCCTGCGCTACTGTCCTTGCTCCAATCCGAAGAGGGAGACCATGGCACAGCAGGGGCGGATAGCCAGAGCACGGCGATGGTGGCGCAGCACCCCACCGTTGATTCGGAGCATCAGCATCGTGCTGCTTGCCCTCGGTGCCTTTCTCGCTGGCACAGGTCTCTGGCTTGACCACACAGACTGGTGGGAGGGGCATAGCTTCTTCGTCAACCTTGTCTCAAGCCTCACATCGCTGTGCTTCGGCGTTCCCACCGCCCTGCTTATCCTCAGCCACCTCGGGAACGCCCAGGCAGATGCCCGCCGAACCCAGCGGACCAAGGACTTCGCGCGGGCCGAGATCCACGAGTTCCACATAGCCCTGACCAGAATCTTCAGCGTCACCACACCTGCGGCCCTGGCCTCCGAGACCCAGGCCTTGCTCAGTGACCTGCACCGTCTGCGTCAACTGAGAGACAGTGACGGATCAGCAGCCACGGAGTTTCTCCGCGGCTTCAACGCTCTGCTAGACCTCGGCCGGGGGCCATCACAGTCGTACCGGCAACCGACCAGCTGGGAAGCTTTGGCTGCCGACCGCTGGCAGTGGAGGAGACTCGAGACGTGGCATATCCGGGTTGAGACCCAGTGGAGGGTCCTGAGCGATGAGGTACGCCCCAAGGTCACCGAATGCGGCCTGCGCTGGCTTTCTAAGTCTCCGGCTGCGGCAGCCGAACAGGCAGTACGGCGGCTCTTGAGCGAGAACAAGCGCAACCCCTGGATGGGACGGGAAGCCTTCGACGCACAGGACGCCGTGGCGGCCATGGGGCACTTCCTCAACGACCTGCGCGTCCTGTGCTCCATAGCGGAAAACCTGGCCGCTTACTACCCGCCTTCGGACCCGTCCAGGACACCTTGATCCAGTCCGGCAGCGCACTTATGCGCACGTCAGCGCTCCCTCGCGTCGTTCCTCGGTGCACTGAAGGGCGTCGAGCACCCCGCCTACGGCCTACGCCGCATGCTCACGGCTCGACGTGCTCTGCCGGGCCCGAGGGCCTTACGAACCCGCTCCCTGTTGGCGCCCAGCTCAGGAGTTGGAGCAGGGCGCCGACGTGTGACGGACCTGCTCGCGGGGTCGCCCGTCGTTCACGCCATGGGTGAAGTCGGCCTATCCGTCCGGCCCCCACACAGAGGCGGGCCCGTCCCGTCCGCCGAGGGGCCCTGCCCCTGCGCCTGTCAGAGTGCCGCGAACTCGACGAACGCGGTCCATGCCGTGGGGTCTACGGCCAGGGCGGCGCGGGTTGTGTCCTTCGAGTCGCGGACGTGGACGGTGCCGGGGAGGGCGGCGACCTCGACGCATTCGCCGCCGTCACCAGCGCTGTAACTGCTCTTGAACCAGGCCAGTCCGTCCAGGCTGAGCCTGGCCTTTTCCCCGCTCATCTCTCTCCCAACAGCTTCTCGATCAACAAGCGCGATTCTGCCGGAGTGTGGGCCTGCGCGCGCAAGGACCCGTACGTACGCTCAAGCTCTCGGATCTTCTGACGCTCGGTGTGGACCCGGCTGTCTCCTTGTACCTCCGCATAGGCGATCCTGCGCCCATCCTTCATCTCCATCAAGGTGAACGGACCAGCCAATCCCGCATGCTCCTGACGGCAGAGCGGCATCACCTGGATCTCCACGTTCCGCTTCTCCTCAATGAGTAGGAGCTGCTCCAACTGCCCTCGCCATACCGCCTCACCGCCAAGCGGACGCAGGATTACGGCCTCCTCGACCACAAAGCACAGGTGTGGAGCGGGCCGCCGGTCGAAGATTTCCTGTCGCGCCAGTCGGGCGGCCAGCCGCTGTTCGATGACTCCCTCGTCCAACTGCGGGCGCCACATGGCGAACACCCCCCGCGCGTACTCCCCGGTCTGCAAGAGCCCTGGCACAGCCTGGGTGGCGTACACGTGCAGCACAACCGCCTCGGCCTCCAACTTGGCGGCGTCCCGAAAGAACGCCGGGTACTGAGCCCGAGCCACCTCCTCTTTGCTAGCGCTCAACACCCCACCCGCATCCAGCACTTCATCAACTCGGTCGATGAACTTCGGCGGCGGGATACGTCTCGCCTGCTCGAACGACGCGATCGTCGAGGCCGAGTACCCGGTCAGCGACCCGAGCGCCGCGCGGTCCATCCCCGCCCGCTCCCGGAACAGCTTCAACTGCCGCCCGAACATGCACAGCATGCCCGTTCCGACCTCGTACTCCGGCTGCTGAACCTCGTCGTCCACGCCACAGCTCCCCTCGTACAACCGCCCGGTCGGCCAACTCGGGGCCCGGGAACCGGTCACGCCCACCACCACGTACAAGCGCACCGCCCGCGTGTACAGCCCGTACTCGTCAGCGCATCGCTCCTGGTCAAAGCTACGCAGAGTCCGCGACCGTTTACCCCATGAAGTCAGCAACTCCCCCGAACGGGCATATGCCACGACGCCTCGCACCCGAACGCGAGTTCACCATGCGCTTCACCTCAACGCCGCGCGGTGCCCGTCTCGCCCGCCGGCTCGTCTCGCACCGCCTGGACGACTGGGGCAACCCCTACACCACCCACGTCAACGAAACGCTCACCCTCATCACGGCGGAACTCGCCGCCAACGCCGTACGCCACGGGCATGTCCCCGGCCGGGATTTCCACCTTCATCTCGTCCTGGGCGATGGCGTCGTCCGGGTCGAGGTGACCGACACCCGCGCCGAGAAGCAGCCTCCGTCCAGCCCTGCGGTGACCGACTCGCTATCCGAGTCGGGCCGGGGCCTGCTCCTCGTCGCCGCCCTTTCGGACGACTGGGGCGTCACCCCTCGCCATGCCGCCCCGGGCAAAACCGTGTGGGCGGAACTGCGCGTGCAGCAACAGGGCCACCCGCGCACGCACCGGGTGACCCCTGAACCGACGGACGTCGAACTACTCCTGACTACGGCTTCGCTGCTGCGCGACGACCTCGGGTCGCCGGAGGACGCCAGGCACGGAGGTCGTCGTCGGTGAGTCCGTGCTCGCCCTGCTTCTGCTGGCGGTAACCAGCAAAGAAGTCCGCCGGGGAGCCGCTGTAGTTCATGTCGAACTCGTTGTGCCACTGGGACAGCCACGGCTGGAGTTCGAGCAGGCCGGCGAGGAACGGCGTGATCTCCTCGGTGGACAGGGCGGTGTTGGTGAAGTACGTGGCGAGGGCCTGCGCCTGCTCCCGGTGGTCCCAGCCCGCCCACCCGTACAACTCGGGAGTGGCGGCGTTGGTCTGCCCGTAGGAGATGAACCGCTCCTTGGGCACGTCGAGCTTGCCACGCGCCCTCCAGTAGGACGGGCGGAGGAAGTCGGCCGAGGTGTACTTCGGCGGCACGGGGATGGAGTCCCGGATCTTCCGCTTGGCGGGCTCGTCAGGCGCGGCGTCCTCCTTGCGCTGGAGGTCCCATACCTCTTCCCAGTCCGCGCGCTTCTTCAGCCCGGAGGGCTTGTAACGCAGGGCGGAGAGGAACGGCACGTGCTCGTCGGTGATCAGCTCAGCGACGACCTTCGCGAGTTCCTTGCGGGGCGCGTAGAGCTTGGCGACGGAAACGAAGTCCTCGTCACGGGAGAGGGCGTCTGTGAGGCGGGCCAGGGTGAGGATGGTGGGCTGATCGTTTTCGTCGAACCAGTGGTCGCGGTTCTCCATACGGTCGAGCAGCCAGGAGCGGAGGGCCTTCTCCTGGAGGGCGTCCCAGCCTTCGGTGGCCCAGCGACGCTTGTACTCGGGGCGCTCGACCATTCCGATGGCACGGTTCGACTCGATGGCGTCGATGCGCTTCTGGACGATCTCGCGGTAGGGGGCGGCCCAGTGAGCGGGGATCTCCGTGATGGGTGTGGAGTTGTGCCGCTTGAACCACTCGTCGCTGGCCTCGCCTGCGGCGACGCGACGGGCCAGGACGATTTCGAAGGCGCGCTCACCGTGTGCGAGCTCGGGGAGGCTGGGGTCGTCGGGATCCTCAGAGACGCGAAGGTCTTCAGAGTGAAGGTTGTAGAGGGAGTAGACCTGCCAATCCAGTTCCTCTTGGAGGGCGATCATGCGAGAGCGAGTGGACTCCCAGCGAGCCTTGGCTTCACGGAGGGCTGTGGCAGTGGACTTGGCCGCCACTGCTTCGGGGCTGGTGGAGGCGAGTTGCTGGGCGAGGGCGTCAAGGGCAGCAGCAAGGGCGGTGGGATAAGAGGGCGGAATGGGGAATTCTTCAAGGTTGGTGCCAGTGAACTCATAGCGTTCTTCCCACGCTTCGCTCTGAATTCCGCGCCCCAGGCCACTGCCGCCCTTGCCCTGACTCACCTGCTTGAGCCAGAACCCAGCCGTAGAGCTGTTGAGCAACCCAAGCAGCCGTAGGTGCTCCTCATCACTCGCCCCCTCCCGCAACTTGATCACCGGAGCAGTGCTCCCAAAAAGAGCCCCGTCACGATCGAACACAACGTGGTTGTGCGTTGCAACGAAGGGAAAAGTCAAGCCATTTCTGGTCCGAAGCCTCTTCGAATAATTCTCCAAATGGGCGTACCACGGTCGCCCATGCTCGACCATCGTCTTACCGAAAAGCATGCGTCCGCGAAGAAGAGAACGAGCTACCCACAAGTAACGTGAGACTACATAGCTCGCCTCGTCAATCGGTTGTTCGTTCTCGCGGTCTTGATAGGGAGCGCAGAGGGTAATCGCGTCGGCGATCTGAAAGTCACGAACACTCGCGCCCACGACTAGCGAGCGGACATTATTGTCCAAACGCAGACGTCGTGCCGTCGCAGAGTTAGGCAGGAAGTAGATATCGTCGGCACCAGACTTCGTCGTACGTCCAATCGTCTCCACCACTTGCCCCAAAGACACATCGGAGACGCGCTGCAGTTGCCCTACCATCTCCAATCCACCATCGGCCAAAATCCAAGGCTGCTGCCCGAAGTATCTCTTCCGGTCCAGGTCATCGACGGATACCCATTGACTAACGGAGCCCGGCCTTTCGATCTGTTCAACGATCGCCCGCCAGACCAGGCCATCCTCGGCATCCTCTGGCGCACCGGGCTCGCCCTGAACGCTGCGGACGGTTCGGATCACGGGTGCCCGCCCGTCCCCACCCCGCTGCTTGCCAATCAAGATGACGGTCGGCGTTCCGTGGCCTGGAATATAGGCGCCTGAGGTGTCGATCACCTCGGTCAGCTCCACCGCGTGCCCAAAGTATCCTTCGATGAGCTTCGCTCCGAACTCCCGCTTCATGAAGGAGTTGGCGGTGATCTGCCCAACCGTGCCGTAGCCGCCCCCCTCGGCGTTCCCACGCTTAGCCAGCTCGAAGAACCGCTGGGCGAACGGAACTGACAGCGCGTATGTACCCGCGCACGCCGAATACAGCTCTCGGTACAGCTCGTTAAGTTTCCTGTCCTCCACCGTGATGTAAGGCGGGTTCCCCACCACCACGTGATACCGCCCCGGCCGCAGGATCTCCGGGTACTGGTGCACATCCTCCGTGGCGTATTTGAACTCGGCCAGTTCGTCCGCGAAGTCCTCGTCCACCCCGCCGAACAGGTTGCCCTGCTGAGATCGGCGGGCCTTGATCAGCGAGTCCCCCACCGCGAGATGAACCGGCCACTCATACTTGGCCGCCTCCGCCAGCGTCCGCACCCCACTCGCCGCCATAGCCGCAACGAGCAACCGGAATCGAGCAACAGCCACCGCAAACGGATTGATGTCCACGCCGTGCACCGAGTCCAGCGCAGCCCGCACCCGCTCGTGCACATCACGCCCGGGCTGCCCCTCAGCCCACAACCGAACGAGCCGCCGAAACGCCCCCAACACAAAGTGCCCCGACCCACACGTAGGGTCGATCATCTTCAGTTCCTCGTACCCGAACTCCCGCACCGCAGGGTTCATCGTGCGGTCGAGGATGAACTCCTCCACGAACTCCGGCGTCTGGAGCAGCGCATACGTCTTCCGCGCGGCCTCACTCAGGTCCTGATACAGGTCCCCCAGGAACCGCGTGTCCCACCCCTCCGTACCGTCCTCGTTCAGCGGGTCGGTGAAGTCGTGGACGAGGACGCCCGCCTCATCCCTCCCCCGCCAGAACTCGACCAGCTCCCGCGCACCGTCATGCGAAAGCGGAACCTGGTACAGCGGGTTGTGCCGCTTGTCGAAAAGGAGCCGTCCCGCCTGCCCCTGCCCCAGTTCCTCGAACGCCTTCTCCAGCCACCCCCGGTACGTCGGGTCCTCGTCCGACTCCACGTACGCGTCGTACCGAGACTCCGCCAGCTCCCGCCGGTCGCCGTCCGGCCCCGTCAGGTACGGCTCCGGGATCAGCCGGTTGTCCTCGCAGAACCGCACGAAGACCGTCCCCAGCACCCACGCCACCGCGACCTGCGTGACCCGCTCGTCCAGCCACGAGGTCCACGTCGCCGCCGTACGCCCCAGCTTGCGCGCCTGGTCGTACTCGGCCCTCAGCCGCGCACCGACATCCCCCAGCGCCTTCACCTGTCGCCCGAGGTCGGTCTCGACCGCCTTGACCTGCTGCTTCAGGTCGTTCAACAGAGCCTTGCGGTCGATCACTTGACGTCTCCCTCGACACCACTGGCATTGGCACTCGCCATGCCCTCGCCCTCGCCGGACCCGCGATGGGCGTTGCCCACCCATGTGTCCGGAAGCTGAATCCACTCCCCCAGGCCGGCCTGGTACGGCACGGCCACCTGCCCGAGCCGGGGCTCACGCGACGGGTCGCTCTGCGGGACCAGGAGCCACAGCCCCCGCCCGCCCCGCCGGGCCGCCGACGCCAGCCGGTCCAGGACGCCCATCGCGTCGTACCGCGCGAACACCCCGGCCTCCGTCAGCAGCACAGGACCCGCAGGGCCAACAGGATCGGCCCCGCCACCGTCGCCCAGCAGCTCCGCCACCCGGGGCTCCACCGCGCCCCACGCCGTCCGCACGTACTCCGCGAACTTCACGGCACCCTTCGAACCCGGCTCGGCGGCGTCCGCCTTGAGCAAGGTCTCCCAGGTCGGCTTCGTACCCGGCGTGACCTGCGCGTGCAGGACCTCCAGGAACAGCTCCGTCACCGACACCGCGCCCGCGCCCAGCCGCTCGGCCCCCAGCTCCCGCACCGCGTCCCGCACCAACTGCTGCCGCACGGTCAGCACCCGGAACCCGTCCCGGCGGGCCGACGCGAGCAGCCGTTCCTCCGCGCGCACCGCGCCCGCGAGCTGCGGGTCGTCGGCGTACCGCGTCACCGCGCCCGTACGGGTCGACTGGCGCCACGCGCCCGTCGTGAGGTAGCTGGACGCGTCGTCCACCCGCGTCGGCAGGTAGCGCAGTGTGCCCGTGTCCTCGCGTGTGTTCAGCGACAGTTCGAAGCCCGCGTCGCGCAGGGCCTTGGTGAGCGGGCCGCCCGTCGGCAGGTCGTGGGAGGTGCCGCCCCGGCCGTCCACCACGACCAGTTCCGGGAAGCGAGCGCGCACCCGCTCATGCACGTCCTCGCCCGTCAGGCCGGGCTGCCGCCCCTCCGGTACGCCCGGAATCCAGCGGACGAGCCCGGCCTGCGTGAGCCGCAGCGCCCGGACCAGCGGCAGGTCGCGCGGGTAGATCTCCAGACGCGGAGTGGCCGCAGCGTTCACGGAGGCCGCTGCCGCCAGCTCGACCATGCGCCGCTCGTCCCAGTTGACCGCGCCCGGCGGCACCGTCAGCGCGCCCAGCTCGGCCAGCACCGTCGCGGCCGTCGGCAGGGTGTCCAGCTTGGCCAGCCGGTCCGCCGTACGGCCGAGACGGGTCGCGTACTCCAGCAGGCCCGGTGCGGTCGGGGTGTCCGGGCCGTCGTCCCCCCGTACGTCGAGGGCGAGCAGGCCGGCGCCCAGGGACTCGTCCGTCGCCTTACGGTTCGGCTGGTGCTGGAACTCGGCCTCCTGCGGCACCAGTTGCTCCACCTCGACCACGGCCCGTACGGCAGCCAGCGCCATCGCGCGCCGCTGCTCACGCCCCGCGAGATGCGTGCCGCGCCGGACCGCCAGGGCGTCCGCGATCTCGACCGCCGAGGCGACCCGCCCCATGCTCACCAGCAGGTCGATGATCTCCTCGCGCAGTGCCTGGACGGCGGGCTCCGCCTTCCAGCGCTTGCGCTCGTCCTTGAGTATCTGCGGGATACGGCCCTGGCTCAGCCCGAGGGCCTCCGCGACGTCCTTCTGCTTCGGCCAGACGCCGATGCCCGGCAGGACCCCGTGCTCGTCGGGCAGGCGCAGCAGCAGCCGTACCATCTCCGCCTTGTTGCGGTTGGAGCCGTTGTTGTTGACGGCGGGTACGAAGACGGTGGCGAGGGTGTCGAGGCTGACCGAGCGCAGTGTGCGGGCGGGGAGCGTGCCCGCCGACTCGCCGGTCGCCAGGTGGCCGACCAGGGCCGACTCGGCGGCCGTGAGCTGCTCCAGCTCCTCCTTGGCCTCCGCGCGGCCCTTCGGCGTGAGCGGCGAGACGGGGATCTCGCGCAGCCGCTCGCCCCACTCGCGCTGCCGCTGCTGGACCTCGTTGCGGGTCTTGGCGCCCAGGCCGGGGGCGTTGACGAGTTTGCGGCGGCTGTAGTCGAGGAGTTCGCCGACGGTCGTGATGCCCAGGCCGTACAGGAACGACTGGGCGGCGAGCGTGAGCCCGGAGACGGTCAGCGGGGTGTCCCGCGTGACCTCGGCGGCGAGCCGGTCGCGCTGCTGCTCGGCGCTCTCGGGTTCGGCGTCCGCGATCCCCGCCGCGGCGGCGCCCTGGGCGGGCAGGCCCTCCCCGGCGGTCGTGGGCGCCGGGGCCGACGCGCGGGCGCGGTGACTGGACGGAACCGTCTGCGAGGCGTCGAGGAAGACCTTGCGCCAGGCGTCCCGCATCGGCTTCAGCTCGGGGTACCGCTTGGCCGCGTCGCGGTGCAGGGCCTTCTGGAAGAAGGCGACGAGGCCGTCCCGTACGGCGGGGTCGAAGGCTTCGGCCGCGATCGTCGGGTACGGCCAGTCCTTCGCCTCGGTCATGCGGGGCAGGACGCTGCCGTCGCCCCACTTGGGCAGCTCGCCGGAGGCCATCTGGTGCAGGGTGACGGCGACGGCGTACCGCTCGGCGTGCGAGTCGTACGAGCCGCGGGTGATGACGTCGACGAAGGGGTCGAGGTAGCCGTCGGTGCCCGCGTCGGTGCTCTTCGCCGGGTAGCCGGCGAGGGAGAAGTCGATGAGGACGAGTTCGCGGGTGCGGTTGGGGCGGATGCGGATGGCGATGTTGTCCGGCTTGATGTCGCGGTGCCAGACGCCCTCGCCCTCCAGGAAGTCGACGGCGCCGAAGAGGTAGTCGCCGTACGCCTCCAGCTGGTCGACCTGGAGGCGGCCGTTCTCGCGGAGCTGGCGGGCGACCGTCTCCTCGCGGCGGCGCGGGCGGGACCCGGCCTCGCCGCCCTGCCCGGTGTCGTCGCGTTCGTCGCCGACGTACTCCAGCGCCAGGACCGTACGGCCGCCGATGTGCAGCGGCTCGGGCTCGACGAGGCGGATGATGCCGGAGTGGGGGCGCAGGCGGCCCATGGCCTCGGCCTCGCGGGCCAGGATCTCGCCCCGGTTGTCGGAGAGGGCGACCTTGAGCACGGCCAGCGGGCGGGTCTTGCGGGCCTCGGCCTGGAGGTCGCGGACGAGGAAGGCGCGGCTGGTGGAGCCGGTGCCGAGGCGGCGGCGGATCTCCCACCGGCCGGCGAACACGTCACCGGCGACGGCCTCCAGCGGGTCCTTGTCGGCGGGGGCCCCGTCCTCCTCGCCGGGCGCCTCCGTGTCGGGGGCCGCTGGGGCGGGGGCGGTCAGGGAGTCCTCGACGACCTCCAGCAGCTCCAGGAACTCGTCCACGCTGGACAGGCGCTGGCCCGGCCGGTAGGCGGTGGCGGCCTGCACCAGGTCGTCCACGTCCTCCGACAGGCCGTCCACCAGGGAGCTGGGGCGCAGGCCCTCCCCCGCCTCCAGGCGGGCCAGCAGCTCGGCCTGGCTGGCGGCCGGGGCCTTGCCGGTGACCAGCAGGTAGGTGAGGACGCCGAGCCCGTACACGTCGAGGTGCACCGGGTCGGGGTTGAGGGCGGTCAGCTCGGGGGCGAGGTAGGCGTCGGCGTCGTCGGCCAGGTGCATCGCGGACAGGGCGGTCGGCGCGAAGCGGGTCATGCCCTGGCCCTGGGAGGAGTCGCCGCTGCGCTGGGTGGCGATCTGCCAGTCGGAGATCTGGAGATCCGGGGTCAGCCAGGCGGCCTCCTCGCCGACTGCCCGGCCCTTGCGGCCGCGCGGCCGGGGGACGACGTGCACGGAGCGGGCGGCGAGCGCCCGGTGGTGGATGCGGCTGGCGTGCGCGGAGCGCATCGTCTCGGCGAGCTGGCGGACCAGCGCCATGCGGCCGAGGATGTCCAGCTTCTCGCCGTACTGGACCAGGTACTCGTCCAGCTTCAACGTGTCCGGGTGGTAGTCGAAGATCAACGCGGGGCCGGCGGCGTGCCCGGAGGGGAAGTACTGCTTGAGCTGGACGGCGCCCGGGTGCTTGAACCGGCCCAGCACCGCGGCCTCGCGGCGGGCCGCGTTCTCGACGGACTGACGCAGGGAGGCGTCGGAGCCGCGCTCGCTGAGGTAGATGCGGACGCGGGCGGCCTCGGGCAGGTCGCTGTGGCGGGCGAGGTAGTCGGCCCACGTGGGCCCGGAGTCGAAGGACTTCCGCTGCAGCTCGTACGGGCCGACCTTGTACTGCGCGTCGCTCTTGCGGATGCCAATGTTCTTGAGGGCCGCCTCGACCTCGCGCGAACCGATCGCCGTGACGCGGCGCCGCTCGTCACGCGGGGGTGCCTTGAGCATCTCGACCAGCTGGTGGACGGTGTACACGCCGTTCTGGTCGTGGGCGGGCAGGCGTACGCGGAGGCTGTTGTCGGTGAAGCAGACGGCCTCGGCGACCCAGACCCGCTTGTTGCCGGGCAGTGCGAGCAGGCCGGCCAGTTCCTTGGCCTTGCGGTTGACCAGGTGCAGCGGGTTGCCGTGGGTACGGCGGCGGCCGCCGGGCGTCGTCTGCACCCAGGTGCCGTTCTCGGACGTAACCGAGCCGTGCCAGTCCTTCAGCTCGATCATGCAGACGCCGCCGGGGGCGACGACCAGCAGGTCGACCTCGCGGACGTGGCCGGTGTTCGCGGTGAAGGTGAAGTTCGACCAGGCACGCCAGGGGTCGGAGTCCGGCAGCTTCTCCCGGATCGCCTCCAGGCCGCGGCGTTCATGATCGAACTCGGACTCGGTGACCGTGACCCACCGGCCTTCCCGCATGCCTGTCCCCGCTCCTCGTGTCCCGCGAGGGCGACCGTTCCCCGTGGTCGGACCCTCGGGGCAGATCCTAGTGGCTGGCCGGACCGTGAAAAGAGGCGGTGAAGGACGGGAAAACAGGATATTCCCCTGCTCACGGGCTCCGGGTCAGACGTAGGCCTCCCTGAACGCACGCGCGAACTCCGGGTCGGTCACCGTGCCGTTGCCGCCTCCACCGGTGCGGTGGCCGCGGCCGGAGAGAGCCATGACGGGATCGAGCACCTCACGCATGTAGTGGCGGATCCAGTCGGAGGGCTGGCCCTCGTAGGCAGGCATCGGGGTGAGGACCGCCAGGCTTCCGTCGGGGTGGCTGACGACGCCCCAGACGATGCGGTACATCCCGACGCGGCTCACGATCAGCCCGTTGGCCTTGACCTCGTGGTCCTCCGGCAGACGTGGAGCCGCCTCGATGATCGCTCCGATCGTGTCGTTCAGGCCGACCGTCGTCTGCACCGTGGTGACGAGGCCGGAAGCCCCGACCAGACCGTGCAGGCTCTCGATCACGGTACCCCGGGCGGGCGGGCTGAGCGTCAGGTCGTACACGGCGGAGTCCTTCGACGAAGGGGACGGGGATTCGGCGACGGCGACAAGCGACGACAGCAAGCGCTGGCAATAGGCGTCGACACAGCACCAGTTGAGCACATCCGATGCCAACTGACTCGAATTCTGCGGATAATCCCGTCATGGGTTCACCACCACAGCAGCCCGAAGAGGGCGACATCCGGTTCAACGGCCCGAACGTGGAGTACTTCAACGGCACCGCATGGGTGCGGCACGAAGAACTCCCCGACGACCAGGCGCCGCCCGACCTGCGCGGCGACGACGAGGACTTCCCCGGACCGGACGACCACCCTCCCCTCCCGGGATGAGCACCCCGGCCGAGCCGCAGGCCGGCGACCCGGTCCCCGACCCCGTTCTCGCCGATCTGCGGGCCTCCGTCGCCGACATGCGTGCCACGGCGCGCTGGATCACCGCGGCGGCGGCGGGAGTCGGCGCTCTGGTGCTGGCGGGCGGGCCACTCGTCGTCGTCAAGGACCTGGACGACGCGGGAGACGTGGTCGCGGCGGCCGGCGGCATGCTGCTGGCCGTCGCGGGGGTCGTCTGGGTGGTGTGGCGCGCCGGCGAGGTGCTCAGCCCCCGGACGGCGACGTTCGACGATCTCGACGCGCCGGAACTGGACGGGCTGCGGAAGCTGATCGACCGGTCACCCGCCGACTTCTACGGCCCTCACGCCACCGACCCTGCCGCCCTGCGGCGCGAGCGCCGTCTGCGGCTGACCGTGGCGGCCCGCCTCGAAGCCCTGCTGGCCCGTGAGAGCGATCCCGCGCGAGAGCGTCTTCTGGCCCACGAGGCAGCCGTAGCCCGGCGTAACGCGCTGCTGATCCAGCGCCTGCAGCAGCGGCTGCTCGCCTGGATCCACGCCTGGCAGGTGCGGCAGTCCCTGAAGCGGGCCCGGCGGGACACCCTGCTGGCCTCCCTGCTGGTCCTCACCGGTGCCGTCCTCTACGTCACCGCGCCACTCGACGCGAAGGAGAAACCGACCGTCGTGTACATCTGCGAGGCAGGCGCCGCCACCCCGGAAGCCGTCCACGCGCAGGAGGATCCCTGTGCACGATGAAGCGGCGCCGGCGGCACACCCCGGCCCATCGCATTGGAGCCTGCGGATCCGGCATGCCGCCGTCACCCTCAGCGCCGGTACGCGGACCGTCGCCGAAGGTCCCGGAGCGGACGTGTCCTTCGCCCTGGCGGAGACCGTACAGGCACTGCACCGGGCGTACGAGGCCGCCGGCCGGGGCGCCCGCCCCCGCAGGACCGGCGTCCCACCACCGCAGCTGATGCGGCGTCTGGGCAGTCTGCTCGCCGAGGCGGTGGGCGCCCGAGCGGTCCGCGCCCTCGCCACGGCGTCGCAGGGCGAGGCGGCGAAGGAGCACGGCCTGCCGCTCGTCATCGAGGCGGAGCAGGGCCGGCTCGACGGCCTGCCGTGGGAGGCACTGACCCTGCCCGGCCAGTCGGCACCCCTGGCGCTCCATCCGACCATCCGGCCGTACCGCAGCTTCGGCGACCACCACGCGCCCACACCCCTTGGCGGACCGGACCGGCCGTTGCGGCTGCTCGTCCTGCTCGCCGGGCCCCGCAAGGCCCCCGGCCGCAGGGAGCCCCTGCTCGACCTGGACGCGGAGACGGCGCGGCTGGCGGCTGCCGTCTCCCGGGTCCCGGGCCGGGCGGAGCTGCGGGTGCTCAGCTCCGGCAGCCTCACCGCACTCAGCGCCGCCCTGGCGGAGAAACCCGCCGACGTCGTGCACATCGTCTGCCACGCGAGGCCCGGTGAACTCCTGCTGGAGGACGAGGCCGGTGACCGCGATCCGGTGACCGCCGACGCCCTGTGGCGTGCCCTGTGCGCCGCCCACGGTGTCCCTGCGGTGGTCCTGGCCGGCTGCTCGACGGCATCGTCGGTGAGCCGCTCCGCCACCGGGCCGGAACCGGCGCACCACAGCAGGTTTCTGCCCGGACTGGCTCAGAGCCTCACCCAGTCCGGTGTGCCGGCGGTCGTCGCCATGTCGGCACCGGTCCGGGACACGTACGCGGGCGCGCTCATGGCCGACATGTACGCCGCCCTGGCCGCCGGCCGGCCCCTGTGGGAGGCCCTGCACGACGCCCGCACGGAGCAGGAGCGCCTCAGGCGCGCCGGGAACGACTGGCTGCCGGAATGGCACGTGCCCCTTCTCTTCGCCGGGCCCCGTCCCCAGGCGGTGGAGCCCGACCGCGGGGATGCCTCGACGGGGGCCGCCTCGCCCGAGGTGCCCCTCGCCCTGCCGCTCGGCTCGTTCGTGGGCCGCCGGGCACAGCTGCGCGTAGCCCTGAACGCCCTGGCCGACGACGGCACCGGGCTCGTCGTGCACGGAGTGGGCGGGGTCGGGAAGACCGCGTTCGTCGGCGAGTTGCTGCGTCTGCGGGCTTCCTCGGCTCCGCCCGTGCTGCTCAAAGGCCCGGTCGGCCCCGACGAGATCCTGCGCGGCGCGGCGGACGCGCTCGCCGGGGAGACGGACGACCCGCGGATGTTCGCACTGGTGGACGCGGAGCAGCCCTGGTCCGGGCGCCTGGCCGCCCTCGCACACCTCACCGGAACCGACGCGCTCGCCGGGGCGGCGGCGGAGGCTCGCCCGACGGCGGACGGGTCCACCCGGTCGCTGACCGTGGTGCTGGACGACTTCGAGGCCAACCTGACCCGTGACCCGGAGGGCCGGACCCGTTTCACCGACCCCGAACTGGCGGACTTCCTCACCGCGTGGACCACCCTGCCGACGGGCACGTCCCTGGTGATCGTCTCCCGTCATCCCCTCCCGACGGCGGCCGGACCCGCCTCCCGGCGTCTTCGCCGGCTTCCGCTTCCTCCGCTCACCCCGGACGAGACCGATCTGATGCGACTGCGGCTGCCCCTGTCGCGCAAGCTCCCCCGGACGAAGTGGCAGGAGATCCGCCAGGTCGTCGGCGGCCATCCTCGTACCTACGCCTATCTGGAGGCGCTCCTGGGCGCCGGCCGGGCGACGGACGACCTGGTGGCCCGTGTCGGCCGGCTCAACGGTGGCCTCGACGCCGCGCGCGCCCGCGTGCGGGGGCAGCTGCGCCCCGCCCTGCGGGAGGCGCTGAGCCTCACGGCCGCCGACACGCTGCTCGGCGACCTGCTGTCCAGCCTGGACCCGACGAGCCGCGCCCTGCTGCACCGCGCGGCGGTGCACCGTGTGCCCGTCCCGGCGTCGGCGTTCACCGGCTCGGGGGGCCCGGAGGGCTCGGGAGACACGGAGGACGCGGGAGACACGGAGGACGCGGGAGACACGGAGGACGCGGAGGGCTCAGGGGGCGCGGAGGGTACGCGCGAACGTCTCGACGCGCTGGCCGCCTCCGGGCTGCTGGCCGAGGACGGCACGGGTCCGGCCGGTGCGCAGTTGTGGAGCGTCCACCGCTGGACCGCGGCCGAACTGGACCGCCTCGATCCGCAGGCCGCACACGACGCACACCGCCGTGCGGCCGCGTACACGGAGGAGATCTTCTCCGACACCGGCCTGCCCGAACCGGTACGCATCGACGCGGCGTTCGAGTCCCTGCACCATCTCGTCGCCGTCCGGCTGCACCGGGAGGCGGGAGCGCTGGGCCGCCGCCTGTGCGGCGTGCTGCACGCGAGGGGCCGCTGGACGACCGAGCGGGCGCTGTGCCGGCGGATGCTGGAGTGGAGCGAACCGGGCACGGAGTCGGAGGCCATCGTCCACCGCCAGCTCGGTCTCATCGCCCGGGACCGGGGCGACATGAAGGAGGCACGCGAGCACCTGGAACGGGCGCTGTCCGTCAGCACGGCCGCCGGCGACCGGCTGAGCATCGCCTACGCCGAGCACCAGCTCGGATCCATCGAGCACGAACAGGGCGATCACCGTCTCGCCCGTGCCCGATACAGCCTGGCCCGTACGGCCTTCCACGAGTTGGGGTTGGAACGGGACGCCGCCGCCGCTCTGTACCAGCTGTCCATGCTGAACGCCGACAGCGGACGCCCGGCCGAGGCCAGAGCCGGCTTCGAGGAGGCACAGGAGATCTTCACGCGGCTCGAGGATCTCGGCGCGATCAGCTCCTGTCACCGGAGCCTGGCCTACCTGGCGGAGGACGACGGGGATCTGGACACCGCCATGGCGCACTGCCGCTCGGCCCTCGGTCTCTGCGAGCGTACGGGTGACGTGGCGCAGGCGGAGGAACTGCGCAACCAGATCGGCACCCTGTACGTGCTCACCGAGAACTACGAGGCGGCGCACGCCGAGTTCGACGCCGCCCTGCGCTCGGCCACCGCCCGTGACGCAACCGAGGAGATGGCCCGGTCCCACCAGCATCTGGGGGTCTGCGCGGAACGCATGGGTGCCCTGGAGATCGCGGAGGAACACACCCGCACAGCCCTCGAACTGAACCGGGAACTGGAGCGTGTCTCGGCACAGGCCCAGTGCCTCAGGCGCCTCGCCGGCCTGGCCCGGCTGCGCGGCAGACCGGCGTACGGGCTCTCGTACGCCCGGCGGGCTCTCGTCCTTCTCGGCCGTACCGACGAGACCACGTACCGTCCCGACACCTACCTCACCATCGGTGACTGCCTGCGTGACCTCGGACGACTGACGCAGGCCCGGCGCTTCTACACGTCCGGCCTCCACGGCGCCAGGAACACCCACACCGCCGAGCGCGCGCGTGTGGCCCTGGCGGAGCTGGACGTCGACAGTAAGCAGAAAGAAGGTGAACAGTAGGCGGAAAACAATTGACAGCATCTGGAATGCTTTCACTATGCTGCTCTCCGTCGGGGCGTTCGCCCCAGGCGCGGGCTTGCGGAGTGAAGGGGAATCGCAGTGATCAAGGTGACCATCGAGGCCGACCCGGCGGACATGCCCGCGCTGATTCAGGCGCTGGCGGCCCAGGGCGCCGACATCACCCTGCGCAGCACGGCCGGGTCCGGTGCGGACCGCGGCGGGCCCGCACTGGATCCGGCCGTGCTCGACCTGCTGCGTACCCGGGCTCCCGCCCAGCAGCTCGACCATTTCGTCTCCTTCGTGGAGACGGAGGTCCACGAGCACGGAGCCGTCGCCGAGCTGGGCACCGACAAGACGAGCTACGTCAAGCTCTACGTCCCCGGCCCCCGCAAGGTGGGCGCGTACTGCTACGTCCGCCCCGACCGCGGCTACCTGGACTTCCGCGTGCCGATCGACGCCGCGGACGGCTGCCGCTTCGCCTACGCGCGCGACGTCCAGCGGGACAACGCTCACCCGGTGCGCTGCCCCCTGACGAAGGCGGACGCCCTGCCCGAGGCGCACCGGCTGTCAGCCCTGGCCAGGGAGATCGCGCAGAACGCGTGACGGGGCGGTACCGCCCCCCCTGCACTGCTCCAACTCGTCCGGCGCCCTCGCCGCCGCGTTCCTGACCGTCCGCGACCCGCCGGGCGATCCGCCAGTCGTGCCGAGGTCAGGAACACGGGCGCCGGTACACGCGCATGCCGGATGCTCACTGCTGTCGGCCCCTTCCGGGAGGGCTCGTCAGGCTCGCGGGAACCATCGCTGCCGTTCGGCACCGGTCACCTGACGCCGGGCACGGCCGACCTCCCTCTGGGCGAGATGGGCGTAGTGCTGGACCCGGGCACGGACAGTCCATGACACTGCGGCCGTACGATCTGCGGGACAACGGCGCGGACTTCCACAAGCTCGCCGACAACGACCACCTGCAAGGCTTGGACCGCCTCGAGTTCATCCGAGCCCTGGCCGACCTGTACGGCGATGTGAACGCCATCCACCCCTTCCGGGAAGGCAACGGCCGCACCCAGCGCGCCTTCCTCGCCCCACTCGCCCGTGAAGCGGGATACACCATCTCCTGGCAGGACATGGACCAAGAGGAGAACATCGCCGCATCGGTGGCCAGCTTCAACGCGAACAACGACCTACTGGAGCAGATGCTCGACGCCCTGGTGCGTCCCGCCTGACTGGCGCCACCGGCGGCGCCGTCACCGAGATCGGTCTGCCGGTCGCGGCCTCTCAGCCCAGTCATCGAAAGCGACGAGTTCCAGCGTCAGGGCGTTCCCATTCTGGCCGATCTCGCCTACCAGGGCGGCGGCCCGTGGCTGACCACCGGCATCTGAGCAGGCGCCTGCAGGAGGTGAGCAGGAACGCAGGGCGGCCGGACAGCGCCCCTGATGTCGCGAACGGCCGGGTCTGTACGGCTGGACAGACCCCGGTTGAACCCTAGCCAGGTTTGATGGTGGCGAGCTGCGCGAGTAGCAGGACCAGCCGGTAGGCGTCGGCAAAGTCGGCGGCGGTGAAGGTGACTGTCCTGCCACCTTCACCGCGTGAGACACCTGGCACGAGTGTCGCCAGATCAACCATGAACGGCGCGGAAAGGTCGACCTCGACATCAAGCGGTCCGGCAAGGGCCAGCGGTGAAACATGTGCACGCCGCGTGATGGCTTCGGCGGCCGCTTGGCGCAGCCGATCCCGAGCTTCTTCGGGGTGCAGGGCTACGGCAGCGCCCTGACCGAGGGCTTGCTTGACCGCGACGGTGACCGCGGAGGGGACCAGATCTTGCAGTTCGGCGCAAGCGCTGTCGTCGCCACTGAGCAGCACGACCGGTACGTCCAGATGTCCGGCCATGGCGGCGTTGAGGCCGATCTCGCCCATGGAACGTCCGGCCACCCGCACGTCGAGGATGCCGTCGTTCATGGTGTGTGCCAACACGGCCGGTCCGCCGCCGGCGCGGGCGTGGTAGCCGACGAGCAGGACCGCGTCGGTCTGTTCGTCGAGTCCGCCGAGCATGCCCAGGGGCCGCGGCTTGCCACGGACCAGGTGCGCCCTGCGGTCGAGTTCCTCAGGCAGCAGGTTACAGAAAGGGCCGTGTGCGTCGGCGACCCGTACCTCGGCCGTGGGATCGCCGTCCAGGACACCGGCGATCACGGCGTTGGTCTCAGCCGTCATTAACGCCCGGCCGCGCGTGTAGTCGTAGCCATCCGGGTTCGTCTCGCTGGGATGCACGATCCCCGAGATGCCCTCCATGTCAACAGAGATCAATATCTTCATAACTCTGGGAGCCTACGGGCTCTGCTCACCAGGCTGACACTGCACGGCAGAACCCCTGACCGTGTCGGCCAGGCCGTCCCCAGGCACTGCCGCTACTTCTCGTGAACATCCAGGACCTTGTTGATCACCAGATGCCGCCGCAATCAGTGAACAACCGCTGCTGCTGAACGCGAACGAAGCCAGAAGGGCCTCCGACGCAGGTCAGAGGCCCTTTCCCAGGCAAAGCCGCAAGTAGCGGCAGACGAGTCGGGCTGTACGCCGGGTTCTGTCACCCAACCGCCTCGCGGCGGCCGGGGAGACGGCCATCCATCTAGGGCCGGCGTTGCCGCCGGCCTCGTGCGGTCTACCCGCGGACTCGGGCGGGCAGCCCTCGAACGTCCGCGCAGGGGCACCGGGGTGCCCCCTCTTGACCTTGCTCCGGGTGGGGTTTACCTAGCTGCCCAGGTCACCCTGGGCACTGGTGGTCTCTTACACCACCGTTTCACCCTTACCCAGCGCCGAAGCGCCGGGCGGTTTGTTTTCTGTGGCACTGTCCCGCGGGTCACCCCGGGTGGCCGTTAGCCATCACCCTGCCCTGTGGAGCCCGGACGTTCCTCGGGAAGCCCCTCAGAGGGACTCCACGCGGCCGTCCGCCCGGCTCGTCTGCCGTGTGGACCATGCTACCCGGCGGCCGCCACCCCTCTGTGCCGTCGATGACGTCGATGACGTCGACGCCGTCGCCAGGAACGAGCCCGCCAGGATCAAAGCGAAAGAGGCCAGGATCGCGGGGGTGAGCTGCTCGTCCAGGAACAGCGCGCCCGCCGCCACCGCCACCGCCGGGTTGACGTACGTGAAGACCGTCGCCCTCGTCGGGCCGACCTCTCGGATCAGCTCCAGGAAGGCCACGAAGGCCAGGGCCGTGCAGATCACGCCCAGGGCGGCCAAGGAGATCAGGGCGGAGGTCGACGGGAGGGTGGGTGGGCGGGTCAGGGCTGCCGCGGGGGCGTAGACCAGGGCCGACAGGAGCAGGACCGGGGCTATCAGCTGGAGGGTGGGGACCTTGTTCAGGTGGCGGGTCATGATCAAGGGGGCTGTCGCGTAGCCGATCACCGTGATCAGGACCTCGGTGAGGGAGAGGACGTTTCCGCCGGTGAGGTGGGGGATGGTGAGGACTGCTACGCCGCCCAGGCCCAGGGCCAGGCCGGTCATGCGGCGGGCTCCCAGTCGTTCCGTGTCGCCGAAGAAGCGGGCCAGGAGCACGCTCACGATCGGGACGCCCGCGATCAGGAGGCCGGCCGTGGAGCTGGAGAGGTGGCGTTCGGCGTCGGTCAGGGTCCACCAGGGGCCGATGACCTCGATCACGGCGAAGGCGAGCATCGGGCGCCAGTGCTGACGGACTACGCGGGTCAGGTTTCCCTGGCGGATCGCGAAGGGGAGGAGGAGGGCCGCGCCCAGGGCGCAGCGGACGAAGACGACCGTGGACGGGGAGACCTCGTCCACGGCTATTTTGATCATCAGGTAAGGGACGCCCCAGAGGACTCCCATCAGGGAGAAGAGGAACCAGCCGCGTGCAGTCATGGGGTGAGTCTCGGATGGATCAGCGGCGTAGGTCTTGAACGCTGTTGCGGTACGCCGCCGGGGTCACCCCCAGCACCCGTCTGAACCAGCGCGTCATGTGGGCCTGGTCCGCGAAGCCCACCCGGCCTGCCACTTCCGCGGGGCGGGCGCCGGACTCCAGAAGGGTGCGCGCCCGGCTCACCCGGTGCTGGGCCAGCCAGGCGTACGGGGGCATGCCCATCGTCGTGCGGAAGGCTCGGAGGAGTTGGTAGCGGGAGAGGCCCAGGTCGGTGGCGAGGTCGGCGAGGGAGGGGGGAGCTGTCAGCTCGTCGGCGAGGCGGTCTCGTACGGCGTGGGCGATCGTGCTCGCGCCGGGGACCGTGTCGGGGGTCGCGCGGGATGTGGAGTGGCGGCGGGCCAGGGCCGTGAGCAGCCAGGGGAGGCGGGACTCGGCCTCCAGGGGGTCGGGGCAGGTGCTCAGCTCGGTGTGGGCGGTGCGCAGGGCGGCGGAGAGTTCGGGGTCGTGGAGGAGGGGGTCCCGGAAGTGTGGGGTGCCACCGAGGATGCCGTCGGTGAGGAGGGCGGGGGCGGGGTAGAGCGCGCGGTAGGCGTACGTGCCGTACGCGGACTCGCCGGTGTGGACCTCTCCGGGGGCCAGGACGACGATCGAGCCCTCCCCCACCGTGAGGGCGCCGCCCCGGTAGTCGATGCACGAGGCGCCCCGGACACAGATGCCGATGCTGAATTCCTCGTGGGTGTGCGGGGCGTAGCGGTGGCGGTCGAAGCGGGCGGTGAGGAGGTCGAGGGGGCGGTCGGGGTGGCCGAGGGTGGCGCGGGTCCAGCGCGTCTCACCGCGTTCGTTCACCTCGGCCTCGCCCCCTCCAACGGTCCTCCACCGGTCCTCCAGGCTACGCCCGGCGGGGCCGTAGGCCGGGCGGGTCAGAGGAAGTCTGAGGTCTCCAGGTCGAAGGCGAAGGGTTCCGGGAGGGCGAGCGGCTTGCCGAAGGGGACGGTGCAGCGTCGGCGGTAGTCTTCCTCTCGCGGATCGCTGAGGAGTGTCACCTCGGAGCTGTCGCGGTCGATGAGCAGGTAGAACGGGATACCGCCGCGGGCGTAGCAGCGGCGCTTGACCTCGCGGTCGGCCTTGGGCCGGGTGGAGGTCACCTCCAGCACCATGGCGACGCCCTGGCAGGGCATCCAGGGGTCGGCCCCACGGTAGAGGCGCAGTACCCGGGGGGCGAACGTGCCGTCCGGGAGCACGTGTTCCTTCGGACAGCCCTCCGCCTTCCCTAGCTTCAGCCCCTTGTTTCCGCTGAAATCCATATCGGTCCGGGAGCGCCTGATCACCTGCTTCATGATCAGATTGATGTAGTCCTCGTGATCCCCGTCCGGCGGCGGTGTCACAACGATCTCCCCCTCGATCAGCTCCGCCCGGAAACCCTCCGGGGTGTCCAGGGCGAGAAAGCCCTCCAGCAGGACGTCTTCCTGCGTGAGCGGCTCGTGGGCCATGGCAGTCATGTCACGCCCCTCCTTCTTCGGTCGCTCGCCAGACTGGGACATCGGCTGATCACCTGGCCATGAGATCGGGAACCGTTCCCTCGATCGTGGCACATGATCCCGGTCACCGTCAGTCGCCGGGCCCGTCGCTTGACCCTGCCGCAGCGTCAACGTTTCTACTGGTCGCATGCGGATCGGAGAACTGGCCGCGGCCGTCGGTGTGACGCCGCGGGCCGTGCGGCATTACCACCATCTCGGGCTGCTCCCCGAACCGGAGCGGCGGGCGAACGGATATCGGGACTACACGTTGCGGCACGCGGTCGTGCTGGCGCGGATTCGGCGGCTGACCGAGTTGGGGCTCGGGCTCGCCGAGGTGCGGGACGTGCTCGCGGACGACGCCGGGCGTGAACTCGTCGAGGTGCTCGGTGAGTTGGATGAGGATCTGGCTCGGCAGGAGACGGAGATCCGGGAGCGGCGGGGCCGGTTGCGTGTCCTGATGGAGGACGCGCGTGCCGGGCGGCTGCCGGCCGAGGGGCCCGTGTCGCCCGAACTCGCCGCGCTCTTCGGGAAGTTCGGGTCCGCTCCGCAGTCCCCGATGGCCGCCAAGGACCGGGAGGTGTTCGCGCTGCTGGAGACGACGGCGACGCCGGAGGCTCGCGCGGAGATGCTCGCCGGGCTGGAGAGCATGATGGCGGTGCCCGGCGCGGTGGAGCGGGCGCACGAGGCGTACGCGCTGCTCGACGCGCTCGCCGACGCCGAGCCCGACGACCCCCGTGTGACGGAGGCGGCCCATCTGCTGGCCGGCCTCGTCCCGCCGGACATGGTCCCACCGGACACCGACATCGAACTCGACAGCCGCGCCAACGGCACCGGCAGCTTCCTGCGGGCCTTCTACGCCGACTTCGCCCCGGCCCAGGCGGAGGCCATCCGCCGCACACTCCGGATACTGAGGGAGGACCACCGATGAGGACGATCGGGACCATGCGGAGCACTCCGGGACACCGGATCGCCCGCTCCCTCGTGTGTCATGAACTCCTGCTGCTGGCCAGCCTGTTGCGCTGGGTGGCGCGGCGGCCGCACGGGATCGGGGACGGCGGGCGGGCGTTCGGCTACGCGCGGGGACAGGGGGCCATGATGTTCGGGTTCGGCTTCGTGTGCGTCGTCGAGACCGTCACCATGTCCGTCCTGCTGCGGGACTTCCCGCTCGTGCACCAGGTCTTCCTCGTCCTCGACCTCTACACGATCCTCGTCGTCGCCGGGCTCCACGCGGCCTCCGTGACCCGCCCGCACGTCCTCACCGACACGACCCTGCGGCTGCGCCGCTTCGCGACCGTGGACCTGTGCGTCCCGCTGACCGCCGTCGCGTCGGTCCGCCGTGAGTTGTGTACGACGCACGAGAAGCGGGACGGGGAGTTGAACATGGAGGTCGGTTCCCAGACCACCATCATCGTCGAACTGGCCCAGCCCGTCTCGTACTCGACCTTCCTCGGCCGACGCAGGGAAGTACGGCTGGTGCGCTTCCACGCCGACGATTCCGCTCGACTGGTCGCCCTCATAAGGGAGTTCGGCAGCGGGGTCACGCGGGAGCGAACCGTACCTTCGCCGCTCCCGGCTGGGCCTGCGTGAGCCGTACCCGCAGCCGCTCCCCCAGCGGCAGCCGGCCCGCCGGGTCCGCCACCACTCGGCCGATGACCGCCGGGGACTCCAACTGCACGGTTCCCACGGCCGGTTGATCCTCCTCGACGTCGACCACGTACCCGTCGAACACCTCCCCCACCCGGTCCCTGAGCAGTGCCGCCTCGATGATGTCGACGCACTCGCGCTCGGCGCGGCCGGCCCGTCGGGTGCCGGCGGTCATCTCGTCGGGGAGGGTGTCGAAGGCCGCCGGGACCCAGTCGGGGGTGGGGGTGCCGGCGGCCGCCGCGAGGCAGATCTCCGAGGTGTAGCGGTCGACGAGGCGGCGGAGGGGGGCCGTGCAGTGGGCGTAGGAGGCGGCGACGGCGGAGTGCGTGGTGATGTCGGGGAGGACGCCGTCGCGGAAGACCGTGTAGTGCGCGCCGCGCAGCAGGGTCGTGCACTCCAGGAGGAAGGCCGCGTGGCGGGGGTCGTGCGGGTCGAGGGAGCGGACCAGGTGCGCGTACGAGACGTGGTGGGGCCAGTCGATGCGCAGGGCTTCGGCCGTACGGCGGAGGCGGCCGACGGCGCCGTCCGGTGCGGCGGGGAGCGTGCGCAGGACGCCGGTGCCGTGGGTCAGCATCAGGTCGGCGGCGGCCATGCCGGTGAGGAGGGAGATCTGGGCGTTCCAGGCGTCGGCGGGTAGCGGGGCGCGGTACCTCAACTCGTAGTCCTCGCCACCCTCACCCTGGGTGCCGTGAGTGCCGTGTTCGATGATCTCCTGCTCGGGGATGGTGAGGGAGATGCCGCCGCGTTCGACTTCCAGGCGCTCGCGCAGCTGCCCGATCTCCTTCAGCAGGGCGAGGGGTTCCTCGGCGGTGCCCTCGTCGATCTCCTTCTGTACGCCCGCGTAGTTCAGCTTGGCTCGGCTGCGTACGAGGGCGCGGCGGACGTCGACGGTCTCGGTGCGGCCGTCCGCGTCGAGGTCCAGGGTCCACAGGACCGCCGGACGGGTGTGGTCCGGGAGGAGGCTGGCGGCGCCCTCGGAAAGGCAGGCGGGGTGGAGGGGGACCTTGTCGTCGGGGAAGTAGAGGGTCGTCACCCGGCGGTGGGCCTCGGCGTCGAGGGCGCCGCCGGGGGTGACGAAGGCGGCTACGTCGGCGATGGCGTAACGGACGCGGTAGCCGCCGGCGCCTGGGCCCGTGCCCGGCCGTCGCGACAGGTGCATCGCCTGGTCGAGGTCGGTGGAGGTGGGTGGGTCGATGGTGAAGAGGGGGATGTCCGTGGCGTCGTACGACGGGAGGCGCGGTGACTTCGCGGCGTGCTCCGCCTCGACGAGGACCTGGAGCGGGAAGGCGTCGGGCACACCGAGTTCCCCGCGCAGCGCGCGCAGGGCCGCCCGCAGGGGAGCCTCGGCGGCGGCCTTGACGCGGAGATGGCGGCGGGGCATGGGTCGAGCGTAGGGCGGGGCGGACGGGACGGCATCCCGACGGCAAGCGGGGGCGCATTCCGGCGGCAGACGGGAGCATCCCGACCGCGGGCGGCCGGACTCGGAGGGCCTCCTTCCACCCCGTACCCTGTCGCGGAGCCCTACAGAAGGAGTCCCCGTGCTCGTCCTGCTGCCCCCGTCCGAAGGCAAGGCCCCCTCCTCGGGTGGCGCTCCCCTGAAGTTGGAGGGGCTTTCGCTGCCGTCGCTGACCGGGGCGCGGGAGGCTGTGATCGGGGAGCTCGTGGAGCTGTGCGCCGGGGACGAGGACAAGGCGTGTGAGGTGCTCGGGCTCAGTGAGGGGCTGCGTGGGGAGGTCGCCAAGAACGCGGAGCTGTTGACGGCGGGGGCTCGGCCGGCCGGGCAGATCTATACGGGCGTGCTGTACGACGCCCTCGGCCTGGCCACCCTGGAGACCGCCGCGAAGCAGCGGGCGGCGCGCTCGCTGCTGGTCTTCTCGGGGCTGTGGGGTGCGGTGCGCGTGACGGACCGTATCCCTTCCTACCGTTGCTCGATGGGCGTGAAGCTGCCCGGCATCGGGGCGCTCGGCACGCACTGGCGTACGCCGATGGCGTCGGCGCTCCCCGAGGCCGCCGACGATGGCCTCGTCCTCGATCTGCGCTCCTCGGCGTACACGGCCGCGTGGAAGCCGAAGGGCGAGGTCGCCGGGCGGACCGCGAACGTACGGGTGCTGCACGCGCCGACGCGGAAGGTCGTCAGCCACTTCAACAAGGCGACCAAGGGCCGCATCGTACGGAGCCTGCTGTCGGCCGGGATCGCGCCCAAGGGCCCGGCGGAGCTGGTGGAGGCGCTGCGGGATCTCGGGTACGTGGTGGAGGTGGAGCCTCCGGTGGGCGCCGGGAAGGCGTGGACGCTGGATGTACTGGTGACCGAGGTTCACTGACCCTCACCGTCAGCGCCCGCCACAGTTAGGCAAGTCATTGCAGCATGCGCAACGCGCGTTGTGCATGCTGGGCGGCCGGGGCAGGATGACCGCATGTCCTCATCGCTGCCCCCGTCCCCGCGTTCGCGCGTCTCCGTCCTCGACCTGGCGCCCGTGCTGCCGGTGGTCGTCGTCGACGACCCCGCAGACGCCGTGCCGCTCGCGCGGGCGCTGGTCGCGGGTGGGTTGCCGGCGATCGAGGTGACCCTGCGGACGCCGGCCGCGCTCGATGCCGTACGGGCGATCGTGGCGGAGGTTCCGGAGGCGGTGGTCGGGGTGGGTACGGTCATCACCCCCGCGCAGGTGACGGAGTCCGTCGCGGCGGGCGCTCGTTTCCTGGTCAGCCCGGGCTGGACGGACGTACTGCTGGAGGCGATGCGGGCGTCCGGGGTGCCGTTCCTGCCGGGGGTGTCGACGGCGTCGGAGGTCGTGGCGCTGTTGGAGCGCGGAGTGCGCGAGATGAAGTTCTTCCCGGCCCAGGCGGCGGGCGGTACGACGTATCTGAGGTCGCTCGCCGGGCCCCTCCCCCAGGCCCGTTTCTGTCCGACCGGCGGGATCGGGGCCGCCGACGCGCCGGAGTATCTGTCCCTCCCCAACGTCGGCTGTGTGGGCGGCACTTGGATGCTGCCCGCCGATGCCGTGGCGGCGCGGGAGTGGGGGCGGATCGAGGGGCTGGCCCGGGAGGCGGCGGGCCTCCGCGACCGCCGTTCAGCGCAGGTGTGACGTGTCGTTGAGAAGGCGGAGGGTGGCGTTGCCGTCCGCGTAGTACGCCAGGGCCGACAGGGATGCCGCCGACAGCTCCATGCGGAACAGGGACTCCGGGGGTGCGCCGAGGGCCAGGCGTACGAGGGTCTTGATCGGCGTGACGTGGGTGACCAGCAGGACGGTGCGGCCCCTGTGTGCGGCGACCAGCTTGTCCCGGGTGGCGGCGACCCGGTGGGCCACGGCCTCGAAGCTCTCGCCGCCGCCGGTGGGTTCGGCGTCCGGGGAGGCCAGCCAGGCGTTCATGTCGTCCGGGTAGCGCTCCCGCACCTCGCCGAAGCTGAGGCCTTCCCACGCGCCGAAGTCCGTCTCGCGCAGCCCGTCATCGATCGTCACCCCGAGCCCGAGCCGGGCCGCGACGATCCCCGCCGTCTCCCGGCACCGGGCCAACGGCGACGACACGACGTCCTGGATGGTCCCGCGAGTGGCCAGGGCGGCGGCGACCCGTTCCGCCTGATACCGGCCGACGTCGGAGAGGGAGGGGTCCGAGCCGCCGCTCCCCGAGAACCGCTTCTGGGGGGTGAGGGGCGTCTCGCCGTGCCGCAGCAGCACGAAGGTGGCGGGGGCGCCGAGGTCGGGAGCGGCGGAGGCGACGTTCCTCGCGGCACGGAGATCGGCGCCGGCTTTGCCGGGCCGGGGGGCGCCGGGGACGGTGGCAGCCGTGGGGGACACCGTACGGGCCTCGCCGCCGGGCTCCGCCGCGCGCCCGGCCGACCGACCAGCCGAGGCCGGGGCGGGGGACGGGGCCGGGGCCGGGGACGAACCGGTGGGAGGCGTCGAGCGGGTCGAGGGAACGGAGAGGGGGGAGTCAGACGGAGCGTGGGGGGCGCGCGCGGGATCGGCCGGCGTATCGGCAGCGTCCCCCTGGCTGAGCGGAACATCGGCAGCATTCACCGGGCCACCCGGGACCTCGGCAGCCCTCCCCGCACCATCCGCAACCTCGGCAGCGCCCGCCCGGCCGGCCAAAGCCTCATCCGCGCTCCGCAAGCCGGCCGAAGTGGTCGAAGTGGTCGAAGTCGCCGACGCATTGCCGGGAACCTCGGGTGACGTGCCCGGAGTCGCGGCGGCGTCAGTCACAATCGCTGGCCGCGATGCTGACCCGTGGCCGCCGGTGGTCGCGTCTCGTGCCCCCGCCAGTGCCGCCCTGGCTCTCGCCGCGCCCGCCACCGCGTCCCCGGGCGGACCCGAGGGCTCCGGTGTCGCGGCCCGCGACGCCCGTGTGTCCAGCTCCGCGGTGGACGCCGACGGCGACCACCGCTCCCCCCGCTTCCCCGCGTCCATCGCCTCGTTGGCCAGGCGGTCGGCGTGTTTGTTCTGGTCGCGGGGGATCCACTCGTAGGTGACCTGGCCGAGTGGGAAGACGCGGGCGGCCTCGGCGGCCAGGGGCTTCATGTCGGGGTGTTTGATCTTCCAGCGGCCCGACATCTGCTCCACGACGAGCTTGGAGTCCATGCGGACGCGGACGGCGGCCGCCGGGTCCAGCTGGTACGCCGCCTTCAGGCCCGCGATGAGCCCCCGGTACTCGGCGACGTTGTTGGTGGCGACGCCGATGTACTCGGCGGCCTCCACCAACGTCCCGCCCGTCACCGGGTCGAGGACGACGGAACCGTAGCCCGCGGGCCCCGGGTTGCCCCGGGAACCGCCGTCGGCCTCGACGATGAACTCCCGCACCACATCAGCCTCTTGGTCTGTCCCGTACGGCCGCCGCTACAGGCCCGACTCCGCCGTGCGCACCAGGATGCGGCCGCAGTTCTCGCAGCGCACGACCGTGTCGGCGGCGGCCTTGCGGATCTCGTTGATGTCGGTGATCGACAGCTCCTGGCGGCAGCCCTGGCAGGTGCGCTGGTACAGCTTGGCCGCGCCGATGCCGCCCTGCTGGTCGCGCAGCTTGTCGTAGAGCTTGAGGAGGTCCGCGGGGACCGCGGCCGCGATGACCTCGCGCTCCTTCGTCACCGTCGCCACCTCGCCGTCGATCTCGTCGAACGCGGCGTCCCGGCGGGCGGTCGCGTCGTCGACCTTGCCCTGGACCGCTCCGACCCGCTCGGTCAGCTCGGCGACCCGCTCCTGCACGGACTCCCGGCGCTCCATGACCTCCAGGACGATGTCCTCCAGATCACCCTGCCGCTTGGCGAGGGAGGCGATCTCGCGCTGGAGGTTCTCCAGGTCCTTCGGGGAGCTGACCGCGCCCGAGTCCAGGCGCTGCTGGTCACGGACGGCGCGCTGACGCACCTGGTCCACGTCCTGCTCGGCCTTGGTCTGCTCGCGGGCGGTGTCACTCTCCTCGGTCTGCGCGGCCACGAGCAGGTCGCGCAGCTGGGTGTGGTCCTTCGTCAGCGACTCGATCTCGGCGTGCTCGGGCAGCGACCTCCGCTTGTGCGCGAGCTGCTGCAGGCGTACGTCCAGGGCCTGGACGTCGAGGAGTCGGATCTGGTCGGCGGGCGCGGCGTTCAGTTGGGGGCTCCCAGTGGGTCAGAAGTGGTGGAGGGCGCCGCGTGGGCGGTCCAGGGGTCGGTGACCGTCTTGGAGACGTGGACGCGCAGTCCCCATCCCTCCCGGTCGGAGATCTCGTCGAGCTGGGCGGCCGCCAGCTCGCACCAGGGCCACTCGGTGGCCCAGTGCGCCGCGTCCAGCAGCGCGAGGGGGGTGGCGGTGGCTTCCGTGGTGCGGGCGACGGCCTCGGAGGCCGGGTGGTGGCGCAGGTCCGCGGTGAGGAAGGCGTCGACGCCGGCCGCGCGTACGTCGTCGAAGAGGCTGTCGCCGGAGCCGCCGCTGACGGCGACCGTGCGGACGAGCGCCTCGGGGTCGCCGGCGATCCGGATGCCCTGCGCGGTGGCGGGCAGCCGTTCGGCGGCCCGGGCGGCCAGTTCCCGCACCGTCAGCGGGTGGTCCAGCTCGCAGACGCGGCCGAGACCACGACGGCCGGCGGGGTCGGAGGGGTCCGGCACGAGGGGGCGTACGACCCGCAGGTCCAGGGCCCCCGCCAAAGCGTCGCTGACTCCGGGGTCGGCGGTGTCGGCGTTGGTGTGGGCGACGTGCAGCGCGATGTCGTTCTTGATGAGGGTGTGCACGACGTGGCCCTTGAACGTGGAGGCCGCCACCGTCGTCGTACCGCGCAGGTAGAGCGGATGGTGGGTGACCAGCAGGTCCGCGTCCAGCTTCACCGCTTCCTCGACGATCTCCCGGACCGGGTCGACGGCGAACAGCACCCGCCTGACCTCCTGGTCGGGGTCTCCGCAGACCGTGCCGACCGCGTCCCACCCCTCGGCCCTCTCGGGCGGCCAGAGGGCGTCGAGCGCGGCGATGACTTCAGACAGACGGGGCACGCACCACAGGCTACCTGCACCGCTCCCGTCCCCGACCTGCCGCGGGTCACTTGACCAGCCGACCCTCGGCCAGCACATCCGTCGCCGTTCCCTCAGGTGAATCAGGTGAGGAGCACCCTTATGTGTGAAGGGGGCGTGGGTTGCCTCACGTCTGTGCGTACGAAAACTAGCTTCGTCGCCGGAGGTGATCGAACGATGACGGCCTGTACACCCCCCTCACCCACGACGGGCCACGGGAACGAGACGGGACGGGAGAGCGACGAGAACGAAACCGGCGCGGGTAACGGCGGCAACGACCCCAAGGGCGGCGGTGACGACAGAGGCTTCAGCGAGGGCAGTGGCTTCGGCGAGGGCCGAGGCTTCAGCGACGGCAGCGGCTTCGGCGACGGCAGACGCTTCGGCGGCGGCTGGGGCGGGAGCGAAGGGGCCGCGGCGCCGCCCGGCTGTGTGATCACCGCCGACGGGACGTACGCGGCACGTCTCGCCCTCGACGGCGAGTCCTGGTTCCCCGAGCGCTGGACCCTGGACGGCCCCGAGCCGTACGCCGTGCCCCTGCCCGGCAACCAGCCGGAGGAGCCCGGCACCGAGGTGCTCCCCATGACCGACGGCCGGGTCCTCATCCACCGGCTGGCGGCCGGCCGGCATCTGTTCTCGCTCCTCTACCCGACGGGCCCCGGCACCGGCGAACTCCAGCTCGGCGGGGTCGAATGCGCCGACCCGGCGGCCGCGTTGCGGCTGCTGCCGCCCTCGCCGTGCGGGGAGCTGGCGTACGCCCTCGCCCTGGGCCGGAGCGCCACGACCGTGTGGCTGGTGGCGGGCGGCGCGTTCGGACCGGAGCTGCTGGCGCAGGTGCCGGGGCGGTGCTCGGGCGGGGTCTGGCTGGACGGGACGGGCCGGCTGCTCGCCCTGGACCAGGAGTTGGACGGCCGGACGAAGTCGGTGGTCGTCGATCTGGAGCAGGGCGGCGCGGTGTCGCCGCTGTTGCAGATCGCGGACGACAGCAACGACCGGCTGCTGCTCGCCGACCCCGACAGCGGACTGCTCCTGATCCGCTCCGACGCGCCCGGCCAGGACCGGCTCGGCTGGGGCGTGCTCGGCAGCACGCTGCCGGTCCGCTTCCCGGAGTGCCTGCGGGTTCCCGACGGCCACCGCATCACCCCCTTCGCCATCCAGCCGGGCCAGATCCTGACCCCCGAGAGCTGCGGGGTCGCGTTGCGCGTCGACGGCATGCGCGGCAGCTGGGTCGGCGTCTGGCGTCCGGCCGCACGGCGGATCCTCCATCTGCCCGCCCCCGAGGGCTGGTTGGCGGGGACCGGGCTGTGGAGCCGGGAGGGCGTGCTGCAACTGCCGTACAGCACGGGGGTGGTGCGGTGCGGGGTGGCTCGGGTGGGGGTGCGTTGGGGGGAGGAGGCGGAGGAGTCCCGGGAGGGGGGCATGGAGGGGGGCCGCCGAGAGGTTGCGCGGGCAACGGGTCCGAACTGCGCCGGGGCGCCGGTCGTGGAGGCCGGGAGGGGCTCGCCCGGGTCCGAACCGGCGGTCGGGCATCCGGCGGGCGGGCAGCCGCCGGGCGGCGGACCGCCGGGCGGCGGAGCGCCGGGCGGCGGAGCGCCGGGCGGCGGAGCGCCGGGCGGCGGAGCGCCGGGCGGCGGAGCGCCGGGCGGCGAACCGTCGGATGTGGACCTGTCCGGCACCGGTGCGGCGGGGGCGGGTCCTGCCGGGGCGGAGCCGTCCGCACCCGTCGTCGCCCGGCCCGTGCCGTTGCAGCAGGCGCCGTTGGAGGGGCGCGTGCCGGAGGAGGTGACCGTCGGGTGAAGGCGGTGTGCGGAGTGCGGGCGAAGTGGACGCGGCGGGGCCGACACGCCCTTGAGCGCCTTCGGGCCGTGCGCGAACGCCCGATAAAATTACCCCCTGGTAAGAAGATCATTCGACGGGGAACACTTCCAATGAGCGACGCGCACAGCACACAGCCGCCCACCGCCAACCCCCACGAGGTGGAAGGCCACGGCAGGCACCGAGGGCAGATCTCGGCCCACGAAGCCGAGAAGGCGACCCCTCGGGGGCGCCACCGCAAGCCGGCCGAGCACACGGAGTCGACGGCGTCCGCCTGAACGGCGGCACGAGTCCCCTCCGAAGGCCTCTGGAGAAACGTCAATGCGACACCAGAGCGGGTCATCGCTTTGACGCCCGGCCCCGCCCGTCATCGACGGGCGGGGCCGTTCGCGTTGTGGGCACGGGGTCCGCGCCGCTCACGGGGCCGCCCTCGAGCCGTGCCGCAGCCCCAGCACCTCCGCCGCCGCGAACGTCTCCCCCTCCGGCCGGTCGACGTAGTACGGCGTGAGCAGGCCGTCGAGTTCGTCGTACGTGAAGGCGTCCTGCTTGGTGTCGAACTGGGCCCGTACTCGCGGTCGTTCGACGATCGCGACCATGCCGCCGTGGACGACGAAGAGCTGGCCGTTGACCTGGGCGGCGGCGGGCGAGGCCAGGTAGCCGACGAGGGGGGCGACATGTTCGGGGGCGAGCGGGTCGAGGGCGCCGCTTCCGTGGGAACCGGCGCCGTCGCCCTCCACCCGGCCCGGCAGTCCCGCGAAGACGTCCTCGGTCATCCGGGTCCGGGCGCGCGGGCAGATGACGTTCGCGGTGACGCCGTACTTGGCGAGCGCGAGGGCCGTGGAGGTGGTCAGCCCGACGATTCCGCCCTTCGCGGCGGCGTAGTTGGGCTGGCCGGCCGATCCGGCGAGGAAGGCCTCCGAGGAGGTGTTGACGACGCGCCCGTACACCGGTCCGCCGTCGCCCGACTTCGCCCGGGTGCGCCAGTGGGCGGAGGCGAAACGGGTCGTGTTGAAGTGCCCCTTGAGATGCACCCGGATCACCGAGTCCCACTCGTCCTCGGACATGGAGAAGACCATGCGGTCGCGCAGGATGCCGGCGTTGTTGACGAGGATGTCCAGCTTGCCGAACTCGGCGACCGCCAACTCGACGAGTTCCCGGGCCTGTTGGTGATCGGACACGTCCCCGGTGTGGGCCACCGCACGGCCGCCCGCCGCCCGGATCGACGCCGCGACCTCCTCGGCGGGGCCGGTGGACACCTCACCGGAGCCGTCCCGTCCCGGCCGGCCGTAGTCGTTGACGACGACGGCCGCGCCCAGCCGGGCCAGCTCCAGCGCCTCGGCCCGGCCGAGCCCGCGCCCCGCGCCGGTGACGATGGCGGACAGTCCTTCGAGTGGCCATGCCATTCCCGAGCCCCTCTCCTCTCGCACCCTGGCGGTGGTCAGATCTCGATGCAGGTCCGCAGTGCCACCCCGGTCCGCATCTGGTCCAGCGCCTCGTTGATGTCCGAGAGTGCCACCCGGTGGGTGATCAGGCCCGCGAGGTCGATACGGCCGGCCCGCCAGAGGGCGATGGCCCGCTCGTAGGAGCGCAGGACGTCTCCCCCGCCGTACATGGAGGGCAGGATCCGCTTCTCGTCGAAGAACAGCTCGAACATGCTGAGCTGGAGGAAGTCGTCCAGCGCGCCCGCGCCGACGACGACCAGTGTGCCGCCGCGCCGGGTGGCCTCGTACGCGGTGCGGGCGGTGGACGAGCGGCCGACGACCTCGAAGACGTAGTCGAAGCCCTCGCCGGCGGTGACGGACTGCTTCGCGTCGGCCAGTTCCTCCGGTGAGATCGCTTGGGTGGCGCCGAACCTGAGCGCCGCCTCCCGCCGCGAGACCACGGGGTCGACGGCGACGATCTCGGCGGCGCCCTTGAGCCGGGCGCCCTGGATCGCGGAGATGCCGACGCCCCCGCAGCCGATGACGGCGACCGACGAACCGGCCTCCACATCGGCGGTGTTGAGGGCCGCGCCGAGCCCGGTGGTGACGCCGCAGCCGATGAGGGCGCCGATGTCGAAGGGCACGTCGTCCGGTATCGGCACGGCGCAGCCGGCGTCGACGACGACCTCCTCGGCGAAGGTGCCGGTGCCCGCGAAGCCGAAGACGTCCCCGGCGGGCCGCCTGAAGTTGGGCGTACCGGCGTTCAGGAACCCGGCGAGACAGAGCTGGGTCTGGCCGCGCTTGCAGGCCGGGCAGTTGCCGCAGGCCGGGAGCCAGCACACGACCACCCGGTCGCCGGGCTTCAAGTCCTGTACGCCTTCCCCGACTTCGACTATCTCGCCGGCGCCCTCGTGCCCGGGGACGAACGGTCCGGGCTGCGGCAGCACCCCGGCCATCGCGGACAGGTCCGAGTGGCACAGTCCGGTGGCCCGCACCCGGATCCTCACCCTGCCCGGCCCGAAGCCCACCGCCTCGACGTCGTCGAGCACGTCCAGCTTGTCCTGACCGATCTCGTGCAGTACGGCTGCGCGCATGGTGCGACCCCTCCCGGGAGTACCTGTCCCCTACGGTTGTCCTGAGCCGCTCGTCACGGCTGTACCGAGCTGCTCATGCGTGCTCGACGACGGTGTCCGCCAGCACCGGCGCGTCGTCCCGCTCGACCGCCGTCACCGTCACCCGCACCGAGCGCTCGTCCGCCTGCCACATCCGGATGCGGAGGGTCTCGCCCGGGAAGACGACTCCCGCGAAGCGCGTCCCGTACGAGCGGACGCTGCCGACGTCCCCGCCGAGCACCGTGTCCACCACGGCCTTCAGCGTCATCCCGTACGTGCACAGCCCGTGCAGGATCGGCCGGTCGAACCCGGCGCGCGCGGCGAACTCCGGGTCCGCGTGCAACGGGTTCCAGTCGCCGGAGAGCCGGTAGAGCAGCGCCTGGTCCTCGCGGACCACCCGCTCGACCTCCTTGTCGGGTGCGGTGGCCGGCGGTTCCTGCCGCGCGGACGGCCCGCGCTCACCGCCCCAGCCGCCCTCTCCCCGTACGAAGATCTGCGCCTCGTTCACCCACAGCGGCCCCTCGGCGTCGGCCACCTCGGTCCGCATCACCAGGACGGCCGCCTTGCCCTTGTCGTACACCGCCGCCACGCGCGAGGTCGCCGTCGCCCGCCCCTCGGCCGGGATCGGCCGGCGCAGCTCGACGCGCTGGCCGCCGTGGAGGACCTTGGCGAGGTCCACGTCGACGCCGGGTGCGTTCAGGCCGCCGATGACGTCCGGCGAGCCCGCCCCCGCGACGGTCGCGAAGCTCGGCAGGACGTGCAGCCGGGACTCCAGCGTGTAGCGCAGCTCGTCGGGGTCGGTCGCGGGGATGCCGGCGCCGATCCCGAGGTGGTAGAGCAGCACGTCCTTGCGGCTCCACACGATCTCGGCGGAACGGGGCTCGGCCGCGAGGGCCTTGGCGGCGTCGATGGGCATGGGGCTCCTGTGCCGTGGGTGGCTGGTGGCGGTGGATCGGGTCGGGGAACCTCGGCACGACCGTCCGCACCAGCGGTCGCACCGAGGTCGTCACGGGGACCTGGAACCCACCCGTCTAGAACGCGTTCCAGTCCGGCGACCCTCTGTATAGCCGAGCCGCACGCACATGTGAAGGCTCCTGACGGCACGTCACTTTCCCAAGGACGGGTCAAGCTTTCGTTAGTCACTCAAAACAACGGAATAGTTGCCCAGGCGCACGAGGTTCAGATGGCACGCACTCTCACCCGGCCAGGAGGCCCCGCTCCATGACGCAGCCGCACACACCGACACCGAACGACCGGCCGATCACGAGGGCGGCCGGACCGGTCGGCTCGAACCGGGCGATCGTCCCGGTGCTGGCCTTCGCGGGAATCGTCGTCGCGGTGATGCAGACCCTGCTGGTCCCGGTGATCAAGGACCTCCCGCAGCTGCTGGACACCTCCCCCAGCAACGCCACCTGGGTCCTGACCTCGACCCTGCTCTCCGGCGCCGTGGCCACCCCGATCATGGGCCGGCTCGGCGACCTCTACGGCAAGCGCCGCATGCTGCTCGCCAGCCTCGCCGTGATGGTGGTCGGCGCGCTGATCAGCGGTTTCACCAGCGCGCTCGTCCCCATGATCGTCGGCCGTACCCTCCAGGGCTTCTCCATGGGCGTGATCCCGCTGGGCATCGGCCTGATGCGTGACGAGCTGCCCCGGGAACGCCTCGGCTCCGCCATGGCCCTGATGAGCTCGTCCATAGGCGTCGGCGGCGGACTCGCGCTGCCGCTCGCCGCCGCGGTCGCGCAGAACACCGACTGGCACGTCCTCTTCTTCGGCGCCGCCGGCCTCGGCGTCCTCTCGATGGTCCTCACCCTCGTCGCCGTACCGGAGACGAGGACCCGCGCGGAGGGCACCTTCGACCACCTCGGCGCACTCGGTCTCTCCCTCGGCCTGGTCCTCTTCCTTCTCCCCATCACCAAGGGCAGCGACTGGGGCTGGACCTCCGCGACCACGCTCGGGCTGTTCGCCGCGTCGGCGGTGGTCCTGCTCCTCTGGGGCCTCCTGGAACTGCGCGTCCCCGCGCCCCTGGTGGACCTGCGCACCACCGCCCGCCGCGAGGTGCTCCTCACCAACCTCGCCTCGATCATGGTCGGCGTCTCCTTCTACGTCATCTCGCTCGTCCTGCCCCAGCTCCTCCAACTCCCCTCGTCCACCGGCTACGGCCTCGGCCAGTCGATGGTCGTCGCGGGCCTGTGCGTGGCCCCCCTCGGTCTGACGATGATGTTCACGGCACCGGTCTACGCCCGGATCTCCGCCCAGTACGGGCCCAAGACCACCCTCATCCTCGGCCTGCTGATCATCGCGGTCGGCTACGGCGCCGGCCTCGGCCTGATGAGCGCCGCCTGGCAGACCGTGGTCGTGTCGGTCGTCATCGGCACGGGCATCGGCCTCGCCTACTCCTCGCTCCCGGCACTGATCGTCGGCGCCGTGGACCCCTCCGAGACGGGCGCCGCGAACGGCCTCAACAGCCTCATGCGCTCCATCGGTACGTCCGTGTCGAGCGCCGTCATCGGCATGGTGCTGGCCAACACCGCGCACCACGTCGGTGGCGTCGCGGTCCCCACCATGCACGGCTTCCGCGTCTCCTTCCTGATCGCCACGGCCGCGGTCACCGTCGGCCTCCTCCTGGCCGTGTTCCTGCCGGGCCGCCGTCCGGCCCCCGGCCCGACCCTGCGGGCGAGCAGCGAGACCGACGCCGGCGGCCGCACCGGCAAGGAGGGCACGGCGGCCGTCGAACGCCCGACCGAGCGGGTGTCCTGAGGCCCCTGCCGCGGGCGACCTGCCGCGGCCGCCGGCCACGCACGTGACAGCATGGGGCGACCCCGGTCGACAGCATGGGACGCCCCCGGTGACGTACGGGCGGAGCTCCCTCGCGTCACCCACCAGCGCGTACGACAAGCACGGAGGACCCATGTCCGCGGCCCCCACCCCGGCGAACCCGGCTCCCGAGCCGGAGGTTCTCGCCGCCTTCGAGTCGGCCAAGGGGTTCATGCCCGTGGGTGAGGGGCTGGCCCTGTACGCGGCGGCGGTGGAGGCGGGGCGGCTGGGGCTGCCGTTGCTGGAGGTCGGGACGTACTGCGGCCGGTCCACGATCCTGCTGGCCGACGCGGCGCGTGCGGCGGGGGTCACGGCGATCACGGTCGACCACCACCGGGGCAGCGAGGAGCAGCAGCCGGGCTGGGAGTACCACGACGAGTCCACGGTCGACCCCGAGGTCGGCCGGATGGACACGCTCCCCACGTTCCGGCGCACCCTCCACCAGGCCGGACTGGAGGACCACGTCGTCGCGGTGGTCGGCCGTTCCCCGCAGGTAGCCGCCTTCTGGGGCACGCCGCTCGGCCTCGTCTTCGTCGACGGCGGTCACACGGACGAGCACGCCACCGCCGACTACGAGGGCTGGGCCCCGCATGTGGCCCCCGGCGGTCTCCTCGTCATCCACGACGTCTTCCCCGACCCCGTCGACGAGTTCACCGGCCAGGCCCCGTACCGCGTCTACCTCAGGGCGCTGGAGTCCGGCGCCTTCACGGAGGTCTCGGCGACGGACTCCCTGCGGGTGCTGCGGCGGACGGGGACCGGGGTCTGACCCGCGCCGCCCCGGGCATCCGACCTGCCCCACCCTGGGCATCTCACCTGCACCGCCCGGGGCATGTCCGCTACGCCACCTCGATGCCGTAGTCCTGGACCAGTTCCTCCAGGCCTCCGCCGTAGCCCTTGCCGCCGAGGACGAAGTCCCAGTCGCCGTTGGCTCGGCGGCGGAAGGAGCCGAGGGTCAGTGCCGTCTCGCCGGTGCGGCCGTCGGAGACCTCCAGGCGGCCCTGTTCGGCACGGGAGGGGTCCAGGAGGCGGATGTGGGCGTCGGTGAAGCCGGAGAGATCGGCGTCGGGGTTCACGGCCGGGTCGATCGCGGCCACGAGGACGAGGCGGTCGGCGGTGTCCGGCAGTGCGTCGAAGGAGACCTGGATCGCGGCCTTGTCGGGCGCGGTCGGGGGGACGGCGCGGACCGTGCCGTCGGGGGTGCGCAGGTTGTTGTAGAACACGAAGTGGTCGTCGCTGAGGACCCGGTCCCCGTGGCAGACGAGCGCGCAGACATCCAGGGCGACGCCGCCGGTCCAGGACATGCCGAGCACACTGTGGTCGACATGGTCCGGGGCCGCGCCGGTCCGGGCGTCGTCCGGTGAGGTCCGCTGGGCGGGGAGGGCGGGAGAGGCGGGGGCGGGGCGCTCGCCCGTGCCCAGGCGTCCACGGAGCCCGTGCCGGTGGAGCAGGTCGACGAGTTCGCGCCCGGAGACGAGTTCCAGTGGTTTGCCGTGGGCGAAGGTGTGGGAGCCGGGACCGAACTTGGACGTGGTCACCAGGACGCCTTTGTTGGCGCCGGCGTCCTGGACAGTGCCGTACAGATCGCGGACGGCGGTGGGCGGGACGGTGTTGCGGTAGCGCTTGACCTGTACGACGATCTTGCCGCCCCGGATCGGGGTCGGGTCGAGGGCGTCGACGTCCACGCCGCCGTCGTTGGAGCGCTGGGTCGTCACCGCCTGCATGCCCATCGCCCGGAAGAGCTCCGCGACGAGCTGCTCGAAGGCGAGGGGGTCCATCTCCAGCAGGTCGGGGTCCTCGTCGCCGCCGTGGGTGACGACGCCGTTGCCCACGTCGTCGGGCCTGCGGCCGGTCCGCACGGGGGTGCGCTGGTCCGGGCGGGACGACAACTGCCCCCGGAGCCCGTCCGTCAGACAGTCGACGGCGCTCACCTGCTCCAGATGCAGCCCGGTGAACACCGACCGGGAGGTCGTCACGGTCGCCAGGAAGATCTGGGCCCGGCGTCCGGTCGCCGGATCGTGGTCGTCCACGAACCCGTTCAGGACCACCGACTCCAGGGCGCCGAACTCGTCGGCGGCGAAGAGGTCGTGCAGCACCAGCAGGACGCACTGCGCGAGGACGTCCCGGTACAGCGCCCGCCGCTGGGTGACCGGACGCGGTCGCTCCTTGTCCTGGTCGACGCTCGGCATGTAGTGGACGGTCTTCACCTCGGGGACGATGTCGTACCGGGGCAGCTCCCAGTCCAGGACCAGTTGCCGGGCCGCCGAGTCGTACGCGGCGGACACGCCCCGGGGGAAACCGTCGGGCCAGGCGGCCGAGGCGTAGAGGGCGGCGGAGAAGTAGTCGACCGCGGCTTCCGGGTCGCCGCCCCGCAGCGCCGTCGCCATCTCCGCGAGCCCGGCGTTGTGCCGGCGGATCTCCGCCCGCTGTCCTTCGGCCCACTGCTCGTACTGCCGCCGGTACTGCTCCAGTTGGTGCTGCCGCTGCGCCTCGGCGGCCTGGGCGGCGTGCCAGTCGTGCTCGAACCGGGCGCGCGCCTCGGCCTGGGCCTGCGCGCGGCGCTGGGCGGTCCAACCGCCTTGCGCCTGGTAGTGGTTGGGGTCCGGCATGGGTACGGGCTGGGCGAGCGGCCCTGGCGAGAACGGCTCCAGCCGTTCGGGACGGGTCAGGGAGGCCGCCCGGAACGCGGAGGCCCGGCACCCGGCGACCAGCAGGCCCTCCAACGCCGCGACGCGCGCGTCGAGTTCCTCCGTACGCCGTCGCGCCTCCGCCTCCCTCTGCTGCCGGTACGCCGCCTGCTGCTCCCGCTGGCTGCGCGCCAAGTCCCGCTGGTACGCGCGCTGTTGCCGCTCGTACTCCCGCTGCTGCCGCGCCCGCGCCTCCGCCTGGCGCTGCTGCTGGCGTTGTGCCTCGGCCCAGATCCCGGCCAACCCGTTGGAGCGACGACTCATGCGCTACAGGCCCTCCCACCAGGGCTCCACGCACCGCACGACGAAGCCCTGCCCCACAACCAGACGTAACCGCACGACTCTACCTTGCGACAGCGCGTACGCCCACCGCTGGTCAGCGGCCTGCCCGGCGGTCACGCGTTTTGCCGGACCGCTAGCCCACGTACCGGACGAGCAGGTAGACGGCGGCCGCCACGACGGCGATCACGGCTGCAACTGCAGGGACGTAGGCCCGTTTGGACAGGGGTGGTTCCGGTGGGGGCGTCGCGCGCTGTGAGGGCACGGCCCCGGAGGGGCTTCCGCTGAAGAGGGGAGGGGGCAGGGGGCCGACGATGGGTGCCACCGGGGTCTGCCAGTGGGCCTCTTCGCCGGTGGCCGCGGCCTGGGGCTGGAGTTGGCCCGTCGCCAGGCGGCGCCAGCGGCTGCCGGAGCTGTCCGTGAACTCGACGGAGCAGAGGAGGGGCGAGGGCGGTGAGCCGGCGGCGGAGGTCATCGGGAGGTGGGCCGTGAGCACACCTCCGGCGGGCAGGATGTCACGGCCGTCGAGGCGTACGCCGTCGTAGTGGACGGCCAGCTGGACGAGGGGCTGGTTGCTGGTGTTGACCGCTTCGAGGCGCCACCGCTCGTACCCCTCCGCGAGCGCCGAGGGGCTGCTGACCATCGCCACGTGCAGCATCGACGACTGGATCAGCCGCTCCCGCTGATCGGCCTCGCGCTCCCGGGCCTCGATACGGCGTTCCCGCTCCGCCAGCCGCCCGGCCTGACGGACGTTGTGCCGGTGCCCGGCGATGCTCACGACAAGCGCCGACGCCCCCACCACAGCCCCGAGAACCGCGATCACCACCTCCAGCATGCCCGTACTCTGACCCGCCGGACGACCGGCAGTCCAGTCCAGTCCTGCCCCGGCACCGAGACCCGGCAGGAGCGCCCCTTCAGGGGCGCTGGGCACCGCCCCCACTCCTGAGGAGGGGTGCGCCCGGCGCGTGGTCGGCCCCGTATCGTGGCAGCCGTGTCGTACGTAGGCCCGGACTTCGATCCGCCCCAGCCCCGCCGTTCCGCCCTCCGCCGTCCGCTGAGCGTGGCGGTGGCCGCGATCGTGGTGGGGGCGGTGACCGGGTGGGGCGTCTGGCAGGCCGTCGGGGATTCCGGCGGCGGGGACGACGGGTCGGGCAGCGCAGCGGTCCCGCAGACCCGGTCGGCGACCACTCCCCCGGCGACCGGAGCCCCCTCCGGTGACAACGGCGACGACGCCGACGACGGTGGCGACGGCAAGAAGGCGAGCCCCTCCGGCTCCGCCTCCGCGCCCGCCGCCACCGGCGCCCTCAAGGGCAAGGTCGTCGTGATCGACCCGGGCCACAATCCGGGCAACTTCCAGCACACCGACGAGATCAACCGCAAGGTGGACATCGGGACGGGCTCGAAGGAGTGCGACACGACGGGGACGACCACCAACGACGGCCACACGGAAGCCAGGTTCACCCTGGACGTCGCACGGCGGCTGCGGACGCTCCTCGAACGGCAGGGCGCCACCGTCGAGTTCACCCAGGAAGACGACCGGCCGTGGGGGCCGTGCATCGACGAGCGGGCACGCATCGGCAACGAGGCGAAGGCGGACGCGGTGGTGTCGATCCACGCGGACGGCTCGGGGGCCGGCAACCGCGGCTTCCATGTGATCCTGCCGGGCTCGGTGAACGACGGCGCCGCCGACACCCGGCCCATCGTCGCCCCCTCCCGCGACCTCGGCGAGCGCATCGCCGGCTACTTCGTCCGCGCCACCGGCAGCGCCCCCTCCAACTACGTCGGCGACGGCACCGGCATCGTCACCCGCACCGACCTCGGCGGCCTCAACCTCTCGACCGTCCCCAAGGTGTTCATCGAGTGCGGCAACATGCGCGACAGCAAGGACGCGGCCCTGCTCATGAGCGGCGACTGGCGGCAGAAGGCGGCCCGCGGAATCTCGGACGGCATCACGAGCTTCCTCGAAGAATGAACAACTCTCCTCTTCCGTGAACCCTCCGGCCGCTTAAGGGCCCTTACCGAAGTGCGACGGAACGACGTTCGCGCGGTCTCAATCTGTCAACGGTTCCGCCCCTGTTCACCGAATGCCCCGGGATGCGCGATATCCATGACGCGGCACTGTTGACCAGCGGTGCCTGGCGGCAGAAAGCGGCGCAGGGGAACTCTGAGGGAATCGTGAGTTTCCTGCGTGGGTAGCGGGCGGGTCGTGATCATCGAGATGATCCCGGCGGACACCCAAGTCGGTCGGACGATAGGGTCGTCCCTACGATGAGGGGCCACCCCCGCGCTTCCCACCACGGCCTGACGGCGACATGGTGACGGCGACGCCTCCACCGACGACGAGACGACTGACGAAGGACCTGAAGTGAATATCCGCTCCCTCACCAGAGGCGACGGCGTCGTGATCGGAGCAGCGGTATTGCTGTTCATCGCGTCGTTCCTCGACACGTTCGACGGCTCCGGCGACGACATCCCCAATGCCTGGGACAACCTCGGCTTGGTGATGAGCATGTACGTCGCCGGCATCGTCGGTGCGGTGCTGATCGTCCTCGCCCGTGCGCTGCCGCAGCCGCCCAAGGTCATCGGCCTCGACGTCGGCCAGCTCGGGGTGGCGCTGACCATCTTCGCCGCGTGGACCGCGTTCTGGTCGATCATCGACCCGTTCGGCGCGATGGAGGAACTGCTGGGCGCCTTCGGAGGCTCGGAGCCCGACTCCGGCGCCGGTCTCATCCTCGGTCTGATCGCCGCCCTGCTCCTGGCCGCCGCCGCCATCGCCACCCCCCTCGTCCCCGCCCTCAAGGCCGCGCTCGTCGGCGCCCCGCGTCCGGCCGCCCCGCAGCCGTACGGCGCCCAGCCGCCCGGTGGTTACGGCTACCCGGGCGCCGGTGCGCAGCAGCCCCCGTTCGGCGCGAGCCAGCCGCAGCCCGGGCAGCCGGGGCCGGGTGCGCCGTTCGGTGGTGCTCCGCAGCAGCAGGCCGCGGCCCCGCAGCCGCCGGCGGCCGACTTCTCGCCGTTCTGGTTCGCGGTGCCGGTGGCCCGTCCGCTGTTCGCGGAGGACGGTTCGCAGTCGACGATCGCCGAACTGGCCCCGGGCACCTGGTACCTGGCGGTCGAGCAGCGCGGCCCCAACCTGGTGGCCCAGACCCAGGACGGCCGCCGTGGTGTCCTCCAGGACACCAGCGGCATCCAGCGCGGCTGACCACCCCGCCGCAGGACCGCCCCACAACCCGCCGTACGACCGGCCCCTCGCTCTTCCGGGCGGGGGGCCGTTGTCGTACAGTCGCCTCCCGCTCCGTTGAGCTGACGCACCGTCAGGAGGCAGGCGTATGCGGCTCGGTCTGGCACTCGGTTACTGGGGGCGCGGCCCCTCGGCGGACCATGTACCGCTCGCGCAGGAGGCGGAGCGGCTCGGCTACGACTCGGTGTGGACCGCCGAATCCTGGGGATCGGACGCCTTCACACCGCTCACCTGGATCGCGGCGCAGACCTCAAGGATCAAGCTGGGTACGGCGGTTGCCCAGATGGCCGCCCGGTCGCCCACCACCACCGCGATGCACGCCCTGACCCTGGACCATCTCTCCGGCGGACGCGCCCTCCTCGGTCTCGGGCTCTCCGGGCCGCAGGTCGTCGAGGGCTGGTACGGGCGGCCGTTCCCGAAGTCCCCGCTCACCGCGACCAGGGAGTACGTCGACGTCGTACGCCAAGTCCTCAGGCGCGAGGCCCCCGTCGAGCTGGACGGCCGCTTCCACCCCCTCCCGTACGACGGGCCGGACGGCACCGGCATCGGCAAGGCGCTGAAGTCCATCACCCACCCCCTCCGCGCCGACCTGCCCGTCCTGCTCGGCGCCGAGGGGCCGAGCAACATCGCGCAGACGGCCCGGATCGCGGACGGCTGGCTGCCGTTGTACTGGTCGCCGACGCGGACCGATGTCTACGAGGCGTCGCTGACCGGCATCTCCGACGGCTTCCTCATCGCGCCCATGGCCCGGGCCAAGGTCTGCGACGACGTCGCCGAAGGGCTGCTGCCCGTGAAGGCGATGCTCGGCTTCTACATCGGCGGCATGGGGCACGCCAGGCGCAACTTCCACGCCGACCTCATGGCCCGCATGGGCTACGAGGAGGAGGCCCGGCACATCCAGCGTCTCTTCCTCGACGGGCGGCGCGAGGAAGCCGTACTCGCCGTACCGGACGCCTTCGCCGACGAGATCTCGCTCGTCGGCCCGCGCGAACGCATCGCGGAGCGGCTGGAGTTGTGGCGGAAGGGGCCGGTGACCGACCTGCTGGTGCTCGCGCCGGATCCGGAGACGTTGCGGGTGCTGGCGGAGCTCAACTCGTAAGCATGTCCCGTCTGTCGGGAGCCCCTTGAGGTTTCAGCGAAGCGCGGCGGGCTACCCGTACGGCATGTCTCGATATAGCGGCTCCAACCAGGCGGGCCGGATCATAGCGATCGTCGCCGACATCATGGCCTTCATCCTCGGCCTGTGGATCCTGATGTACCTTCTGGACGCCAACGGCACGAACGACTTCGTGCAGTTCGTCCATGACGCGGCCCGCTGGCTCGCGGGCTGGTCCCACGACCTGTTCACCTTCGACGAGCAGTGGGCGAGGGTGGTGGCCGGGTACGGCCTGGCGGCCGTCGTCTATCTGTTTGTGGGGCATGCGATCGCCAACCGGATGCATCGCCACTGAATGCTCCGCGGGAGAGCCGAACGCGCCGAAGAGCTCGGGAGGCTGAGGCTGTGAGGCGAGTGCGGGTGGTGTGCGGTTGCTCGGGCGGTTCCCCGCGCCCCTGAAAAGCACGGGTCACCCCCTGCTTTCAAGGGCAGCCCCCACTCAGCCGCACGTGCCCCCTCGGCTCAACAGCACTCCGCGTCCAGCCCGCGCGGCAGGCGCTCCCCGCCGAAGACCGCGCACGTCGCCTCGTCGCCGCCCAGCGCGGCCACGGCGAGCAGCAGGGAACCGGCCGTCCAGGAGGTCAGTTCCTCGGGCCAGACGGCCTGGTCGTCGTAGACGTAACCCGTCCAGTACAGGCCCGAGTCGGGGTCGCGGAGGTGCTGGATGGACTGGAGGATCTCCAGGGCGCGGTCGGACTCGCCCATCGCCCAGAGCGCCAGGGCGAGTTCGGCGGACTCGCCGCCGGTCACCCAGGGGTTGGGGACCACGCAGCGGACACCGAAGCCGGGGACGACGAAGCGGTCCCAGCCCTCCTCCACGCGGGACTTGGCCTCGGCGCCGGTGAGCGCGCCGCCGAGCACCGGGTAGTACCAGTCCATCGAGTAGCGGTCCTTGTCGAGGAACCGCTCGGGGTGCCGGCGTATCGCGTGCCGCAGCGCGCCGACCGCCAACTCCCAGTCGGGCTGCGGCTCTTCGCGCTGCTCGGCGATGGCGAGCGCGCAGCGCAGCGCGTGGTGGACGGAGGAGCTGCCGGTGAGCAGCGCGTCGGCCGTGGGCGTGCCGTCGTCGTCGCGGCGCCAGCCGATCTGGCCGCCGGGCTGCTGAAGCCGGAGCACGAACTCCACGGCCGCGTAGACGGCCGGCCACATGCGGTCCAGGAAGGTGTCGTCGCCGGTGGCCAGGTAGTGGTGCCAGACGCCGACGGCTATGTACGCGACGAAGTTGGTCTCACGGCCCCGGTCGGTGACGTCGTCGGCGTCCCCGTCGGCGTACGCCGCGTACCAGGAGCCGTCCTCGTTCTGGTGCCGGCGCAGCCACTCGTAGGCGCGCTCGGCGGCCTCGTGCTCTCCTGCCGCGTCCAGGGCCATGGCGGCCTCGGTGTGGTCCCACGGGTCGAGGTGGTGCCCCCGGAACCAGGGGATCGCGCCGTCCTCCCGCTGTACGGCGAGGAGGCCCCGCACGGTCGCGGCGGCCTGCTCGGCGGTGAGGACCCCGGGCAGGACCAGGTGTTCTGTCCGGGGCGTGGTCACTTGGCGGCCGCCCCGGCCTTGGTCCCGGCTTCCTCGGAGGTCCTGGCTTCCTCGGAGGTCCCGGATTCTTCGGGGATCCAGGGAAGGTGCGGCTTGGTCGCGTACGCCACGAAGCTCTTGCCGATCAGCGGGTTCAGCGCCTGCTCGGCGATCCGGGTGGCCAGTGGCTTCTTCATGATGTCCCAGACCAGCAGCTGGTGGTACGCCCGCACGGGCAGCGCCTTGTCGTTGTCGACGCCGAACGCGCACTTCAGCCACCAGTACGGGGAGTGCAGCGCGTGGGCGTGGTGGGTGCCGTACGGCTTGAGGCCCGCCTCGCGGATCTTCGCGAGCAGCTCGTCCGCCTTGTAGATGCGGATGTGGCCGCCCTCGACCTCGTGGTACGCGTCGGACAGCGTCCAGCAGACCTTCTCGGGGCCGTAGCGCGGGACGGTGATGGCTATGCGGCCGCCGGGCTTCAACACCCGGACCATCTCGGCGAGTACGCCCTTGTCGTCGGGGATGTGCTCCATCACCTCGGAGATGATGACGACGTCGAAGGACTCGTCGGGGAAGGGCAGCGCGAGGGCGTCGCCCTCCATGGCGGTGGCGGTCGCGCCCTCGGGGGCCTCCCCGGCCTCCTTCATCGCCGCGAACCACTTGGCGACCTCGCGGATCTCCTCGCCGTTCTGGTCGAGGGCCACGACCTGGGCGCCGCGCCGGTAGCACTCGAAGGCGTGCCGGCCCGCTCCACAGCCGAGATCCAGGACACGGTCCCCCGGGGCGAGCGGGAACCGGGAGAAGTCGACGGTCAGCACGTGGCCCTGCTTTCGCGGTTGGCGCTTTCGCGGTTTGCTTCAACTACTTCTTCGACGGCTCGGTCCGCCACCGGTGCGGCGGAGCGGCCCCCGTCCCGGGCGATCGCCTCGCGGTAGTGGGCCACCGTGCCCTCGGCGGCCCTGGCCCAGGTGAACCGCTGCAGGACCCGTTCGCGTCCCGCGCGGCCGAGCCGCTGCCGGAGGTCCGGGTCGCCGAGGAGCCGGCTGATCCCGGTGGCCAGGGCGCCCGGGTCGCCGGGAGGCACCGCGAGGCAGGTCTCGCCGTCGGGTCCGGCGACCTCCGGTATGGCTCCGCCGGTGGTGGCGACCAGCGGCGTACCGGTGGCCATGGCCTCGGCGGCGGGCAGCGAGAACCCCTCGTACAGCGAGGGCACGCAGGCGACCTCGGCCGAGCGGACCAGGTCGACCAGTTCGGCGTCGGAGATGCCCTTGACGAACTCGACGGCGCCTTCGAGGCCGTACCGCTCGACGGCCTGGGCGACCGGGCCCTCGGTGGGCCGCTTGCCGACGACGACGAGATGGGCGGCCGGGTGCTCGGTGCGCACCTTGGCGAGCGCCTCGACGAGGAAGACGAGCCCCTTGAGCGGGACGTCCGCGCTGGAGGTGGTGACGATGCGGCCGGGGACCTGGGCCACGGCCGGATTCGGCGAGAAGAGGTCGGTGTCGGCGCCGATGTGCACGACGTGCATACGGTCGTCGCGTACGCCGAGGTGGTCGACGATCTCCTGGCGGGAGGTGCCGGAGACGGTGAGCACGGACGGCAGTCGCCGCGCGACCCTCTTCTGCATGCGGGTGAAGGCGTACCAGCGGCGCACGGACATCCGCCGCTGCCACCCCTCGGCCGCGTCCAGCTCCAACTGCCGGTCGACGGTGATGGGGTGGTGGATGGTGGTGACGAGCGGGGCGCCCACCTCGCCCAACAGCCCGTACCCGAGCGTCTGGTTGTCGTGGACGACGTCGAACTCGCCGCGCCGCGTGCGCAGATGGCGGCGGGCGCGGAGCGAGAAGGTCAGCGGTTCCGGGAAGCCGCCGGTCCACATCGTCGCCACTTCGAGGGCGTCGATCCAGTCGCGGTACTCGCCGCGCTCGGGGGTGCGGAAGGGGTCGGGCTGCCGGTAGAGGTCGAGGCTGGGCAGCTCGGTGAGGGAGAGCCGGCCCGGGCCGTCGACGGGTACGGCGTCCTCGTCGAGCACGGGGTACGGCTGGGAGCCGATCACCTCGACCCGGTGGCCGAGGCGCGCGAGCTCACGCGAGAGGTGCCGTACGTACACGCCCTGGCCCCCGCAGAACGGGTTCCCTTTATAGGTGAGGAGCGCGATATTGAGCGGTCGCTCGCCGTCCGCGGCGAGGTCATGTCGGGACCCCGCCTGACTGGCCTCAGCGGTCACTCCTGGCCCCCTTCTCACTGCGATTTCCCGTGAGATTACGACGAGACGGTAATCTAGAACAAGTTTCAGAGTTGATCGTTCAAGAGGCTCTGAATCTACCGGCTGGTAGTACCGCTGTGAGAGATGGATCAGGTGATTCACGCCACGGCCGACGCCCTGGCATGCTATTTGATCGCATACCCTCACCGACCGTCACGACTGTCACGGAACGAGACCCATGCCTGCGGAAGTCAAGGTGGAAGCCGGCGCCGTACGACCGGACTCGCCGCCCCTCACGGAGCGGCAGGAGGCCCGTCGGCGCCGCATCCTGCACGCGAGCGCCCAGCTGGCCAGCCGGGGCGGTTTCGACGCCGTACAGATGCGTGAGGTCGCCGAGTCCTCGCAGGTCGCCCTCGGCACGCTCTACCGCTACTTCCCCTCCAAGATCCATCTGCTGGTCGCCACCATGCAGGCCCAGCTGGAGCACATGCACGGCACGCTCCGGAAGAAACCGCCGTCCGGCGAGACGGCGGCCGAGCGCGTCGCCGAGACCCTCATGCGTGCCTTCCGCGCCCTGCAGCGCGAGCCCCACCTCGCCGACGCCATGGTCCGCGCGCTCACCTTCGCCGATCGCAGCGTCAGCCCCGAGGTCGATCAGGTCTCCCACCAGACCACCGCGATCATCCTCGACGCGATGGGCTTGGAGCACCCCACCCCGGAGCAGCTGTCGGCGGTCCGCGTCATCGAGCACACCTGGCACTCGGCGCTGATCACCTGGCTCTCCGGCCGCGCCTCCATCGCCCAGGTGAAGATCGACATCGAGACGGTCTGCCGCCTGATCGACCTGACGGCGCCGGAGCGGCGGAAGAAGGCATAGCGGAAGCAGGCATAAAAAGACCTACGAGACGGGTTCCCTGCGCCGGTATTACCCGGATCAGGTGCTGGGGGTCGCCATCAGGTCCTGTCCTGCTACCTTCCGGCCTCTCAGCCCGACCGTCGACGTCGGCACCGGCGGATCTGCTACCTCTCGCCCATGTCGGCTACTCCGGTCGGCTCCCTCACTCGTCTCGTAGGCTGTTTTCTACGATAGAACACCCACACGGGAATGCAACCCCCTAAAGGGGATTTTTCTGGCATATCGGGCGAGCAGGGCCTCCCCGCAGCGCCGGCCGCCGGTCACGGGGACGTTCACGACGCGGCCGCGCGTCGGGCAGAGGTCGGCGGCGCGCTGCCGCTCCTCGGCGTCCCAGGCCGCGTAAGCCCCTACTCCTCCGGCGGGAACACCGGCTCCCCGCTCCCCGGCAGGGTGATCGTGATCGCCTCCACCGGGCAGCCCTCCGCCGCCTTCAGGATGCGTTCGTTGGCGTCGGTCTCGAGGGCCGTGGGGTGGGACTGCATGGCGGTGTCGAGGCGGAAGGCGTCCGGGGCGAGGTGCGTGCACTGGGCGGAGCCGATGCAAAGGGCGCGGTCGACCTCCACCCGCCAGCGGTCGCCCGTCATCCGACGCCCTTCCCCGCGACGACGCCGGCGGGCGGCTCGTAGCCGGCGGGCAGGTGGATCATCTTGTACTCCAGGTACTCGCCATAGCCCTCGGGGCCGAACTCCCGCCCCAGGCCGGAGTTCTTGTAGCCGCCGAAGGGGCCGAGCATGTCGAGGCTGAAGGTGTTGACGGAGTAGGTGCCGGTGCGGACCTGGCGGGCGATGTCGACGCCGCGCTCGTCGTCGGCGGTCCAGACGCTGCCGCTGAGGCCGTAGTCGGAGTCGTTGGCGATCTTGACGGCCTCGGCCTCGTCGCCGTACGGCAGGAGGCAGATCACCGGGCCGAAGATCTCCTCGCGGGCGACGCGCATGGAGTTGTCGACGTCGCCGAAGAGGGTGGGCTCCACGTACCAGCCGCGGTCGAGGCCGGGCGGGCGGCCGCCACCGGTGAGGATCTTGGCGCCTTCCTCCTGGCCGATCCGTATGTAGTCGAGGCTGCGGCGCTGCTGGCGCTGGGCGACGAGGGGGCCGAGTTCGGTGGCCGGGTCGAGGGGGTCGCCGACCTTCAGCGCGCAGGCGGCGGCCGTGAAGGCCTCGGCGAACTCGTCGTAGCGCGAGCGCGGGACGAGGATGCGGGTCTGGGCGACGCACGCCTGGCCGTTGATCATCCAGGCGAAGGGGGCGATGCCGTTGACGGCGGTCTGGGCGTCCGCGTCGGGGAGGATCACGGCCGCCGACTTGCCGCCCAGCTCCAGCGTGACGCGGGTGAGGTTGCGGGCGGCGACCTCCATGACGCGTTTGCCGGCGGCGACCGAGCCGGTGAAGGAGACCTTGTCGACGCCCGGGTGTCCGACCAGGTACTCGCTGACCTCGCGGTCGGCGGGGAGGATCGAGAGAACCCCTTCGGGCAGGCCGGCCTCGGTGGCGATCTCCGCCAACAGGTAGGCGTCGAGCGGGGTTTCGGGCGAGACCTTCAGGATCGCCGGGCAGCCGGCGAGCAGGGCGGGGGCGAGTTTGGCGGCGGCGGTGAACTGCGGGACGTTCCAGGGGACGACCGCCGCGACCACCCCGACCGGCTCGCGCCGGACCAGGATCTTGCCGAGCACGCCGTCCCGCCGTTCCTCGTACGTGAAGTCGCGGGCCGTCGTGATCGCCGCGTCCCACGCCATCATCGAGGCGAGCGCCTGCACCATCACGCTGGAGGTGAACGGGGTGCCGTTCTCGGAGCTGATGATCCGGGCGAACTCCTCGTGCCGCACGGCGAAGGCGTCCTTGATCCGTGCGACGACCTCGATCCGCTCGTCGAGGGTCATGCGCGGCCAGGGCCCGTGGTCGAAGGCCTGGCGCGCGGCGGCCACGGCCCGGTCGACGTCCGCGCGTGAGGCGTGCGGGACGCGGCCGATGACCTCCTCGGTGTGGGGCGAGACCACCTCGATGACGTCCGTGCCCTGGGGGTCGGTCAACTCCCCGCCGATGAACAGCTGTCCGTGTTCCACGAGCTCGGTCATGGCCGACTGCCTCCCGGGACCAGTTCTCTGACGCTCCATCAGATAGGGAACTGATACCAGTTCCACTCGGAGGAGTCCACGGAACGGACGTCAGGCCGTCCGCCCTGTGCGGGTTCACGGCGTCTCACAGCGCTTCAGGGCGCTTCACGACACTCACACCGCCCCTGGTGGAACCCGTTCTAGTTATAGTGGCCGCAGCGTGGCGATCGGGGCATCGACGACAGGGGAGCTCATGACACACGTGACCGACCACGGCGGAGGCGTACGGTCAGTCAAGGTCCCCATCCCGGACAATCCACTCGGCCACACGCTCGTGTACGTCGTGGACACCGACCGCGGACCGGTGCTGATCGACACGGGCTGGGACGACCCGGCGTCGTGGGACACGCTCGCGGCGGGACTGACCGCGTGCGGTACGTCGGTCGCGGAGATCCACGGTGTCGTCATCACCCATCACCACCCCGACCACCACGGCCTGTCGGGCGCGGTGCGCGAGGCGTCCGGGGCGTGGATCGCGATGCACGCGGCCGACACGGCGATCGTACGGCGCACCCGCGGGACCGGCCCGGACCGCTGGTTCTCGTACATGACGGACAAGCTCACGGCCGCGGGCGCTCCCGAGGAACACCTCGCTCCCCTGCGCGCCCCTCGCCGCCCGCGCGCCCTGCCCGGCTTCTCCCCCGCGTTGCCCGACCGCGAGATCGTCCCCGGCGAACTCCTCGACCTGGCCGGCCGCCGCGTCCGCGCGATCTGGACCCCGGGCCACACTCCCGGCCACGTCTGCCTCCACCTGGAGGAGGCCCATCCCGCCCAACTCCCGGGCTACGGACGGCTGTTCTCCGGCGACCATCTCCTCCCCGAGATCAGCCCGCACATCGGCCTGTACGAGGATCCCGACGACGACACGGTCACCGACCCCCTCGGCGACTACCTCGACTCCCTGGAACGCGTCGGCCGCCTCGGCCCCGCCGAGGTGCTGCCGGCCCACCAGTACGCGTTCACCGACACCGCCGCGCGCGTACGGGAGTTGCTGGCCCACCACGAGTCCCGCCTCACCGGTCTGCTCACCCTCCTCGCCGAGCCCCTCACCCCCTGGCAACTCGCCGAGCGCATGGAGTGGAACCGCCCCTGGCCCCAGATCCCCTTCTCCTCCCGCACCATCGCCGTCTCGGAGGCGGAGGCCCACCTGCGACGACTGGTGAAGCTGGGGCGCGCGGAGGCGGTGGCGGGGAGCGAGCCGGTCACGTATGTGGCGGTGTGAGGAGACGGGACCGCCCGCCGCCCGCCGCCCGCCTCCCGCACCCTCGGCGCGCTGTGTTCGGCGAGGGCACGGGCGCGGGCACGGCAGGGTTGTCGCTCAGGAACCGGCCACCCGGATCAGGGCCAGATGCCCTCGGCGAACGCCTTGAAGGCGGCCTGGGTCCCCTCCCCGGCGATTCCGTCGATCGGCCCGGTGTAGCCCCAGTGCCGCAGCAGGCGTTGCAGCGCGCTGATCGTGCCGCCGCCGACGACGCCGTCGATCTCGCCGGTATAGCCCCAGTTCCGGAGGTTGCGCTGGAACGCCATCCAGCTGTGGGTGCCCAGCAGCCCGTCGATCGCGCCGGTGTACCCCCAGTACCTGGCCAGCCAGCGCTGGACGTCCTGGGCCTGCGCCGTGCTCAGGCCCAGGTTGACCACCGCGAGGGGGGCGACGGCCTCGGAGTTCACCGCCGGTTTCGCGGCCGGCGCGGACGCGGCGAAGCCGGCACCCGCCCCCGCCAGACTCCCGGCGGCGATCCCGACGACGGCGGTGACACTGACGAGCGACCTCGCCACGACGTTCGACCGCATCCGATTCCCCGCTCCCCTTCGCTTCCGCGCTTCTCGCTTCTCCGTTCCCATCCGCTTCCCCGTTTCCATTCGCTTCTCCGTTCGTATTCGTTTCACCGCGCGCATTGGCTTCCCCTCGGTGTCTCAGGACCAGCTCTGGTTCACGACCTTGGGGTCCGTCGCCGCCCAGCACGTCCAGGTACGGAGCCCCGCGCTGCTGTCGTCCGCGCAGCGGCCGGTGCCCCGGTTCTTGAACTGGATGGCGCCGCCTCCAAGGGAGATCACCTGCCACTGCTGGGTCGTGCCGCCGTGGCACCCCACGGTGCGGAACCCACGGTCGCTGTCGTCCAGACAACGGCCCGTGCCGGCGCTCTTCAGCTCGCGGTAGCCACCGATGGGGCGCGGGGTCCACTGCTGGGTCGTATTGAAGTGGCACCCCACGGCGCGCAGCCCGAAGTCACTGTCATCCATACAGCGACTCGTGGCCTTGTTCTTGTACGTCTCCGTGGCAAGCACGGTGACCCCTCCCACGTCCGCCGCCGCGGCCTGCGTGCCCAGCGCGCCGCTCAGCGCGAGCGCGCCGCCTGCCGCCGCGAGGACCAGCCTGTTTCGCCTCATCGCGATTCGTCCTTCCCGAAGTCCTTGCCCTGTGCGGCCTTCAGGTCTAGCGGCCCGGATGTTGTTCGCGTTCGGTCGCCGGCGTCCGAACAAACAACCCCTGGAAAACACGACGACGCCCCGCCAACCACGACATGCGGGATCGGGGCCAATCGGCCCGATGTGCCGTACGTCGTGCGCGCGGGAATCCGCCGAGTCTCGCGATGTCGTGGGAGTACTCGCGCGGGCAGGGCACGACCGTCTCCCGCCGCTGGACGATCGGGCGCGGCGACAGCGGCGGCCTCGAAGCGACCGAGGTTTTCCGCTTCGACAGCTCGGAACTGCGAGCCCCCTACGGAACGCCGTGCTCGACGCCGGCTGGACCTGGCGCGGAGTCGTCTTCGGCGAACTGTGACGACGGCAGGCTCAGGTAGATCCCGGGGTGGCGAGGGAGCGGACCAACTTCTCCGCGTCCTTTAGGAGTTCGAGCTCGTGGGTGCTCATCGTCGGGTTGGCCGCACGACGCTCTCTCGCCGCGATCAGGCCCTCGTCCGTCAGCGCCGAGGGGCCGTCCGGCTGGTGGGTGAGGAGAGAGGCCAGGACGGTGTGGGCCATGTCCGCGCGGGAGTCGGCCGTGTCGGCGGCTACCTGGGCGAGGATCAGCGCCGAGACGCCCCAGTCCAGGCCGGGTGGGCCCTGCTCGGTGTTGTTCCAGTCGATGACCTGGGGGCCGTGGGGCGTGAGGATGACATTCTCGGGGTGCAGGTCCAGGTGGAGGATGCGCGGCGGAGAAGCCGACGCGTTGCCGCGCGGTGGGATGGCGTGGAGGTCGTGCAGGAGGCGGGCCAGGAGGGCGCCGGCCTGGGTCGGGTCGAGCAGGTCTGCGGCAACAGCCTCGACCATGGTCGGCCCGGACAGCCGCTCCAGCACCATCTCCGTACGGCTCGCCCAGCGCACGCGCGGGACGGGGTAACCGTGGCCGCGTACGTACTCCATGACCTCGGCCTCGGCAGCCGCGTCACCCCAGCCGTCGCGATACCGCCGCAACACCCAGGCGCCACCTGACCCGCCGCATCTGTCGGCCCCGTCTGGCACACCGCGTATGTCGGGTTCGTCACGGCCGTCGGGGCCGGAGGCTACGGCGTCGGCGCCGGACTCGCCGGTCCCGCCCTGCCCGTCCGTTCCCGACTCGCCTTCGTCGTCGTGGAGTTCGTATACGTCGGCCGTGCGGCCCGCCCCCAGCAGTCTCCCCGTACGCATGGCGCGAACCTATCCCGGCGCACAGAGGGCCCTCAGGCTTTTGGCTACCGGCAGGTAGAGTGGCCGGGTCGTCATCACGCCCGTACAGGGGGAAGCCGGTGCAAATCCGGCGCTGACCCGCAACCGTGAGCCGACCCCGGCAAGGGGACGGCGAGTCGGACTGCCCTGGACGAACCGTGACCGGCTCGCGTCACCGGCGGCCCGCCGGTGTACGGCACCGTCGAGGAATACGGAGCCGAGCCGCCCGGCGCTTCGCCGTGCCGCCCCGGCTCCCCGTCAGGGAGAGGCAGCCGCCGATCATGAATGTCCGCCGCAGCGCCGCGGTAGCAGTCGCCGTACTGGCCGTCACGACCGGGCTCGGCAACGGACTTGGCCCCGGATCCGGACCCGGACTCGGACTCGGGCTCGGGCTCGATGCGGGCTTCGCACCGGTCGCGTACGCCGACGACGCGTACGCCGACGGCACGTACGCGGACGACGCTCCCTCCCCCTCGCCGTCCCAGGCGATTCCCAACGGCCTGTACGGCTCCAACGACCCCACCTACGACGGCGTCTGGCGGCAGTCCCTCGCGCTCCTCGCGCTGGACATCGTCGGGGAGGAGCCCGGCGCCGGGGCCGTGGAGTGGCTCGTCGGGCAGCAGTGCGCGAGCGGGGCGTTCGCTGCGTACCGGGCGGACGCCACCGCGAAGTGCGACGCCAAGACGGCCGTCGACACGAACAGTACGGCCGCCGCGGTGCAGGCCCTCGCCACGGTCGGCGGGCGGGACGCCGAGGCCGGGCGGGCGGTGCGGTGGTTGAAGGACAACCAGAACAACGACGGTGGTTGGGGTTACACCGTCGGCGGCCCCAGCGACGCGAACTCGACGGCCGTCGTCATCGGCGCGCTGACCGCCGTGGGCGACGCACCCGAGAAGCAGGAGAAGAGCGGCAACTCGCCCTACGACGCCCTCCGTTCCCTCGTCATCCCCTGCGGGGGCGACAAGAAGGACGGTGGCGCCTTCGCCTATCAGCCGGACAAGAAGGGCGGCCTCGCCGCGAACGCCGACGCCACGGCCGCCGCGGTTCTCGGCAGTCTGGGCAAGGGGTTCGCGGCCGACAACGCGCCCGACACCGCGCCCGACGGCGAGGCCGGGACGGGGTCCCGCGGAGAGTGCGTCGCGGGTGACGCGCCGAAGGACCTGGCCCACAACGGGGCCGTCTACCTCGCCGGCGCTCTGACCGCCGACGGTTACCTGGAGTCCGCGCTCGCCGGGGCGGAGGACCAGCCCGACCACGGCAACACCGCCGACGCGGTCGTCGCCCTCGCCGCCGCCGGGGACACCGATGCGACCGGGAAGCCGCTCGCCTGGCTGGAGAAGAACTACGGCGTCTGGGCCGCCAAGGCCGGCCCGGCCGCGTACGCCCAGCTCATCTTCGCCTCGCGCGCCTCCGGCGGCGACCCCCGCGACTTCGGCGGCGCCGACCTCGTGGCCCAGCTGAAGGACACCGGTCCGGCGCGCGACGTGGACGACTACTCCTCCGTGCCGAACGAGGACACGGCCGCCGGGGAGGAGAGCGGCGACGGTCTCGGGGCAGGTGCGTGGTGGGGAATCGGGCTCGGGCTCGTCGCCGTGATCGCCGTGGTCGGGTTCACGCTGCTGAGGGCCGGCCGGAACCGGCGCGAGGCATGATCGCCCACCGGAGGCCCTCCCGGCCGAGGAAGGCGCCGCTCCTGACGGGCGGCGTGCCGCTGGTGCACGTGCTCGTGTCCGTGTTCGTGTTCGTGTTCGTGTTCGTGTTCCTGTTCGTGCTCGGGAGTGGGACGCAGGCTCAGGCAGCCGCGTACCGGTACTGGTCGTTCTGGGAGCGGAACGGGTCGGCGTGGGCGTACGCCACACAAGGGCCCTCCACCGCGCGGCCCTCCGACGGGGAGGTCCAGGGGTTCCGGTTCGCTGTCAGCCGGGACTCGGCGCATGCGGCGCAGCCGCGCGGGACGGCCGACTTCGACGTCATCTGCGCGAACAAGGCCGCCCGGGACGGGGAGAAGCGGGTCGCGCTGGTCATCGACTTCGGTACGGCGGCGGACGCGCCGGCCGGGGAGACGCCCCCGGCCGCGCGGACGGCCTGTGCGCGGGTGCCGGACGACGCGACGACGGCCGAGGCGCTGGCGTCCGTCGCGAAGCCGCTGCGGTACGACACGAACGCGCTGCTCTGCGCCATCGCGGACTATCCGGGGAAGGGGTGCGGTGAGGCGGTCGACGCGGACCCGACCGCCGGTGCCGAGCCGACGTCGGAGGCCGTGAGCGCGTCGCCCGAGTCGGCCCCCGGCGACGAAGAGGGGCCGTCCGTCGGGCTGTTCGTCGGCGCAGGGGTGGTCGCCGCGCTGGGCGCGGCGGCGGTGTGGCAGGCGCGTCGACGGCGCCGGGGGTAGGGCGCGTGCGGTGGTTCACGGGGCAGCGCCCGGGGACGGGGCCGGCCGGGGTGCACCCCCTCGCCTGGTGGCTCTGGTCGTTGGGGCTCGCCACCGCCGCGTCCCGGACGACCAACCCCCTCCTCCTCGCCCTCCTCGTCGCCGTCGCCGGTTATGTCGTGGCCACGCACCGCACCGACGCGCCCTGGGCCCGCTCGTACACCGCGTTCGTGAAGCTCGGGCTGGCGGTGCTGCTGATCCGGTTGGCCTTCGCGGTCGTGCTGGGCTCCCCCATCCCCGGTACACACACGCTGTTCACGCTGCCCGAAGTGCCGCTCCCGGCATGGGCGCAGGGGATTCGCCTCGGCGGTCGGGTCACGGCGGAGGGGTTCCTCTTCGCGCTCTACGACGGGCTGCGGCTGGCCACCCTGCTGATCTGTGTCGGCGCCGCGAACGCCCTCGCGAACCCGGCCCGCCTGCTCAAGTCCCTCCCCGGCGCCCTGTACGAGGCGGGCGTGGCGGTGGTGGTGGCGATGACGTTCGCGCCGCATCTCGTGGCGGACGTACAGCGGTTGCGGGCCGCGCGGCGGCTGCGCGGGCGGCCGGACCGGGGCGTACGGGGGCTGCTGCACGTCGGACTGCCGGTGCTGGAGGGCGCGTTGGAGCGGTCGGTGGCGCTCGCCGCCGCGATGGACTCGCGCGGCTACGGCCGTACCGCCGAGGTTCCCGCCCGCGTCCGCCGTACGACGGCCGCGCTCACCCTCGGCGGTCTGCTCGGCGTCTGCGCGGGAACGTACGGCGTACTGACCGCCGAGGGCGGCACCTACGGGCTCCCCGTGCTGCTCACCGGTCTGGCCGCCGCGCTCACCGGTCTGCGGCTCGGCTGCCGTCGCTCGCCGCGCACCCGCTACCGGCCGGACGTGTGGGGCGTGCGGGCCTGGCTGGTGGCCGGTTCGGGCGTGGCCGTCGCCGTGCTGATGGTCGTCCTCGCCGCGTACGACTCCGCCGCCCTGCACCCCACCGTCGTCCCCCTCACCTCCCCGGACCTCCCCCTCCGCCCGGCCGCCGCGATCCTGCTGGGCCTGCTCCCGGCGTTCGCGGTACCGGCCCCACGGCAGCCCACCGCCAAGGAGACCTCATGATCCGCTTCGAGGATGTCTCCGTCACGTACGACGGAGTGGCCGAACCGACGCTCCAGGGCGTGGACTTCGAGGTCCCGGAGGGCGAACTCGTCCTTCTCGTCGGCCCGTCGGGCGTCGGCAAGACGACCTTGCTGGGGGCGGTGAGCGGGCTCGTGCCGCACTTCACCGGCGGCACTCTGCGCGGCCGGGTGACGGTGGCCGGGCGGGACACCCGTACGCACAAGCCGCGTGAACTCGCCGACGTGGTGGGCACGGTGGGGCAGGACCCGCTGTCGCACTTCGTCACGGACACGGTCGAGGACGAACTCGCCTACGGCATGGAGTCGTTGGGGCTCGCACCGGATGTCATGCGGCGCCGGGTGGAGGAGACACTCGACCTGCTGGGGCTCGCCGGGCTCCGCGACCGTCCCCTCGCCACGCTCTCGGGCGGCCAGCGGCAACGCGTCGCCATCGGGTCCGTCCTCACGCCGCACCCCCGCGTCCTGGTCCTCGACGAGCCGACCTCCGCGCTGGACCCGGCGGCCGCGGAGGAGGTCCTGGCCGTGCTCCAGCGGCTCGTCCACGACCTCGGTACGACGGTGCTCATGGCCGAACACCGCCTGGAACGCGTCGTCCAGTACGCCGACCGGGTCGCCCTCCTCCCGGCCCCCGGCGCCCCACCCGTCCTGGGCACCCCGGCCGACATGATGGCCGTCTCCCCCGTGTGTCCCCCGGTGGTGGACCTGGGCCGACTGGCCGGTTGGTCGCCCCTGCCCCTCACCGTGCGGGACGCCCGCCGCAGGGCAGGAGCACTCCGGGAACGCCTGGCACCCCACACCCCGGCCGACACCCACGCCGCCCAGGGGCGCGGGGAGCTGCGCGATCAACCACAGACCACCCGCACCCCGCAGACCACAGACGCCCCCGAGCTCTCCCCGGCTCCGAAGCCCTCCCTCCTCCACCGCCTCTTCCGCAAACACCCCACTCCGGAGGCGCCGTCAAGTCCCGCGCCCCCGGCGACGGTCACAGCCCTCTCGGTCCACCGCGGCAGCGTCCACGCACTCCGCCACGTCACCCTCACCGTCACCCCCGGCGAGACCATCGCCGTCATGGGCCGCAACGGCGCCGGCAAGTCCACCCTCCTCTCCGCACTGGTCGGCCTGGTGGCACCGTCGGCCGGTTCCGTGCACATATGCGGCCTGGTCCCCCACCGCACGGCACCCCGGGATCTCGTACGCCGCGTGGGCCTCGTACCGCAGGAGCCCCGGGACCTGCTGTACACGGACACGGTCGCCGCGGAGTGCGCGGCGGCGGACCGGGACGCCGGGGCCGAGCCGGGCACCTGCCGGGCGCTCGCCTCCGGCCTGTTGCCCGGGATCGCGGACGACACCCACCCCCGAGACCTCTCGGAGGGACAGCGGCTGGCCCTTGCCCTCGCGGTCGTCCTCACGGCCCGCCCGCCGCTGCTCCTCCTCGACGAGCCGACCCGAGGCCTCGACTACGCGGCCAAGTCCCGCCTGGTCGCGACCTTGCGCACGCTCGCCGGCGAGGGCCACGCCATCGTCCTGGCCACCCATGACGTGGAGCTCGCCGCCGACCTCGCCCACCGCGTCGTCATCCTCGCCGACGGTGAGATCGTGGCGGACGGCCCCACCCCCGATGTCGTCGTCGGCTCCCCGTCCTTCGCCCCGCAGGTCACGAAGATCCTCGCGCCGCAGAAGTGGCTGACCACGGCCCAGGTGCGGCACGCCCTGCGGGCGGCGGAGCCGGAACGGCAAGGCGCGACGAAGCAGGAGCGGTCATGAGGCTCCCGCGCCCCCGCATCCGCCCCCGCCCAAAGCCCGTCCCCCTCTCCCCCCGCACCGTCGCCGCCCTCCTCCTCGTCAGCCTCATCGGTGCCGCCGCCTTCACCTGGCCCTTCTTCGCGGACCCCGGGTCCCAGGTGACCGCTCACGCGAAGGACGCCCCCTGGCTGTTCGCGGGCCTGCTGGTGCTGCTCGTCGGGGTGGTCGGGGCGACGCTCTCCGAGGCAGGGCTGGGGGCGAAGGCCGTGGCGATGCTCGGCGTTCTCGCGGCGACCGGCGCGGCGCTGCGGCCGATCGGCGCGGGGACGGCCGGCATCGAGCCGATGTTCTTCCTGATGGTGCTGAGCGGACGCGTCCTCGGCCCCGGCTTCGGCTTCACGCTCGGCGCGGTGACGATGTTCTCGTCCGCGCTGCTCACGGGTGGTGTGGGCCCGTGGATGCCGTTCCAGATGCTGTCGATGGGGTGGTTCGCGATGGGCGCCGGGCTCCTGCCGGGCGCGAACCGCCTGCGCGGCCGTGGCGAACTCGTCCTGCTCGCCGCCTACGGCTTCGTCGCCGCCTTCGCGTACGGCACGGTCATGAACCTCTACGGCTGGCCCTTCATCGACACCCTCGCCGCGAACATCGCCTTCGACGGGCACGCGGACCCGGCCACGAACCTCGCCCGTTTCGTCGCGTACTGCCTGGCCACGTCCCTCGGCTGGGACCTGGGCCGCGCGGTCGCCACCGTCGTCCTGACCCTCACCCTCGGCGCCCCGGTCCTGAAGGCGCTGCGCCGGGCCACGCGCAGGGCGGCCTTCGAGAGCGCGGTCACATTCGCCCCGCCCCCGCGATGACCAGCGGGTGAGGCGCCACTCACGCTCCGTTGGGTGAGCCGTGAACCACCCCACAGGACCCACGTCACATACGAATCACGGTCGTAGATCCAACTACGTGGCATGCCCACGCCCTTATGGCCGCTGACCTGCGCATTGAGAGCCACGCCACAGACTGGCCCTTCGGCCCGGATACGGCCACAACTAGCAAAAGGGGTCATTGCGGGCGGCTGCTCCGGCTGTTTCTCTGGATGAGTCGCACGGCGCCGACGAGCCCCCACGGGCCTCGGCGCCGACGTACGCCCCCACCGCACAGCACGTGGTGAAGGCATGCCCGCGACGGCCATGTCCCCGAAGAAAAGGCTCTCCGTGACCCTCTCCGTTCTCCGCCGCATCGCTTCCCCGAAGAAGGCCCTCGCCGGTGCCACCCTGGCCGCTGCCGCCACCGGTGCCCTGTTCGCCGCCGCGCCCGCCCAGGCCGCGTCGGAGGCCTCTCAGGCCCAGGCGGTCGCGAAGAAGATGATCGCGGACTCGGCCCAGTACAAGTGCTTCTCCAACATCGTCGACCACGAGAGCGACTGGGACGTCAACGCGACGAACGCGTCCTCCGGCGCCTACGGTCTGGTCCAGGCGCTCCCCGGTTCGAAGATGTCCTCCGCCGGCTCCGACTGGAAGACCAACGCCGCCACGCAGATCGAGTGGGGCGTGGACTACATGAAGGACCGCTACGGCAGCCCCTGCGGCGCGTGGAACTTCTGGCAGGCCAACCACTGGTACTGAGCCGGCACACAGACCGAAGGCGGCGGCCCCCGATCCCCGGGGCCGCCGCCTTCGCCGTCCCCGCTTCCCGGATGCGGTGCTCCTGACCGGGGCGGAGAATGGGTTAAGTCCCTCTCCCGCCAAGCGCATCGGGAGCACTGATGGACCGAGCGGAACTCTTGGCGGTGTTCTACGGGGAGGGGCCCGTGCCCGTCCTGTGGGCCACCGACTGTCCGGTGCACTTCGGTGTGTGGCTGGCCTTCGCCGAACCACCGGCCCTGACCGAACCACCGGCCTTGACCGAACCACCGCCGCCCCCGCGACCGCGACCGTCCCCGCCACCCCGGCCGCCGGACTCCTCGTACCGGCAGGACTCCTCGTACCGGCAGGACTCCTCGTACCGGCAGGACCTGATCCTCGCGGTCCGTGAGGAGTACGGCGTCGAGCAGGCCCTCGAACGGCTGCAGCGGCTCGGGCTGACGGAGGAGTGCCGGCCGGTGGCGGCCGGGAGCTTCGTGGTCGTGCAGATGACGCTGGAGGAACTGGTCACGGCGTTACTGCCGCTGACCAGTCTCGCGGGGGTGGTGCGGGTCGCGCACGAACTCGCCGTCGAGAGCGGTGCGGAGGGCATCGAGGCGGCGCTCCACGGGCACATCCGGGCCCCGGCGACCAGCGAGATCCACGACAACATGCAGCGCCGCCAGGAACGCGGCCGCCAGCTCACGTGGTTCCTGAACCTGCTGCGCCGGGTCGTGGCGGACGCCAACCCGCACGAACAGGACGTGACCGGCGTACTCGTCCGCATGCTGGCCTCCGTCGTCCCGGACCCGCACCCCGTGCGCGGTGCCCACACCCCCGTGGGCCAGGTCGTCGACCGGCGGCAGAAGTACCCCATCGTCTCCGTGACGACGAACCGCCGGGCGACCCGCGCGGTCGTACGGTCGCGGCGGACGATCAAAGCCGACGCCGCCGAGCAGGTGTTCTCCGTCGACAGCGCCTCGATCGGCTGGGCCGTGGTCGACAGCGGTCTCGACGCGCGGCACTCGGCGTTCCACGAGTGGGACACCACGGTCTCCCCGCCCCGGAAGCTGGAGTCGCGTATCGCCCGCTCCTTCGACTTCACCTGCGTACGGGCGAAGCTGCCCGACGACGCGCTGGTCAACGGGCTCGTGAACTGGTCGGCCGCCCTGCCGTCCGTCGAGAACGGCCCGGCCCCCGGCCCGCCCGCGCCCGGACAGCCGGACGCGTACGTACCGCCCGGCGACCAGCACGGCACGCACATCGCGGGCATCATCGGCGGCTGGTGGCCGGAGCTGGAGTTCCGGGGCATCTGCCCGCGCATCCGGCTGTACGACTTCCGGGTGCTGAACGACGAGGGGGAGGGCGACGAGTTCTCCATCGTCACCGCGCTCCAGGCGGTCCGGCACATCAACGAGCAGGCCGGCCGGTTCGTCATCGCCGGGGTCAACCTCAGCCTGTCCGTGCCGCACGACGTCGCCACCCACTCCACCGGCTGGACACCGGTGTGCGTCGAGTGCGACCGGCTGACGCGGTCCGGTGTCGTGGTCGTGACCGCCGCCGGGAACGCCGGGTTCACCGGGACCGTACGCACCCTGGGCGCCGGCTACCACGACATCAGCATCTCCGATCCCGGCAACGCGGAGTCGGTCATCACCGTCGGCTCCACCCACCGCAGCAATCCGCACCGCCACGGCGTCAGTTACTTCTCCAGCCGTGGCCCCACCGGCGACGGACGGCCCAAGCCCGACCTGGTGGCGCCCGGGGAGGACATCGACGGACCGATCCCCGGCGAGGGCATCGCCGCCATGCACGGCACCAGCCAGGCGGCGGCACACGTCAGCGGGGCGGCGGCCATGCTGCTGGCCCGCTACCGCGAGTTGCTCGGCCGCCCCGAGCGCGTGAAGCAGATCCTGTGCGCGACGGCGACCGACCTCTCCCGTGAACGCGACTTCCAGGGTCATGGGCTCGTCGACGTGCTGCGCGCCATGCAGTCCGTGTGAGCGATCGAGCCACTGGTCCGGCGAGGCAGGCCGACATGCTGACCTTCGATTTCCTCGACGCCCGCCACGGTGACTGCTTCCTCGTCCGCTGGGACGCGGACGGCGGGCGGGGGCCGCACGACGAACGGGTCATGCTCGTCGACGGCGGTCCCGCCGGCGTCTACCGGGCCTCCCTCCAGGGCCGGCTGCGACAACTGACCGGCCAGGACGGAGGCCGAGGAGGCGGCCGGGGAGGAGGAGGCGCCGACGGGGGTGGAGGCCCCGGCACCCCACCCCACCTGGACGTCGTCTGCCTCTCCCACGTAGACGACGACCACGCCGGCGGACTCGTCCGGCTCTTCCGCGACATGCGGCAGGCCCAGCAGGACGGCGAGGCCCTCCCGTACGCCGTGGACGCCCTGTGGTTCAACTCCGTGGAGGAGCTGGTCGACCAGCGGGCCCCCGGCCTGAGCGCCTCCGTGCACCCGCTCCTCGAACAGGCCGCCGCCTCCGACATGGCGGTCACCGCCAGCTACAACCAGGGCCGGGACATCCGCAACGCGGCCGCCGCCCTGCGCCTGGACGGCAACGCCCCGTTCGACAGCCCCCTCGTCGAGGGCGCCGAGGCGACCCTGCACGACCTGGACGTCACGGTCGTCGCGCCGGACGAGGGCGCGCTGGCCGAGCTGGAGGAAAAGTGGCGCAAGGCGAAACAGCGCGGCGACCCCGAGGTCATCTCGGCGGCCTACGCGGACGATTCGGTGCAGAACCTCTCCAGCATCGTCCTGCTCCTGCGCCACGAGGACGGCACCGCACTGCTCACCGGCGACGCACGAGGCGACCACGTCCTGGCCGGACTGCGCGCCCTCGACCTGCTCGACGACCCCGCCCCGCTCCACGTCGACCTGCTGAAGCTCCCCCACCACGGCAGCGACCGCAACGTGGAGCCCGACTTCTTCGAGCGGATCCGGGCCGACCACTACGTCATCTCCGCCGACGGCGTCCGCCACCACCACCCCGGCGAGGACACCCTGCGCTGGCTCGTCGAGTCCCGCGACCCCGACGACGAGTACGTCATCCACCTCACCAACCACATCCCCTTCGCCGAGGAGGCGCTGGAAGTCCTGCGCGCGGACCGTGCCTTCGAGGTCGACGTCAGGGGGCCCACCGACCAGGCCCTCGTCATCACGATCGGAGACCGGCCATGACCAAGCACCGCCACGCGACGGACACGTTCACCCGCCCCGACACCGCCACCGCTCCCCCTGCGGCCCAGGGCGCCGCCACCGATCCGGCCACCCATCCGACCACCGGTCCGACCACCGGCCCGACCTGGGCCGTGGACTCCCCCGCCGTCGGCACCGGCCTCACCGCCCGCCCCTGCGGCGACACCCTCCGCCCGGCCGAACCACCGCCCGCCACAGGCATCCCGGTCGCCCTCGCCCTCTCCGGCGGCGGCTTCCGCGCCACGCTCTCCTCGCTGGGCTTCATCCGCCTGCTGGCCGACACCGGGCTCCTGCGCAACCTGCGCTACTCCTCCTCCGTGTCCGGCGGCTCGATAGCCAACGGCTGCCTCGCCACCACCTGGCCGGCACTGCGCGACAGGGACTTCGCCCCGCAGGCCGTGGACGAACTCGTGATCGCCCCGGTCGTCGACCAGGTCTCCTCCCACTCACTCAAGCGGGCACTCCTGCGCGACGTCTGGCGCACCCTCGGCCCCACCACCCGCACGGACCTGCTGGCCGGACACCTCGACGACTGGTTCTTCGACCGAACCGAACTGGAACACCTGGACCCCCAGGTCCGCTGGATCGTCAACGCCGCCAACCAGACCACCGGCGTCCGCTTCACCTTCGAACGCGACGTCTACGGCGACTACACGATCGGCCTCGCCCGCACCACCGGCACGGGCCTGCGCCTCAGCCGCGCCGTCTCGGCCTCGGCCGCTGTCCCCGGCGCCTTCCCGCCCGTGGTCCTCGATGCCTCCCCCTTCCCCTGCGGCACACACCGCCCGGCCCTCCTGGACGGCGGCACCTACGACAACACCGGCCTGGAAGCCGTGGACAGCGACACCTACCGGCATACGTTCCTGTGCGTCCTCAACTCCGGGGGCCTGCTCCGCCCGGGCATGTACGGCCGTGTCCCGGTGATCCGCGACCTGGCGAGAGCCAACTCGCTCCTCTACCGCCAGAGCACCACGCTCCGCACCCGGGCCATGATCGAACGCTTCAAGCTCGGCGCGGCGCTCGGCCCGGTCGACGAAGTCCCGAAGGGCGCCCGCCGAGGCATCCTGGTCCAGCTCGCCACCGACTTCCCGTCCACGGACCCGGTCCTGCGCTGGCGCACGGCCTTCCCCGAACACCGCACCCACGACGGCCGCGACCTCGCCCTCGTCCCGACCGTCTTCGACCGCCTCGACCCCTCCCTGTGCCGGGCCCTCGTCCACCGGGGCTGGTGGCTCGGCGGCGCCGGCCTGGCGGCCCACCACCCCGAGCTGCTCCCGACCGACCTGTCGCGACTCAGCCCACCGGAACGCTGACCGCCGCCGAGGGGTTCAGTCGTGGCGGCGCACATCCCCGCACTCGACGAAGTCGGACGCCTGAGCCCCGAACGGCTCGATCACCGTCCTCGTGGCGGTGACGTCCCCGGCCAGGCACAACTGCCCGCCCATCACCCGCAGATCGAGGAGGAACCGGACACCGTCACCGGAGTCCCGGAGGCCCTGGACGCTTTCGTCGATGTAACCGAGGTCGCGCAGGCCGTCGCCGACCCGCTCCGGCGTCGGATCGGCGGTCTCCTCGAAGGCCTTCGTGATGCGCTCGGTGTGGATACTCGCCTCGCACTTCTCCAAGGAGGTCAGCTCCACCTTCTCGTCGGCGCTTCTGGGCTCCCCGGATTCGCTCGTCGGCAACGGCTCCTCGGGAAGGGGCAGATCGGACGGGACCTCGGCCGGTGGTTCGACCGGAGGATCGGCCGGCGGTGCGGCGGACTCCGACTCCTCCTCCCAGTCCGTCGGCGGCGGGGCCGGGCGCTCCCCCGCGCACGGCTCGACGAGGTCGGTGATCAGTTCCATGAACGTCAGGAACTCGGCGTCGTCGGAAGGAGCGCGGGAGGGCGCCCGGGAGGGCGAGGCCGCCCCGGCCTCGACCCTGCCCTCGGCTCCCGCCCCGGCCTTCGTGTCCCCGCCGCTCGCTCGTTCGGCGCCACAAGCGGTGAGCGCGAGCGCACACAGCGCCGCCCATGCCACACCTGTACGGCGCTTTCCCCCGGTGATTCGTCTCATGCTCGAAGTCTCGGGCGAGCGGCTGGCTGCCACATGAGTACGGCTACTCAAAGCCGGCACTCGAACCACACGGTCTTGCCCCCTTCCACCCTCGGCCCCACACCCCACTTGTCGGCCAGCGCGTCCAACAGCACGAGCCCACGCCCGCGTTCCGCGTCCTGCGGCAAGTCATCGCGTACGACGGGGAGTTGAGTCGACCCGTCGGCAACCTCCACCCGCACGCCCGACGCCGCCCGCAGCAAGAGCAGGGTGCAGCGCCGGTCCGGGACATGCCGTACGACGTTGGCGAGCAGCTCGGTCACGGCCAGCTCGACGGCGTCGGCGAGCTCCGCCATCTCCCACTCGTCGAGGTACGAGCGGACGATGCGGCGGATGTGATGGGCGGAGTGCTCACCCACCGTGAGGCAGATCCGGTACTGGGCGGGAAGTACACCCAGGAGGAAGGGGGGAAAGTGTGCGTTCACCCCACAAGACTGGCTCGACGCGGCTACTGTCAGCTACAGATCGGACGCAACCTGTTAAAGAGTGGGTTGAAGCTCGAAAAGGGGACCGCACGTGACCCAGATCCACACCCTCGATCCCGGCGCCTCACCACTGGACTACTACGGCTTCGAGTTGCGGCGCTGCCGTGAGGCCGCGGGCCTGACACAGAAGCAACTGGGGGACATCCTCGGCTATACCGCGTCACTGGTTGGGCAGATCGAGACGGCGAGAAAGTGCCCGACGCTGGAGTTCAGCGAACGGGTGGATGTGGCGCTGGAGACGGGCGGGTTGCTGTCCCGGCTCGCGGTGCTGGTGATGCGCCATCAACTTCCGGCCTGGTTCCAGCAGGTGGCGGAGCTTGAAGTTCGAGCCGCCGAGATCTGCTCCTTCCAGACCCAGTTGATCCACGGTCTTCTGCAGACCGAGGACTACGTCCGTGCCGTACTCAGCGCCCTGGACGACTCCGACCTCGACGACCGGACCGCCGTACGACTGGCCCGCCAGCGCATCTTCGACAAGGACGAACCCCCGGTCCTGTGGGCCGTCATCAGCGAGGCCGCGCTGTACCAGAGGATCGGCGGCGCGCACGTCATGCGGGGCCAATTGCTGAAGCTGTTGGCCTTCGAGAAGAACCCCCGGATCAACGTCCAGATCCTGCCGTTCGAGGCCGGTGCTCATGCCGGCCTACAAGGCTCGTTCACGCTCTTCCGGTGCAAGCGCGACCCAGACATCGTCTACACAGAAGGCTACGGGAGTGGGCATCCGACCGCGAACCCGGACACCGTCAAGGACTGTTCGCTCCGTTACGATCATCTTCAAGCCGCCGCCCTCTCCCTCAGGGATTCGGCGGAGCTGATCCGACGCGTGATGGAGGAGCGTTATGGAGAGCAACGCGATCCCGACAGGGACCCGGTGGCGTAAGTCGAGCTACAGCGGCGACCAAGGCGGCGAGTGCGTGGAGTGCGCTCCGCTCGGGCTCCTGACCTGGCGCGAGTCGTCGTACAGCAGCGACCAGGGCGGCGAGTGCGTAGAAATCGCCGAAAGCTCCCACTCCACCATCGCCATCCGTGACTCCAAGAACCCGGCGGGCCCCCACCTCACCCTGGGCCCCGCCGCGTTCAGCGCGTTCGTCACCTGGTCGGGCTCCGTTCAGCAGACTCGGCCCGACTCCTGGTCCGGTAGGTAGAGCGCCTTCTCCTGCTGCGTGAGGTCACGATGGACGGCGCGGCAGAGGTTGGTGATCGCCTGCTCGGGGCGGGGCAGGGCCGCGTCCCACAGGCGTAGGCGGCTCTCGTGGTCGGCCACCGCGAGGGTGCGGCCGTCGGGGCTGAACGCCAGCCTCGCGGCGCCCCCTCCGGGGAAGGTCGCGCGAGCGTATCTCGTGGTGGTGTCCCACAGCCGTACCTTCCCGCCGGCGGCCGTGGCGAGGGTACGGCCGTCGGGGCTGAACACCAGCTCCACATGGCCCTCCGTGAGGCTCACGGTGAGCGTGGCGTCGAGGTCTCCCGTGGCGGTGTCCCACAGCCGTACCGTGCCGTCGGCGTTGGCGGAGGCGAGGGTGCGGCCGTCCGGGCTGAAGGACATGGCCTCCACCTGCCGGAACATCCAGTCGAATGCGGGGTCGGCCCCCTTGGGCGTGGTGCGGCCGACGGGTTCGGTGAGCGTGGACCGGACGCGTCCGGTGGTGGCGTCGCGCAGCCGGATCTCCCCTTTCTGGCCTCCGGTGGTGGCGAAGACCTCGCCCGTCGAGCTGAACGCCAGCACCGAACTCGACTCGTCCTTGGGGAACTCGACCCGGGGACGCGCGGTCGCGGCGTCCCACAGCACCAGGCCGTCGCCCACCGTCACCAGCGTCCTGCCGTCGGGGCTGAACACCATCCCGTTGACGAACCGGCCGGCCAGAGTGGACCGCACCCGACGGGTGGTGAGGTCCCACAGCTGTGCCCCGGGACCGTCGACGACGGCCAGGGTCCTGCCGTCGGGGCTGAACAGGACCGACCCTCCGCCGCCCATCATGTCGGTCTTCCCGTCGTCGAGGGTGGCTCTCGGACGGCGGGTGGCCGTGTCCCACAACCGGATCACACCGGTGGTGGTCCAGCCCTTGTGGTTCGTCCGCACGCTGCTGGTGGCGATGGTGTCGCCGTCGGGGCTGAAGGCCATGGACTGCAGGTCTCCGCCGGCGATGTCCAGCGTGGCGCGGGGGCGGTTCGCGGCCACGTTCCACAGCCGGACGCTGACGTCGCCGCCGCCGGAGCTGTCGGCCTCGTTGCCCGTTGCGAGGTCGTCCCCGTCGGGGCTGAACGCCACCGACATCACGGGGCGGGTGTGCCCGGTGAGGGTGGTGTCGGCGCGTCCGGTGGCGAGGTCCCAGAGCCGTACCGTGCCGTCGTAGCTGCCGGCGGCGAGGGTCTTGCCGTTCGGGGCGAACGCCATGGACTCGACACGGCTGCTGGCGCTGGTGAGGGTGGTTTTCCGCTCGCCGTCGGCCACGTCCCACAGCTGGACGGTGCCGTCCTCGGTGCCCGTGGCCAGGGTCTTCCCGTCGGTGGCGAACGCGAGTGAACTGACCACTCCGGTACTGCTCCTGAGGGTGGACAGCACTCGGCCGGTGTCCAGGTCCCACAGCTGAGCGGTGTGGTCCCGGGTGCTGGTGGCGAGGGTGTGCCCGTCGGGGCTGAACGCCACCGCCATCTCCAGACCCGTCGGGCCCTTGAGCGTGGTCGCCACGCGTCCGGTGGCCACGTCCAGCACCTGCCCGCCCTCCGCGACGGCCAGTGCGCGGCCGGCGTGATCGAACCCCACCGCCGCCATGTTGTCGTCGTCGGGATGGCTCAGGGCGACCGAGGACCGTACGCGTCCGGTGTCCAGGTCCCACAGCCGTGCGTCGTCGCCGTGACTCGTCGCGAGGGTCCTGCCGTCCGGGCCGAAGGCCACGGTGCGTACGAGGTCGGGGGCGTCCTTGCCCTTACGGCCGCTGAGCACCTTCCGGGAACGGCCGGTCGCCGTGTCCCACAGCCGTACCGTGCCGTCGAAACTGCCGCCGGCGAGGGTCTTCCCGTCGGGGCTGTAGACCAGGGCGGAAGCGGTTCCGGTGTGACCGGTCAGCTTGCGTTCCAGCGGGACGGCCGCGGCGGCGTACAGGCTCCGGGTGGCCTCGCGGGTGGGGCTCGCCCGGTACGCCTTGATGGCCAGGAGCGAGGCGAGGTCGGTGTCGGTGTCCAGCAGGGCGGCGGACTGGGCGGCCAACTGCCGGGAGAGACCGTCACGCTGTGCGTCGAGGGCGGTCTGACGCTGCCAGTAGGCGACCGTCGTGGCGGTCAGGGCCAGGGCGAGGAGGCAGGCCAGGGAGGTGACGAGGACGCGCAGTCGGCGGGTGGTGCGGGCCCGGGCGCGCTCCTCCTGGTCGAGGGCGGCGAGACTCTCGGTGAGGAAGGCGGCTTCCTGGTCGGTCAGGTCGTCGGTGTGGCGCGGGCCGGCGAAGTACTCCCGCGCCGTGACGAGCCGGCTCCCCCGGTACAGCGCGCCCGCGTCACGGCCCAGCTCCTCCCAGGTGCGGGCCGCCTCGGTCAGCTGCCGATGGACGCGCAGCCGGTCGCGGTCCTCCTCGATCCAGCCGCGCAGGCGGGGCCAGGCGGTGATGAGCGCCTCGTGGGCGACCTCGACGGCCGGACCGTCGAGCGTGAGAAGACGGGCCCGGGTGAGCGCCTCCAGGACCTGGGCGACCTCCTCCCGGCCCGTGCCGGTGGTCTCCAACTCCGCCCGCTCGGCGGGGCGTCGGGTGTCGGGCGTGCCGTCGCCCGGGGAGATCAGCCGCAGCAGCACCCGGCGGGCCATGGCCGCCTCGCCCTCGGTGAACCCGCCGTAGACGTCCTCGGCGGTCTTCGCGATCGCCCCGTCCAGCCCGCCGGCCGCCTCGTACCCGGCCAGGGTCAGCGTCTTGCCCCGGCGGCGACGCCACGTCTCCAGCAGGACGTGCGACAGCAGCGGCAGCCCGCCCGGCGCGTCGGTGATCTCCTCGACCAGCCGGGTGGTCAGCGCCCGCTCGACGGTCAGCCCGGCGGCCGCGGCCGGTTTGACGACGACCTCCCGCAGCTCCGTCGGACTCATCGGCCCGGCCAGCAGATTGGCGTCCCCCAGCGCCTCGGCCAGCTCACGGTGCTCGGCGCACCGGCCGTAGAAGTCCGCGCGTACGGCGATCAGTACGCGCAGCCGGTTCCCCGGATCGCGCGCGGTCAGCAGCAGATCGATGAACCGGGCCCGCTCGGCCGCGTCGTGGCAGAGGGTGAAGACCTCCTCGAACTGATCGACGACCACGAGCCGGTCACCGGTGCCGGTGCCTTTGCCGGTGCCGGTGCCTGCGCCTGTACCGGTGTCGGTGTCGGGGCCGCTCGCCTCCAGAAGCAGCTCATGGGTCCGGGCCAGCTGATCGCCGGGCGTCAGGATCCGGATGGCCGACGGTCGCAGGCCCTGCTCCTCGGACTCCCGGAGGACGGGGATCAGTCCGGCGCGCAGCAGCGAGGACTTGCCGATGCCCGAGGGGCCGAAGACCGCCGCGAACCGTCGGCGGCGCAGGAGATCGACGAGTTCGGCGGTGAGCCGGTCCCGGCCGAAGAAGAGCCCGCTGTCGTCGGTCTCGAACCGGGCCAGCCCCCGGTACGGCGGCTCCGCGCCCGCCCCGTCGTCGTCCGTGCCGAAGGCGGCGGCCTCCTCCACCGCCTGGTGCCACCGGATCTCCCACTCCGCCGGGTCACCGCCGCAGGCCCGTACGAAGGCCAGCGCCACCGGCAGCGTCGGCAACTGCTCTCCGCCGGCCGCCTGGGAGAGCGTGGTGATCGAGTAGCCGGCCTGCGCGGCCATCGCCCGGTAGGTGAGGCCGCCCGCCTCGGTCCGCAGCTTCCGCAACTCGAACGCGAACCGCTGCACCGGCCCGGCCCCCGGATCGACCGGCACCTCACGACGACCCGCCACCGTTCCGTTCCCCTCCCACCACACCCACACCGTCTCGGACAACCACCGTACGCATCCGGCCACCTAAGCGGAGAGATCGCGTCCGGCCATTGTTTGGCAGGCTCGACACCCCTGCCAAACAATGCGCGGCGGGCTGGAATCAGTGGTGTGAGCGGCACGGGGGCCGCTCACGACGGGGGATGGATGGAGCGGCACGGCCACGGGGGACTTGCCACTCACGGGGGAAACGGGCGGCACGGGGGATCGCCCGACGGGGGAAGAGGCGGCACGGGGGACTTGCCGCCACGGGGGAAAGAGGCGGCACGACCGGCCGCCACGGGGGAAGGCCCTGCTGGCCGCGGGACGACCAGCAGGGCCACTTCCGCGTCCGGGGCGGCCCGCAGGGCCGTTCAGGGGCGCGGGGACTGTGCGACCAGCCCCCACCGACCCGGGGACGAGCACCCCACCCGACCGCGCCCCCACCTGCCACGCCCCGACCTGCCACGCCCCGACGGAGTCACAACCGCTGAATGATCGTCCCGGTCGCCAACCCCCCACCCGCACACATCGTCACCAGCGCGAACTCCTTGTCCGTCCGCTCCAGTTCATGCAGCGCCGTCGTGATGAGCCGCGCCCCGGTCGCCCCCACGGGATGCCCCAGCGCGATCGCCCCGCCATTGACGTTCACCTTCGCCAGGTCCTGCTCGAAGACCCGCGCCCAGCTCAGCACCACCGACGCGAACGCCTCGTTGATCTCGACGAGGTCGATGTCCTTGAGCGACATCCCGGCCTTCCCCAGCACCGCCTTGGTCGCGTCGATCGGCCCGTCGAGGTGGAAATGCGGGTCGGCGCCCACCAGCGCCTGGGCGACGATCCGCGCCCGGGGCCGCAGCTTCAGCGCCCGCGCCATCCGCTTCGACGCCCACATGATCGCCGCCGCCCCGTCGCTGATCTGGGAGGAGTTGCCCGCCGTATGGACGGCCGTAGGCATGATCGGCTTCAGCCGGGCCAGCGCCTCCGCCGACGTGTCGCGCAGCCCCTCGTCGTGGTCGACGAGCCGCCACATGCCCTGCCCGGCCTGCTGCTCCGCCTCGGTCGTCGGCACCTGGACGGCGAACGTCTCCTTCTTGAACCGCTCCTCGGCCCAGGCCGCGGCGGCCCGCTCCTGGGAGAGCAGCCCCAGCGCGTCCACGTCCTCCCGGGTCAGCCCCCGGTGCCGGGCGATCCGCTCCGCCGCCTCGAACTGGTTCGGCAGATCGACGTTCCACTCCTCCGGGAACGGCTTTCCCGGACCGTGCTTGGACCCCGACCCGAGCGGCACCCGGGACATGGCCTCGACGCCGCAGCTGATCCCGACGTCGATGACACCCGCCGAGACCATGTTGGCCACCATGTGCGACGCCTGCTGAGAGGAGCCGCACTGACAGTCGACGGTCGTCGCGGCCGTCTCGTACGGCAGGCCCATGGTCAGCCATGCCGTGCGCGCGGGGTTCATGGACTGTTCGCCGGCGTGGGTCACCGTGCCGCCGACGATCTGTTCGACGCAGTCGGCGGGGATGCCGGTGCGGCCGAGGAGTTCACGGTAGGTCTCGCCCAGGAGGTAGGCGGGGTGCAGATTGGCGAGCGCGCCACCGCGCTTGCCGATGGGGGTGCGTACGGCTTCGACGATCACGGGTTCCGCGGCCATGGGGGATCCTCTCAACGGTTACCCGCGCGGCGCGGGGCGTCCCGGCCCGGCCCGCCACGCAGAACTAGTACGCGTTCTAGTTCTCTCCAGCAGTCTGCTGAGCGCGGCTCCGCGACCGCAAGGGGCGTGCGGCAACTGAAAAGCCGACTGGAAGGCCCGTACCCCTTGCTAGTTCTAGAACCCGTTACTACGGTCACCGCAATTCCCTGTATCTGATGCTCCGTCAGGAGTTGCCGATGCCCTGTCCAGCGCTGCCCGACGGGTTCGACCTCACCGACCCCGACCTGCTGCACCATCGTGTCCCCCTCCCGGAGTTCGCCGAACTGCGCCGCACGGAACCGGTCCGCTGGATCCCGCAGGCGCCGGGCATCGCGGGCTTCGCGGACGAGGGCTACTGGGCCGTCACCCGGCACGCGGACGTCAAGTACGTCTCGACGCACCCGGAGCTGTTCTCCTCGACGGTCAACACGGCGATCATCCGCTTCAACGAGCACATCGAGCGCGATGCCATCGATGCCCAACGCCTCATCCTGCTGAACATGGACCCGCCGGAGCACACCCGGGTCCGCCAGATCGTGCAGCGCGTCTTCACCCCGAGGGCGATCCGCGCGCTGGAGGACAACCTGCGCCACCGCGCCCTCACCATCGCCCGGCAGGCCGTCGCCCAGCCGGGCCCCTTCGACTTCGTCACCGAGGTCGCCTGTGAACTCCCCCTCCAGGCCATAGCGGAACTGATCGGCATCCCGCAGGAGGACCGCATCCGGATCTTCGAGTGGTCGAACCGGATGATCTCGTACGACGACCCGGAGTACGCCATCACCGAGGAGGTCGGCCAGCAGTCGGCGATGGAGCTGATCGCCTACGCCATGAACATGGCCGCCGACCGCAAGCAGTGCCCCGCCAAGGACATCGTCACCACCCTGGTGGCCGCCGAGGACGAGGGGAACCTCACCTCCGACGAGTTCGGCTTCTTCGTACTGATGCTGGCGGTCGCGGGCAACGAGACGACCCGCAACGCCATCACCCACGGCATGCACGCCTTCCTCACCCACCCCGACCAGTGGGACCTCTACAAGCGCGAGCGCCCCGCGACGGCCGCCGAGGAGATCGTCCGCTGGGCCGCCCCGGTCAACGCCTTCCAGCGCACCGCCACCCAGGACGTCGAACTCGGCGGAAAACTGATCAAGAAGGGCGACCGCGTGGGCATCTTCTACGCCTCCGCCAACCACGACCCCGAGGTCTTCCCCGCCCCCGACACCTTCGACATCACCCGCGACCCCAACCCCCACCTCGGCTTCGGCGGCGGAGGCCCCCACTTCTGCCTCGGCAAGTCCCTGGCCGTCCTCGAAATCGACCTCATCTTCAACGCGATCGCCGACGCCATGCCTAACCTCCGCCTGGCCGGCGAACCGAGCCGCCTGCGCTCGGCCTGGATCAACGGGGTCAAACACCTCCAGGTGACCACGGTCTGAACCGGGCACCGCCCCGTCACACTCGGGCCGACGGCCTCCCGGCGCCGTCGGCCCGTCCCGCCGGAGGCAGGGGCCACACCCCTACGCCCCGCCCCTGTCTCCGCCGTCTGGGGTCGCTCCTCCGCCGTTGCGCCGGACGGCCGTCGCGAGTCTGTCCGTCGTCTCCGGTTGCTCGCCCAGTTCACCGCTCCCCTTTCGGGGCGCGGTGGTGCGAGGGCCGGTCAGCAGGTACGTCACGCCGAAGCCGGCGCCGACGACCGCCGCTCCCCCGACCGCGTCAAGGACCCAGTGGTTGCCCGTCGCCACGATCGCCAGGACCGTGAAGAAGGGGTGCATGAGGCCCAGGACCTTCATCCACACCTTGGGGGCGACCAGGGCGATCGTGAGGCCGCACCACAGGGACCAGCCGAAGTGGAGGGACGGCATCGCCGCGTACTGGTTGGTGAGTTCGGTGAGTCTGCCGTAGTCCGGCTTGGAGAAGTCCTGGACGCCGTAGATGGTGTCGATGATGCCGAGGCCGGGCATCAGGCGCGGCGGGGCCAGCGGGTAGAAGAAGAAGCCGAGGAGCGCGAGGAGCGTGGTGAAGCCGATGGTCGTGCGGGCCCAGCGGTAGTCGGCGGGGCGGCGCCAGTAGAGGACACCGAGGACGGTCAGGGGCACGACGAAGTGGAACGACGTGTAGTAGAAGTCGAAGAAGCTCCGCAGCCAGCCGACACCGACCACCGCGTGGTTGAACCAGTGTTCGATGTCGAGGAACAGGGCCTTCTCGACGGCGAGGATCTGCTCCGCGTGGTCCTCGGCGGCGGCCCGGCTGCCGGTGGCCTCGAGACGGGTGCGCTGGTAGGCCGCGTAGGTGACGCGGATCAGCAGCAGTTCGAGCAGCAGGTTCGGGCGGGTCGCCACCCGGCGCAGCAGCGGGGCCCAGCTGAAGCGGGTCTCCGTCCTCGGGGCGTACTCCGTGGGGATCGGCGCCCGGTAGTACTCCGAGGTGCGGGAGAGGAACGGCACGACGAGCGCGGCGGCGAGCGCGGCCAGCAGGACGACGTTGTCACGCAGCGGATGCAGGGCGCCCATGTTCGGCACCATCATCTTCGCCGGCAGCGTCATCACCAGGACGACGGCGACCGGCCACACATACCGCGACGACGCCTTCTTTCCGACCCGGCCGACCATCGCGAGCAGCACCCACAGCAGCTGGTGCTTCCAGGACGTCGGTGAGACGGCCACCACGACACAGCCGGTGACGGCGACGGCGAGCAGCAGCTGGCCGTCACGGGCGTAGTGGATGGCCCGCCGCATACCGAACACGGCGACGGCGGCGGCCAGTGCGAAGAAGACGACGATCTCCAGCGGGCCTTCCAGGCCCAGCCGGAGCAGCGCGCCGTGCAGCGACTGGTTGGCGAGGTCGTCCGCCCGGCCCCCGAGGCCGACGCCGGCGAGGTGGTGCACCCAGTAGGTGAACGAGTCGTGCGGCATCGCGGCCCAGGCCAGCGCGGTGACCCCGGCGAACGTGATCCCGGTGCTCGCGGCGGCCCGCCTGCGCCCGGTGAACCACAGCAGCGGCACGAACAGCAGCACGGTCGGCTGGAAGGCCGCGGCGAGCCCTATGAAGGCCCCGCTGGTGCGCTCGCCCCGGACCGCGAAGCAGCCCGCGAGAACGAGAAGGACGGGGAGGATGCTGGTCTGGCCCAGGTACAGCGTGTTGCGCACCGGCAGCGACAGCATCAGCAGGGTGACCGCGACGGGGGCCGCGAGCAACGCCGTACGGCGGGTGACGGGCTGGGGCAGGGCGCGGGCGGCGACCAGGCCGAGGGCGACGACCAGCAGGAGGGTGCCGAAGGTCCAGCCCCAGCCGAGGGCCTGTTCCGCCATCCGGGTGAGGGGTTTGAGGACGAGACCGCCGAAGGGCGTGCCGGTGAACCGCGTCGAGTCGTACAGCGAGCCGTTCACATGCAGGACGCCGCTGGGTCCGACCCAGGTCTCCAGATCCGTCAGCCGCTCGCCCTTGGGTGAGCTCAGCACGACCGCGAGCTGCCGCACCGCCAGGACTCCGGCGAACAGCCAGAGCACGGCTCGGACGGTTCCCAGTCGCGCCGCCGTCAAGCCCGTATCCACGGCACCGCCCGGTCTGCTCTGCTCCGTCGCCACGCCTTGTCGCCCTCCCGCCCCGTCGAGGTCCCACCGAGAAGGTTCGCACCGCCCCCGCTGTGAGACGCGGGCCACCCCCACTTCACCTGAGAGTCGCCCATGTTTTGTCCGGATGACGATAGTGCGCGGAACGTTGCCCACGCCCTCAAGGGCGCGAGGCCCCTCAAGGGCGCGAGGCGGATCACGGATGCACATCACGGGCGGGGTTGTGACAGGCCACTGACAAACACCTGGAAGCATGGCCGTCTGCACGATGCGCACAGCAGGAGGAGCACGGGGGATGAACGGTGTCGTACGGGGGCGCGGGCGTCCGGCGGAGTGGGCGCGCCAGGCACGCGGCCGGCTGCTGGTGGTCGTCCTCGCCCTGCTGGGCTTCCAGCTGGCCTCGCTGGTGGCACCGGCGTACGCCTGCGGGTGCGGGGCGATGGTGCCGGACGGCCAGCGGAGCATGTATGTGAACCGCGAGAGGTCCGTCGTGCGCTGGGACGGCCGCGAGGAACAGATCGTGATGAGCCTGACGGTCTCCGGTGACGCCCGCACGGCCGCCTGGATCATGCCGGTGCCGAACCGGGCCACGGTGGAGCTCGGCGACGCGGCCCTCTTCGACCAGCTCGACGCGGAGACCGCGCCCGAGCGTCGGACGCGTGAGTACTTCTGGCCGCGCGGGCACGACTGGCCGTGGGACATGTTCGAGAGCGGCGACACGGCGGGGGCGGCGCCCCAGGACCCCGAGTCCTCGGTGGACGTCGTCGGCCGCGAGCGGCTCGGCCCGTTCGACGTGGCCCGGCTGACCGCCACCGACTCGGGCGCCCTCGGCGACTGGCTCGACGAGAACGGCTTCGAGCTGCCCGACCGGCTGGACGCGGCGCTGGAGCCGTACGTCCGGCAGCAGTGGGAGTACGTGGCGATCCGGCTGGCACCGGAAGACGCCGACGGCTCCGAGAACGCCGAGGGCCCTGGGAGCAGCGAGGGCACGGAGAACGGGGAGAGCACGACCACGGACACCCCGCTCTCCGGCACCCTCGACCCGCTCCACCTCACCTTCGCCAGCGACGAGCTGGTCTACCCGATGCGCCTGTCCCGCCTGGCCACCACCCCGCAGTCCCTCGGCCTGTACGTTCTCGCCGAGCACCGTATGGAGCCCAGCTCCGCGATCGGCGGGGACGAGCCGGAGGTGACGTACGCCGGACCGGTCGCCGGGGCCGTCGGCACGCTCGGCGACCTCACCGAGGGCGGTACGGACTTCCTCACCGCCGTCGAGCAGGACTTCCCGCGGCCGGAGCGGATCTCCGGCGACCACGCACTGCGGCGGGCCGCCGCAGACGACACCTACCGAGAGGTCATCTACGTGGACGAGATGTGGACCGTGTGGGGCATCCCCGGCTGGCTGCTGTCCTTCGGCATCGGCATCGCCGTGCTCGCGATCAAGGCGGTGGCCGTCGCGATCGTGCTCAAGCGCAACGCCAAGCGGCAACTGCCGCCCGTACCGCCGCCGGGCGCGGCCTTCATGCCGCCGGGCGCCTACCCTCACGGGGCGCCGGGGTCACCGATGCCGCCGGGGGCCTACCCGCAGGGCGCGCCCTCGCCGATGCCCGCCCCGATGCCCGCTCCCGCGCCGCCGACCACGCCCGCGCCCACTCCCGCGCCGCCGGCCGACCCGAAGTCCGGCCCGAACGACTGAAACACACCCGCAACCGCTGACAGAGGCCCCGCCCCGCGCCTATATTCATTAGCGCACCTATTTAGCTGATCTAAGTAACTGTCCTGATGAAAGGCGTGGGAGGCACAGCTTCATGAGCGAGTCGCGGACCTGGGACGACGTCGACGACTACTTCACCACCCATCTCGCCCCGAACGACGAGGCCCTGACGGCGGCACTGCGCGACAACGCGGCGGCCGGACTCCCCGCCATCGACGTCGCCGCCAACCAGGGCAAACTGCTCCAGCTCCTCGCCGAGATCCAGGGCGCCCGCCGCATCCTGGAGATCGGCACGCTCGGCGGCTACAGCACCATCTGGCTGGCCCGGGCGCTGCCCGCCGACGGCCGGCTGATCTCCCTGGAGTACAGCGCCCGGCACGCGGAGGTCGCGTGCCGCAACATCGCGCGCGCCGGGCTCGACTCGATCGTCGAGGTACGGGTGGGCCCCGCCCTGGAGTCGCTGCCCAAGCTGACCGACGAGAACCCCGAGCCGTTCGACCTGGTCTTCATCGACGCGGACAAGGCCAACAACCCGCACTACGTGGAGTGGGCGCTCCGGCTCACCCGGGTCGGCAGCGTCATCGTCGTCGACAACGTCGTACGCGGCGGCCGGGTCGCCGACGCCGCCAGCACCGAGCCGGACGTGCGCGGCACCCGGACCGCCATTGAACTCATCGCCGAGCACCCGAAGTTGAGCGGCACGGCGATCCAGACGGTGGGCAGCAAGGGGTACGACGGGTTCGCGCTGGCCCGGGTCGTGGACTGACCCCGCCGCCCGGGTCCGCCCCGTCAGGCCTCGTGGTAGAAGCCCACGTTGACGCTGCGCGGGCCCGTGCGGTCGTAGATGACGAGTTCGCCGGAAGCGCCGTGCGGGAGCTTCGCCGTACCGCCGTACGGCAGCGGCGAGGGCTGGTGGCCCAGCAGGGTCAGCCGCACCTCGGAGGAGGGGTCGGCGTGCGAGCCGCGCAGCCAGGTGACCTGCCAGGTCCCGTCCGGGCCGCACAGGAACTCCAGGTGCACCCGGGATACGAAGAGCCAGTCGTCCGGTGTCGCGAGACGGCACACCGCCCGATCGCGGCCCACCCGGAGCACGCCGCCCGGCTCGCTGGGCGCGTCGGCCATCTGCATACCGGCCGTCGCCCCGGCGTCCGCCTCGGAGACCGAGGCCATGGTGAGTTCGAGCACGTACCGCTCCTAAGGGTCAAACTCCGATTGTCGCTGCGCACGGCACGCTCGGCGCGCCGCCGCCGCATGATAAATCGCCGGATCGTCCTGTTGTGCGGGCTCCGGCACAATGGAGTCATGACCGAGCGAAAGCCACCGGGTGTCAGTTTCGAGTCCTTCGTCGACAAACAGATCCGTGACGCGGAGGCGCGCGGCGACTTCAAGGCCCTCCCCGGCGTGGGCCGGCCGCTCCACGGCGACGACACGACCTACGACGAACTGTGGTGGATCAAGCAGAAGATGGCCCGCGAGGGCATGTCCGTGCTGCCACCGACGCTGGCGCTGCGCAAGGAGGCGGAGGACGCCCTCGCGGCAGCCGCCGAGGCCCCTTCCGAACGCGTGGTCCGCAAGGTCATCACCGAGATCAACACCAAGATCCGCGACATGATGTTCAAGCCACCACCGGGACCGCCCCTGGGCCTGAAGCCGTACGACGTGGAAGAGGTCGTACGGGAGTGGCGCGAGCGCCGGGAGCTCCGGGAGCCCCCGCAGGGGTGAGTCGGGACAGAGCAGGCGTGGACAGGCGTGAGGCCGCGCCCCGGCGCACGATTCCGGGGCGCGGCCTCGTCCTACGCTGCCGACGCGGCCTACAGCCGCAGCAGGCGTTCCGTCAGCTCCCGGTAGTCGCGGAGGGCTAGACGGAGCTGTTCGGTGTCGGCGGAGGTGGCGCGGTCGTCGGCGCCCGTCTGCCAGGAGGCGCGGAGGGTGCGGCGCCGCTGGGTCATCGCGTCGGCGAAGCGGGCGGCCACGTCCTCCAGTACGTGGTCGGCCTCCTCGACGGCGGACCTGGGCTCGTCGACGAAGCCGCCGACCGCGTGCTGCAACCGCAGCGTCAGCTTGTCGCACTCGTCGTGCGGCAGCAGGGGCGAGCCGGCGGTGGAATTCCCTGCGGCGGAGGCCTTCGTGTGCTCCGCCGTGTGTGGCGCGCGGCCTTCGCCGAAGCCGGGCGTGCCGCCGCGGACCGTCGTGTCGTGGCCCGCGACCGCGGCCGCGTGGGTGCCGGTCGTGTTCCCGGTGCCGGTGGTGTCGGTCGCGCTCCCGGTCCCGGTGGTGCCGGTCGGGCTCCCGGTGCCGGGCGCGATACCGCCGCCCTTCGCCCCGCCGCGCCGTATGTCGGCCTCCCGCGCCTCGCGCGGACCGCGTTCGCGGATGCCCTCGCCCCTCGTCACGTCCTCGGTCATCCCCCTCAACTCCCCTTCGCGTGGCGCCTGGTGAGCGCCCATGGCAGATGAGACCGGTGACGGCCGTCGGCGGCCGTACCGTCGCGCTCGTCGCGCCGTGCGCTGCCGTCACGGTGGGCCAGGCCCTCGCGCCCGGCGGTGCCGTGCCGGTCCGCCCGGGCGTCCCGGCGGTCGGGTGTCACCAGGTCCTCGAACAGGGCGCGGGCCTCGATCATGGCCTCGCGCATCTCCTCGGTGCCGGTACCGGCGCCGGTACCGACGCCGTCAGCGGTGCCCGCGCGGCCATCGGCGGTGCCGCCGGTGGAGTGCGCCGCGAGGTGCACCCGGCGGTAGCCGTGCACATGGTGGGCGTGGTGGACGGAGAGCGCCTCCAGCTGGGTCTCGTAGCGGTCACCGGCCGGGAAGCCGCGCGCCCCGGCCACCTCGGCGAGCAACCGGTCCGCCTCGGCGACCGCCTCGCGGGGCGAGTCGACGAAGCGTTCCTGGGCGGCGGCCCAGCGGGACTCGTACCGTTCGCGCTCCGCGCTCGACAGCGGCCGCTTCTCCAGCGAACCGTGCCGCTTCACGCGCTCCGCGAGCTCCCGGGCGGCGGCCCGCTCGTCGCCGTCATGGCGCGTCACGGTCCGGTCGTACTCCGGTCCGAAACGCCGCTTCAGCGATCCGCCGCCACTCGCACCGGCGCGGGCGCGCTGGGTCAGGACGGCCGCCACGACGACCACGGCCGCCACGATCACGATCAAAGCGATGATCAAGCCTGTGGACATGAATGCCTTCCAGAGTCCTCGGCCCGGGCGTCTCGCTCCAACGGGCCGTTTCGCACCGGGTTGCCCGAACCTCTTCGTTCAAACGGCAAGTGGGTGCGGGCAGATGAGGACGGACAGATGAGGGCGGACAGATAAGGCGTGCGAGTGAGTGCGCGGCGAGTAAGTGGGCCAGGTGGGCCGTAAATCGTTTGCGGGTCCCCCGCCCCCGTTCCCGACAATGACCGCCATGACCCCTCCACCCTCGATCAGCCGTGCGACGACGACCACCTGGGCCGTCGCCCCCGAACCCCACGACTCCCCCGTGGCCGCCGCGCTCTGGCGGGCGTACTACACCGAGGTCAGCGACCGCTGGTATCTGCTGCACGAGGGGCACGTCACGGACCCGGACGAGCTGGAGCGCGAGGTCGCGGCGGACACCGGGGAGTATCTGGCGCCGCCCGGCGGGGTGTTGCTGGTGGCGCGGTACGAGGGGGAGCCGGTCGGTACGGCGGGCGTGCGGCTGATGGACGCCGCGACGGCCGAGCTGAAGCGGGTGTTCCTGCTGAAGCGGGCACGCGGCAGGGGCGGTGCCGCGCTGCTCGTGACGGCGGCCGAGGACGCGGCCCGCGCGCTCGGCGCCGAACGGATCGTCCTCGACACCCGCGGCGACCTCGTGGAGGCCCGCACGCTCTACGCCCGGCTCGGCTACGAGGAGAGCGCCCCGCACAATGACCACGAGTACGCCGAGCACTGGTTCACGAAGAGGCTGTGACCGCTCCCTCGTCGTGCGGGCGTTCCGCGTCCGAGCCGCAGAGCTCGGTGTTGAGTTCCTCGACGAGGCGGACGAGGTCGGTGGGGCGGTCGGGGCCCCACCAGTCGCCGAGGAGCTCGGCGAGGGAGTCCTCGCGGGCCTTGGCGAGCCGCTCGGCGGCCTCGCGGCCGGAGTCGGTGAGGACGAGGTCGATGCCCTCGCGACGGGCGAGGCGGCGCTCCTCGACCTGCCGGGTCGCGGCCATGATCACGTCGAGCGGAACGGTGCTGCGTTCCGCGAGCACGGCGGGTTCGGCCCAGCCGTACCGCCGGATACGGAGCAGCAGCCAGCTCGCGGCGGGCAGCAGGTCGTAGCCGGCCCGCGCGGTGATCTTCCGGTAGACCTCGCGGCGGCCCTCCCGCGACCCGAGCACCGACAGCGCCCGGCACACCTCGTCGTACGACGACCGCTCGACGGGGTTGCTGGCGAGCGTCTCGGTGGCGTCGGGTGCCGTCACGGACCCCCGCAGCCGGTCCTCGCGCAGGAACCAGGCGAGGACGAAGCCGAGGAGGGCGACGGGGGCCGCGTAGACGAAGACGTCGGTGATGGCGGAGGAGTAGGCGTCGAGCACTGAGGGGCGCAGCGCCGCCGGGAGTTCGGCGATCTCGCGCGGGTCGGCCCGCAGCCCGTCGACGCTGACGCCGGACGGGAGCGTGGTCCCCTCTAGTGCGTCGGTGAGCTTGTCGCCGAGGTGCCCGGCGAAGACCGTACCGAAGACGGCCACGCCGAACGAGGCGCCGATGGACCGGAAGAAGGTGGCGCCGGACGTGGCGACGCCCAGGTCCTCGTACGAGACGGCGTTCTGCACGATGAGGACGAGGACCTGCATGACGAGCCCGAGACCGAGACCGAAGACGAGGAGGTAGGCGCTGATCTCACCGTCGCTGCTGTTCGCGTCGAGTTGGTGCAGGAGGAGCAGGCCGAGGGTGGTGACGGCCGTGCCGGCGACGGGGAACACCTTCCAGCGGCCCGTGCGGCTGACGATCTGCCCGGAGACCGTCGAGGCCAGCAGCAGCCCGAACACCATCGGCAGCATGTGGACACCCGACATGGTGGGCGACACACCGTGCACCACCTGGAGGAACGTCGGCAGGTAGGTCATCGCGCCGAACATCGCGAAGCCGACGACGAAGCTGATCACGGCGGAGAGCGTGAAGGTCCGGACGCGGAACAGCTTGAGCGGGAGGACGGGTTCGGCGGCGCGCCGCTCGACGGCCACGAAGACGACGGCGAGCACTACGGCCAGTACGCACAGGCCGGTGATCCGCGGCGAGTTCCAGTCCCAGGTGGTGCCGCCGAGGGAGGCGACCAGGACCAGACAGGTGGCGACGGAGGCGATGAGGAAGGTGCCGAGGTAGTCGATGACGTGCCGCTCGGCCCGGCGGGGGATGCGCAGCGCGGTCGCGATGACGACCAACGCCACGGCTCCGACCGGCAGGTTGACGTAGAAGACCCAACGCCAGCTCAGATGCTCGGTGAACAGCCCGCCCAGCAGCGGCCCGAGCACGCTCGTCGCGCCGAAGACCGCGCCGAACAGCCCCTGGTAACGCCCGCGTTCACGTGGCGGTACGAGATCCCCGACGATCGCCATCGACAGCACCATGAGCCCGCCGCCGCCGAGGCCCTGCAGCGCCCGGAAACCGATCAACTGGGGCATGTCCTGCGCCATACCGCACAGCGCCGACCCGATGAGAAAAATCACGATCGCCGTCTGGAAGAGCCTCTTCCGGCCGTACTGGTCGCCCAGCTTCCCCCACAGCGGGGTCGCCGCCGTCGCGGCCAGCATGTACGCCGTGACCACCCACGACAGGTGTTCCAGGCCGCCGAGCTCGCTCACGATCGTCGGCAGCGCCGTCGACACGATCGTCTGGTCGAGCGCCGCCAGCAGCATCCCCAGCAGCAGGGCCCCGAGGGAGACCATCACGCCACCGGGCACCCCCTCGGCGACGGGCACGCCGTGGCCGTGCGGAGCGCGCGGGGGCGTAGCCCCGGTGGCGTCGCGCTCGTGGCTGGTGTCGTCGGTCATGCAGACCTCCCGAGGGCCCGGGCGAGGGTCTCGTACAGCGCCCTCAAGTGTCCTCTTTCTCCGTCTCCCCTACATCGTGATCGGTGTGACCGGTTATGGCCTGTCGAGCCGTTCCGGAACCCGTGATTCCCGGGGCGCCTGGGAGATTCTGTGGCGACGGTTTGCTTAAACTCTGGAGTCTTCGCGGGGAGGAACGACACGTGAGTGAACCGAACAGCCACATATGCCCGGAATGCTTCACACCCCGGGCCTCGGACGGTACGCCGTCCTGCGCGTGCGGCCGCCGCGCGTCCGAGGCCCTTCTCGAAGCCCGTACGGCCGAGGCGGCGGCCGCGGAGGACTTCGACCCCCTCCGGATCCGGCCTTATGTGGAACTGGGCGAAGAGAACGACGGGCACATCGGGAGCGCGGGAAGAGCGCGAAGCGCCGGGACCGATGAAGCCTTGACGATTCAGCAGGGCCGGCTGGAGCCGGGACCGAGCCCGGCCGAACCGCGTCTGTCGGGGCCCGACCACACCCCGACGACCGCCATGCCGGTGACCACGGCGGCGTACGCGACCCGGCCGTACGCGGGGGACGCACGTGCGGAGAGCACTCCGTCGGTCCAGGCCCTGTACGCGCCTCGGCAGTCGCCCCAGGGCCCCTCGGCGTCCCCGTCGCAGCGGCCCGGCGCCTCCCTCTCCCCCGCCCCTTCTTCGGCGCGGCACCCCGGACGTCGGCGTCGCCGTCGTGCGGGGATCATCGTCGCCCTCGCGGGGACCGCCGCCGCCGGGGTGATGGCCGCCGCCGGGATCGCGAGCGGGCTGTTCTCGTACGACGCGCCCGAACGGGACCGCGCGCTGCCGGACGACGTCCGGGCGAGCGCGCCGGACACGTCGCCCGACGGGGAGGCGTCGCCGGTTGAGCCGTCCGGGGCAGGCGGGGGCGGTGCGCCCGCGCCGGCACCGTCGGGCGGCGCTCCCTCGCAGGACCCGCCGAAGAGCCCGTCGTCCAGCCCTTCACCCTCACAGTCGTCCGGCTCACCGTCGGCGTCCCCCTCGGCCACCCCTACGCAGGGCACGCCCAGCGCCAGCGCCTCCGGCGGCCCCGCCGTCGGCGCGGAGGGCGCGGACGACAGCCGGCTGGTGGTGCCCAAGACGCTCCGCCTCGGCGACGACGACCCCGAGGTCACCGAACTGCAGCTCCGGCTGCGCCAGTTGGGCATCTACAACGGTGACATCGACGAGAGCTACGACAGCCAGGTCGAACAGGCCGTCGTCCTCTACCAGAACAGCCGGGGCATCACGAAGGACAAGGAGGAGCCGGGCGTCTACGGCCCGGTGACCCGGGAGCGCCTGGAGTCCGAGACGAAGGAACCGTGACCGGCGAGGGTCGGCCGGTTCCCCTCGGCCCGCGTGATGCAGGATGAAACCATGAGCATCGTCAAGATCAATGTCCTCACGGTTCCCGCCGAGCAGCGCGAGGTGCTGGAGAAGCGGTTCGCTTCCCGCGCCGGGGTGGTCGAGAGCTCCGACGGCTTCGAGTGGTTCGAGCTGCTGCGTCCCGTCGACGGCACCGACAACTACCTCGTCTACACCCGCTGGCGCGACGAGGCCGCCTTCCAGGCCTGGATGGAGGGCCCCATGAAGCAGGCCCACCAGGGCGGCGGCGACCGCCCCAAGCCGGCCGCCTCCGACTCGACCGTCTGGACCTTCGAGGTCCTCCAGCAGACGGGCCCGAAGACCGAGGCCTGACAGACCGGGCACCCGCTGCGCCTCAAGCAGCTCCTCGCCCCCGTCGCGGCAGCGTCACCGCCGGGCGGGGGCGTATTCGTGCCCGCGAGCAGTCGTACCCACCTTTTTGTGGGTACTTGGCCGGCGGGTTCCCGTCGGGCGATCCTTGTGTGGCGGAAGGCGGCCGAAGGGTCGTCAGGCACCGGACGGGGACGGAGGGCGAAGGCGATGATGTGACGGTTCAGGAGTCCGCTCAGGCGGACCGGGCCGCGCCCTCACCGTCGGCCTCGGCCTCGCGTCCCGTGAGCGTTTCCAGGCGCCGGTACCCCCAGTCCGACAAGGGGCCCAGCGCCTCGGAGAGTTCGCGGCCGAACGGGGTCAAGGAGTACACGGTCTTCAGCGGCAGTACGTCGTGCACCTCCCGGTGCACGAGCCCGTCGGTCTCCATCTCGCGGAGCGCCTGGGTCAGCACCTTCTCGCTGAGGCCCGGCAGCAGCCGACGCAGCTCACCCGGACGGTGCGGACCGGACTCCATCAGCCAGAGCAGCGACGTCTTCCACTTTCCCTCGATCACGGTGATCGCCGCGGTCACCCCACAGACAGTCGGGTCCTGAGCACGCCTGCGCCTCATTGTCGTTCCCCCTCGCCCCTTCGCCGCGCATCGACGAACTATCGATGTCCGAAGCCGAACAGCTGAACAGCTGAATCACTCATCAGCCGTCACCCATCACCTATCACCAATCACCATATTCTCCACAGGAGTTACTGAGCCATGCCCGCACACACCGAGCAGCCCGCCATCCACACCGGCGCCACCACTCCCACTTCCGCGCCCACCGTCACCGTGCTCGGCCTGGGCCCGATGGGCCGGGCTCTCGCCGGCGCGTTCCTGGACGCGGGGCTGCGCACCACCGTCTGGAACCGGACGCCGGGCCGGGAGGCGGAGTTGGTCGCGCGGGGCGCGATCGGAGCCGGGTCGGCCGAGGCGGCGGTGGCCGCGAGCGCGCTGACCGTCGTCTGTGTGGTGAACTACGACGCCTCGGACGCGGTGTTGCGCACGCCGGAGGTCACCGACGCGCTGAAGGGCCGCACGGTGGTCAACCTGACCGCCGACACACCTCACCGGGCCCGGGACACCGCCGCGTGGGCCGCCGAACACGGCATCGCCTACCTCGACGGGGCGATCATGGTGCCGACGCCGGCCATCGGTACCCCGGAGGGCGTGTTCCTCTACAGCGGCCCCGAGGACCTCCACCGCACCCACCGGCCCGTGCTGGAAGCGCTGGGCGGCACCCACACCCACCTCGGCGAGGACATCGGCCGGGCGGCGGCGTACGACATCGCGCTGCTCGACCTCTTCTGGACCTCGATCACCGGGTACACCCACGCCCTGGCGCTGGCCCGGGCGGAGGGTGTCACCGCGCGGGAGCTGACCCCGTTCGCCCAGGGCATCGCGGCGATTCTCCCGCCGCTCTTCGAGGAGGGCGCGGAAGAGGTCGACAGCGGCCGGCACTCCGGCGAGGGCAACCCGCTCACCTCGGCCGTGTCGACCATGGCCCACGTCATCGAGGTCTCCGAGTCGCACGGCATCGACGCCGGCGTCATGCGCGCGGCCGAGGGCTTCGCCCGCCGCGCCATCGCGCGGGGCCACGGCGGCGACGGCTTCACCAGGCTGACGGACGTCCTCGACCGCCACCAGGTGTGAAGCGTTCGGCCGCTGCCACCCCCGGGGGTCATTCGACCTCCGCCGCCCCGGGGGAATCATTCGACCTCTGCCACCCGGGGAATCAACCGCTCACGTGCACCCGGATGGTCCCGTCCCCGGCCGCCTCGACCCGCACCGACGTCAGATCGGGCACCACCACGTCGGGGCCGTGGGACCGGGCGCGCTCGCCGACCCCCACGACCCGCATCCCCGCGGCCCGCCCGGCCTCGATGCCCGCCCCGGAGTCCTCGAAGACGAGGCAGTCCTCGGGGGCGATGCCCAGCTCGGCGGCCCCCTTCAGGAAGCCCTCGGGGTCCGGCTTGCTCGCGCCGACCGACTCGGCGGTGACCCGTACCTCGGGCAGCGCCAGGCCGGCGGCGGCCATCCGGGCCGTGGAGAGGGGAACGTCCGCCGAGGTCACGAGGGCATGCGGCACACCGCCGGCGACGAGGGAGGCGAGGAACTCGGGCGCGCCGGGTATCGGGACGACGCCGTCCACGTCGGCGGTCTCCTCGGCCAGCATGCGGGCGTTGTCCGCGAGGTTCTGCTCCATGGGCCGGTCGGGCAGGAGGACGGCCATCGTGGCGTAGCCCTGGCGGCCGTGGACCACCTTCATGATCTCGGTGCCGTCCAGCCCGTGCCGCTCGGCCCAGCGTCGCCAGACGCGTTCGACGGCGGCGTCCGAGTTGACAAGGGTGCCGTCCATGTCCAGCAGGAGGGCGCGGGCGGTCAGAACGGTCGTGGCCGTCATCAGCAGCTCCAAGGCGCGGGAAGGGGGCCGCGGACGGTCGGACCCGGTGAGGCGGCCCCGGAGGAACAAGGCGGCCCCGCCCGCCGGTCAGGGAGTGCGGGCGGGAGCCACTTTGTTCCTCTACGGTACAAAACAAACGGGGCCCCCGCCACCCCCTCACTCATCCCGTCACGGCTTCCCACAGACTCCACACACCGAGCCCCACCATCAGCACGGCGGCGATCCGGGTGATCAGCGTCAGCGGCACCCGCTTCATCAGCGCCCTGCCGCCGACGATGCCGAGCCCGGCGACGGTCCACAGGGCGAGGACCGCGCCGAGGCCCACGGACAGCGGATCGTCGTACCGGGCGGCGAGGTTGGCCGTCATGATCTGCGTGAGATCCCCGAACTCGGCGACCAGGATGAGCATGAAGCCGGCCCCCGAGACCTTCCAGAAGCTCTGGTTCTCGGGCTTGCGGATCTCCTCCTCGTCCTCGCCCTTCTTCATGAGCAGCACGGCCGCGCCGCCCAGGAAGAGCACGCCCGTCAGCGCGTGCACGATCTGCTGCGGCAGCAGCGTGAGGACGCTCCCCGCCGCCACGGCGAGCGCGACATGGACGGCGAAGGCGGCCGCGACCCCGGCGAAGACGTACGAGGCGCGGTAGCGGGTGCCGAGGACGAGACCGGCGAGGGCGGTCTTGTCGGGGAGTTCGGCGAGAAAGACGACGCCGAAGACGAGCGCCGTGACACTGAAGCTGATCAAGGTTCCTCAATCGGTCGGGCCGCCCCACCGAGAGAAATCATCCGCTGACGCGACACCTCGGCACGGCAGCACACGGTCCGCCCGTGCCGGACGGCACGGATGGTGCACTGCTTGCCGAAGGTCTCGCTGGCGGGCCCCGATCCTCGGGACCTGCCTCCGGGCGCCGGCTCAGACGAGCTGAGCAGTATGTCGACGGTCCGGCGAAGAGCTACTCCCCTTCTGCGCGGTCGATGATACGCCGGGCGCCGGCGGGGTGCGGCCAGGGGTGTCGGCGGCTGCGGGTGAGTGGGGGCTGATCGCGCAGCTCCCCGCGCCCATGAAGGCCTGGGCGCACCCCGTGCTTTCAAGGGGCGCGGGGAACTGCGCGAGCAACCCCGACGGACCCGCACCCGCCAAACGGCCCGAACCCCCGAACCCCCGGGCGCCCCGGCCCCCACATAACCCGTCGCAACCCTTGTCGTGTCATGTTCGCGTCATTAACTTCTCACCAGACGCACATCCGCCGGTAACACCGCGACGCGACCCTTCAATCGCTCGCCCCCAACACCCCCGGCCCCACAAGGAGTTCACATGCGCAAGGTCTACGCGCGTCGACGAGTCAGCATACTCGCGGCGCTCAGCGGATTGATAGCCTCCGTCGCGCTCTTCAACGCTCCGACCGCCTCCGCCGCGCTCCCGACCCCCGTCAGCGCCGCCACCGCCCGCTCCTACCTCGCCACCCTCACCGTGGCGACCGAGGACCGCACCGGATACAACCGGGACCTGTTCAACCACTGGATCACCATCAGCGGCACCTGCAACACCCGCGAGACGGTCCTCAAGCGCGACGGCTCGAACGTCGTCACCAGCTCCGCCTGCGCCGCCACCAGCGGCACCTGGTACTCCCCGTACGACGGCGCCACCTGGACGGCCGCCTCCGACCTGGACATCGACCACCTGGTGCCGCTGGCCGAGGCCTGGGACTCCGGCGCCGACAGCTGGACCAGCACCCAGCGCCAGAACTTCGCCAACGACCTCACGCGCCCGCAGCTCATCGCCGTCACGGACAACGTGAACCAGTCGAAGAGCGACCAGGACCCGGCCGAGTGGATGCCCTCGGTCACGTCCTACCGCTGCACCTACGTCCGCGCCTGGGTCCAGGTGAAGTACTACTACGACCTCTCCGTCGACTCCGCCGAGAAGAGCGCCCTCACCAGCTACCTGGCGAACTGCTGACCCCGAGCCGAACGCGCCCGAACAAAGTGGTCCGGAACCTCCCCGTTTCCCTCCGTCGTTCCGTACCGTACGGGGCGACGGAGGAGAGTGATCGCTCATGTCGGGGCTGCGCCTGGGACCACTGCTGAGATATGTGGACGGCTCGTCCGCGACCGTCTGGGTCGAGGCGAGCCGTCCGTGCGTTGCCGAGGTGCGCTGCGCCGGCGGCGGGCGCGGCGAGGCCCGCACCTTCCAGATCGCCGGCCACCACTACGCACTCGTCCCGGTGACGGGCCTCACGCCGGGCACGGCCTCGGCGTACGAGGTCCTGCTGGACGGCGCACCCGTATGGCCCCGGCCCGACTCCCCTTTCCCGCCCTCACAGATCCGCACCCCCGCCGAGGGCGACACCGTCAAGGTCGCCTTCGGCTCCTGCCGCTGGGCCGCGCCGCCGCCCGGTGAGCCCGACCCAGTGGGCGCCGACGCCCTGGACGCCCTGGCGGCCCGCCTGGCCGTCGAACCGGGGGCCGAGCGCCCCGACGTGCTGCTCCTCCTGGGCGACCAGGTCTACGCGGACGAGACCTCCAAGGCCACCCGCCACTGGCTCGCCGCCCGCCGGGACCTGGCCGACCCGCCCGGGGACCAGGTCGCGGACTACGAGGAGTACACCCACCTCTACTACGAGTCCTGGCTCGACCCCCACATCCGCTGGCTGCTCTCCACCGTCCCCAGCTGCATGATCTTCGACGACCACGACGTCATCGACGACTGGAACACCAGCGAGGCCTGGCTCGCCGACATGCGGGCCACGCCCTGGTGGCGCGAGCGCATCCTGAGCGGCCTGATGTCGTACTGGGTCCACCAGCACCTCGGCAACCTCTCCCCCGCCGAACTGGCCGCCGACCCGATCTACGCCGCCGTACGCGCCACCCCGGACGGTACGGACGCGCTGCGCGCACACGCCGCCCGGGCCGACCAGGAGCCGTCCTCGGTGCGCTGGAGCTACCGGCGGGACTTCGGGCGCGTACGCCTCCTGATGGTCGACACCCGGGCCGCGCGCGTCCTCGACGAGCGGAACCGGTCGATGCTGGACCCCGGCGAGGCGGAGTGGCTGCGCACCCAGGCGCTGGACGCGCGCGGCTCGTACGACCATCTGCTCATCGGCGCCTCCCTGCCCTGGCTCCTGCCCCATCTCGTGCACGACGCCGAGGCCTGGAGCGCCGCCCTCTGCCGGGGCGAGCGCGGGGACCGCTGGGCACGGTTCGGGGAGAAGCTGCGCCGGGGCGCCGACCTGGAGCACTGGGCCGCCTTCCCCGAATCCTTCGAGGCCCTGACCCGCCTGGTCGCCGAGGTGGGCTCGGGCGCCGACGCCCCGGCATCCGTGCTCGTGCTCTCCGGGGACGTGCACCACGCGTACGTCGCCGAACCGTCGTGGCCGGAGGACGACGCGAACCACCCGGGCGGCTCGCCGCGCCGCCCGGACGCCCGCGTCCTCCAACTCACCTGCTCCCCCGTCCACAACTCCATCCCGCTGTCGATAAAGCTCGGTTTCCGCTTCGGCTGGAGCGGGACGGGGCGGGCGCTCGGCCGGTGGTTCGGGCGGCACGGGCGGGGCGCCTGGCCCTCGATCGACTGGCGCAGGACGGGCGGCCCCTGGTTCGGCAACCACCTCATGACACTGACGCTGCACGGCCGTTCGGCACGGCTGCGGCTCGACCGCGCGCGGGCGCGACGGGGCGGCAAGGCACGCCTGGAAACGGCTACTGAGTCGGCACTCACCCCTCAATAGACCCATTACGCACGGTTGTTGCCCCTGTTGTCCGAGATGCTCGTGAGGCATCCCACACCTGGCGTGCCCGAGGGGGCACAGGGCTCTGTTCCCGTGGAGTACGACGGCATGATGAGGCGGACCGTCCGCTTCCCGGCGGGCGGTCCGCCGCACCGCGCCCGACGATGCGCCCCACACGCACGGGAGTTACCCCTTTGTCTGATTTCCCAGGGATCAATGGCATCGGCATCGCTCTCGTCGGCGCGGGACCGCGTGGCACCAGCGTCCTGGAACGCCTCTGCGCCTCCGCCCCCGAACTGCTCCGCCCCGGCACCCGCCTGACCGTCCACGTCGTCGACCCCGCACCACCCGGCCCTGGCCAGGTCTGGCGCACGGACCAGTCCCCCCACCTGCTGATGAACACCGTGGCCTCCCAGGTCACCCTCTTCACCGACGAGAGCGTCGACTGCTCGGGGCCGATACACCCGGGCCCGAGCCTGTACGAGTGGGCGACCGACGAGGCGGGACAGCAGGACGCGGTTGAGGAGCGGGACGCGGCGGAGGAGCCGGACTCGGCGAAGGAGCCGGACTCGGCGAAGGAGCCGGACTCGGCGAAGGAGCCGGACTCGGCGGAGGCGTGGGAGCGGCTGGGGCCCGACGACTATCCGACGCGGGCCCGGTACGGCCGTTATCTGGAGTGGGTCTTCGCCGAGGTGGTGCGGGGCGCGCCGCCGGAGATCCGGGTCGAGGTCCACGGCACCCGCGCGGTCCGCCTCGACGACGAACCCGACGGCGGCCAGCGGCTCACCCTGGCCACCGGCCGTGTCCTCAGCGGCCTCGCCGCCGTGGTCCTCACCCAGGGCCACCTGCCCACCGTCCCGGACCGGGCGGAACGGGACCTCACCGCGTACGCCGCCCGGCACGGCCTGCGCCACCTCCCGCCCGCCAACCCGGCCGACCTCGACCTCTCCCCCGTCGCCCCGGGCGAACCGGTCCTCCTGCGCGGTCTCGGCCTCAACTTCTTCGACCACATGGCCCTGCTGACGACCGGCCGGGGCGGCGTCTTCGTATACGACGACGACCGGGACGTTCACGACCGCGACGGCCTCTCCGGGGGTGGGCGGCGGCTGCGGTACGTCCCGTCCGGGCGCGAACCCCGCCTGTACGCGGGCTCCCGACGCGGCGTCCCGTACCAGGCGCGCGGCGACAACGCCAAGGGCCCCTACGGCCGCCACACCCCGCTCGTCCTGACCCCCGAGGTGATCGCGGGCGTCCGTAAACGCGCGGACTCCGGGGAGGCGCCCGACTTCCTGGCGGAGATATGGCCGTTGGTGGCGAAGGAGGTCGAGACGGTCTACTACGAGGGGGTGTTGGGGGCGCTGTGGCGGGACCGCTTCGACGGCACCCCCTTCGATGGCGCCACCCACTCCGACGACGGCACCCATGCCCCCTCTCACCACTCCTTCCGCGACCGTTTCCTCGCCGTGCCGCACCGCTCGCCCCAAGAGGCCGCCGTGCTCGACGAGTTCGGGGTCGCGGGGGCCGACCGCTGGTCGTGGGAGCGGGTGTCGCGGCCGTATGGGGGACGGGAGTTCACGGGGCCGGAGGAGTGGCGGGACTGGCTGCTGGGGTATCTGCGGGAGGACGCCGCGCAGGCCGCGCTCGGGAACGTCGAGGGGCCGGTGAAGGCGGCGTTGGACGTACTGAGGGACCTGCGGAACGAGCTGCGCCTGATCGTGGACCACGGCGGGCTGGCGGGCGCGTCGCGCCGGGAGCATCTGGACCGCTGGTACACACCGCTGAACGCGTTCCTGTCCATCGGTCCGCCCCGCAGCCGCATCGAGGAGATGTCCGCGCTGATCGAGGCGGGTGTCCTGACCGTGCTCGGCCCGCGCCTTGAGGTGCGGCCGGAGGACGGCGCCTGGCTGGCCCGCTCGCCGGACGTGCCGGGGTCGGCGGTCAGGGTGACGACGGTCGTCGAGGCCCGCCTCCCGGAGCCGGACCTGCGCAGGACCGCCGACGAACTCCTCGCCGGTCTGCTGCGGACGGGAGGGTGCCGCCCGCACCGGGTGGACGGGTACGAGACGGGCGGGCTGGACGTGACACCGCGCCCATATCACCTGATAGACCGTCATGGCGTCGCGCACACACGGCGGTTCGCCTTCGGGGTGCCCACGGAGGGCGTGCACTGGGTGACGGCGGCGGGCGCCAGACCGGGGGTGGATTCGGTCACACTTTCGGACGCGGACGCCGTGGCGCGAGCGGTCCTACGTGCGACGACCTACGGAAAGGCCGCCCGAGCACAGGCGAACAGCTGGCCAAATGTTGAACTTGCAACCATCGATTAGGTCTGCCTAACGTGGTGACTCATCGGTAACAACCGTCCCCACCGGCCCCACGAGGACCGGGTCACCACCGAAGGAGTCCCCCACGATGACCGGACGCCTCAACAGCGCCCAGCCATACGCCCTCGGACTGTTCCGCATCGTCATCGGCCTGCTCTTCACCTGCCACGGCGCCAAGAGCCTCTTCGGCGTCCTGGGCGGCGCGGACGGACAGGGCGCCACCGTCTCCGCCGGCACCTGGCCCGGCTGGTACGCCGCCGTCATCGAACTCGTCGGCGGCGCCCTGGTCCTCCTCGGCCTCGGCACCCGGTTGGCGGCGTTCATCGCCTCGGGCGCCATGGCCTACGCGTACTTCAAGGTCCACCAGCCGCAGGCCCTGTGGCCGGTCGAGAACGGCGGCGAGGGCGCGGCCCTCTACTGCTGGGCCATGTTCCTCCTGATCTTCACCGGCTCCGGCGCGTTCGGCCTCGACCAGCTCTTCGCCAAGCGCCAGACCGCGTCCGCGGACAACACGGCCAGGAACAAGGCGACCGTGACGGCCTGACCGGCCGGACACGGAACCCGACCACGGAACCCGGCACGCCGAACACCGACGCACGCGCGCACGAACGGGCCGCCGGGGGCGCAACTCGCCCCCGGCGGCCCTCCCGTTTCCCCTCGCCCCTACGCCTCCGCACCCCCTCGCCACCTCGCCCCGTCGAACGCCTCACCGAGCCGCCCGAATGAACAATGAACGCGGTGTGACAGACACATGAGCCCCTGTGAGCCGTCTGTCATACCCGGGGCGTACGCTGTTCGGCTGTCACGGGTCGCCGTGCCGCCGGGGGAAAACAGGAGAGTGTTCGGTGCTTGAGAGTCTGGGTTGGCTGGCCGCCGGCCCATGGATCTACGCCGTCGTGGGCGTGTCCATCGTGCTGGACGTGTTCCTCCCGGTCCTGCCGAGCGGTGTCCTGGTCGTCGCGGTGGCCACGGCGGCCGCGGCCGAGACGGCGGCGGGCGCGATGCCCCGCGAGGTCCCCGACATCCTGGTGCTGATGCTCTCCGCGGCGACCGCGTCCGTGCTCGGTGATCTGGTGGCGTACCGGCTGGCCTGGCGGGGCAGCGCTCGCCTCGACCGCGCCATCGCCCGCTCCCGGCGACTGCGGACCGCGCAGGAACGTCTCGGCGCGGCGCTCGCCGGGGGCGGCGGCCTCCTCGTCGTCGTCGCCCGCTTCGCTCCCGCCGGCCGCTCCGTCGTCTCCCTCGGCGCGGGCGCGGCCCGCCACCGCGCCCGCGACTTCCTCCCCTGGTCCGCCGTCGCCGGCCTCGCCTGGGCCGCCTACAGCGTCGCCCTCGGCTACTTCGGCGCGCAATGGCTCGGCCCGACCTGGCTCGCGACGGCGGTCTCCCTGGCAGCGCTCTTCGGCGCGGGCGCGGCGGCGGCGTACTTCATGCGCCGCCCCAGCCCGGCGAGCTGACCTGGCGGTCGGCCTGCGCCTGAGGGCTCGGGGGTGCGGGTTCGTCGGCGGGCGCGGGTGGGGTGGGGGCTGGTCTTTGTCTTTTAGGGGCGCGGGGAACTGCGCGACAAGCCCCCACCCACCCGCACCCGAACAACCCACCCCTCGGGGCCGAAGGGCTACCCGGCCCGCCGCGGAGCGCCCCGTACCTCCAACCCCTCCAACAACTCCGCCGTAGCCGCCGCGATCGCATCCACCGCGTGGTCGAAGACCTCACGGTTGTGCGCGGCGGGCGCACGGAATCCGGACACCTTACGGACGTACTGAAGGGCAGCCGCCCGGATGTCGTCCTCGGTGGCCTCTTCGGGAAGAACGGGCGGTCGGAGAGTCTTGATGCTGCGGCACATGAACCCAGTCTCGCGCGTACACCGACCCAACCCCAGACCCACGACGCGACTCCCCCACCACCCCAAGCATCCCCTTGGGTATAAGCAAGCCTCTCCGAGGATTGACTCTCCCCTCCACCCTTGTGATCATCACGAAGCCGGTCGACGCGACCCGACCCGACCCGACCGGTGGAAACGAGGGGACCATGACGAACGAACGACTCACGGTGGCGGTGCTGGGCCCCGGCGGCGTAGGCGGCCTGCTCGCCGCGCTGCTGGCCCGCGCCGGGAACCGGGTGATCTGCCTGGCCGGGGAGGAGACGGCACAGACGCTGGAGAAGGACGGGATCCAGGTCGCAAGCGCCCACTTCGGGGAGTTCACCGCCCGCGTGGAGACCGCGACCGAACTGCGCGAACCGGTCGACGCGGTCCTGATCGCGGTGAAGCACACCACCCTGGAGGCGGCCCTGGACCGGCTCCCGGCGGCCGCCCTGGGCCCCGACACCCTGGTCGTGCCCTTCCTGAACGGCGTCGAGCACCCGGCGATCCTCCGCGCCCGCTACGGCGGCACCGTCCCCATCGCCCCGGCCACCATCCGCGTCGAGTCGACCCGCGTGGCCCCGGGCGTCATCGAACACGGCAGTCCCTTCGCCGAGGTCGACCTGACCGGCGACACGGTCCCGCGCGAACACCTCAACTCCCTCGCCGGGGCACTGGAATGGTCCGGCGTGAGCACCCGGGTCCTGGCGGACGAGACGGCGGTGCTGTGGGCGAAGATGTCGTTCCTGGCACCGTTCGCCCTGCTGACGACCCGTCACGGACTGCCGCTCGGTGAGATCCGTACACGCCACCGTGCGGAACTGACCGCTCTGGTCGAGGAGACGGCGGCGGTCAGCGCGGCCTGCGGCGCCCCCGTCGACCCGGCCGAGTCCCTGCGCCGCTACGACGCCTTCCCGCCCACCACGAAGTCCTCCATGCAACGCGACGCCGAGGCCGGCCGCCCCCTCGAACTGGACGCGATCGGCGGCGCGTTGCTCCGCGCGGCGGAACGCCACGGCATCCCGGTCCCCATGGCGACCAAGGTGGTGGAGGAACTACGGGCAGCCGGCCACTGACCAGCCCCCGCCTCCCTCCCCCAGGTGAACTCACCCCTGAAGCCGCCCCTCACCCCTCGACCGCCCGCACTCCACCCCCCACCCGCACCGCGTGCCGGGCCACCGTGTCGGCGAAGGCGCGGGCCGGCGGGGACAGCGCCTCCCAGCGGCGTACGGCCCAGCCGACGGTCAGCGGGGGCAGGTCGGGGACCGGGACGAAACGCAGCCCGGGGTGGCCGGGGCCGGTCCAGCCGGGGAGCGCGGGGACGACGGCGTGACCGACGCCGAGTTCGGCGAGGAGGATCGCGGTGTCCCAGTCCGCGACACCGGCGCCGGAGGGGCTGACAGTGACACCCAACTCACGGTAGGCGGCGTCGAGATGGGCGTAGGACGTGGAGTTCTCCGGCAGCCCGATGAGCCGCATCCCGTCCAGTTCCGCGCCCTCGACCCGCTCCCGCCCGGCGAGTTCGTCGTCGGCGCGCACGGCGAGCACCCAGGGCAGCTCCGCCACGGCCCGCTGTTCGATGCCACGGACGGCGGGCCCGAGCGTCACCCACGACAGATCGAGGTCCCGGGAGGGATCGGCCAGCGCGTCGAAGCACCCGGCGCTCGACCGTACGGTCTGGAACTCCAGGCCCACGTCCGGGTACGAGCGCCGGAAGTCGACGATGCCCTGCGCCATGAAGTGCCGCACGGTCGTGCCGCCGGTGGCGATCCGTACGACACCGGCGTCGCCGCGCACCATCTCGGCCAGCCGGCGCAGCGCGAGGTCGAGCCCGGTGATCCCCTCCGCCGCCGCCTCCTGGAGCACGCGGCCGGCCCGGGTGGGCACGACCCCACGGGCCTGCCGCTCCACGAGCCCGACACCGACCTCCCGCTCCAGCCGCCGTACGTGCTGACTCACCGCCGACTGGGTGCACCCCAGCTCACGGGCCACCGCACTGAGGCTCCCGGCCCGGCACACGGCGACGAAGACACGGAGATCGTCAAGGGTCATGGGAGCGACGATAGCGAAGACACCCAAGCTCACCCTTGGGTGACCTCCCCCGCCTCCAGGCCCCTTTTCTACCGCCCACCGCCCCACTTCCTCCTCCATCCACCCCTTCGAATGAAGCGGGGTCCGAAGTGACAGAAGGAACTCGCATCCCAAAATCGAACAGGCGTAGCATTGCCGCGTGGCTAAGACCTATGACTTCCCCAGTGACCTCCTCGCCGGTCAGGAGGAGCTGCATCAGGTCCGGGCCGAGCTCCTGGCGCTGCTGAAGCGGCTGCCCTGGTCGGTCGCGCCCCTGGACGGTTTCAGTGACGACAACGGCTGGCGGAAGGTGGAGCGTCCCGCCTCCCCGGGCTGGACGCCCGACGAGCAGGCCGAGGTGGAGAAGCTCCGCGAGCGGGAGCGGGAGCTCGCGGTGTTCGTGAGCTGCCACCGCTTCTGGGCGGAGGTCGCCACCGAGGAGAAGGCCGAGGCGCGGTCCCGGCTGAAGCACGCCCAGGATTCCTGAAACGCCGAAGACCCCGGCCGTGACCGGCCGGGGTCTTCCTCTTCCATCGGTGGGCGCGGACGGTTTCGAACCGCCGACATCCTGCTTGTAAGGCAGGCGCTCTACCCCTGAGCTACGCACCCGAGTACGAGTCGACAGCCTACATCGCCCGCGGGCATGCCCCGCAAACCGATAACCGGGGGTTATCCCCACCTTCGATCCGGGAGCGTCCCGCATCCCCCCGAACACGCCCGCTCCGTACGGTCGAAGGACAACGGAAGACCGGCCCCAGGGGGAGATCGTCATGGCACGTACGGCTCGCACGGCACGTACCGCTCGCAGGTCGCACACAGGAGCCGTGGCCGTCGCCGGTCTCGCCGTCGCGCTCATGGCCTCCGTCGCCGCGTGCGGGGCCGACGCGGCGGAGGACCGGGACCCGGAGCACCGGAGCTTCGCCCTGGACGGCCGTACGCTCACGGTCGACTCGGACAACTCCGCGCTCGAACTGGTCGCGGCTGACGTGGACGAGGTCGAGGTGACCCGGTGGTTCGAGGGGCGGGTCATGATCGGCGGCGATCCGCGGGTGACCTGGGAGATGAAGGACGACCGGCTGAAGCTGCGGCTGAAGTGCTCCGGGGTGATGGTCGACTGCTCCGCCAAGCACCGAATCGAGGTGCCGCGCGGCGTCGCCGTCGCCGTGCGGAGCGACGACGGGAGTGTGACCGCGAAGGGGTTCACGGAGCCGCTGGAGGTCCGGTCGGCCGACGGTGCCGTGCGGGTCGGTGACTCCAGCGGGCCCCTGGAACTGCACACCGACGACGCTTCGGTGCGGGCGCTCGGTGTCGAGTCGCGGAGCGTCAAGGTGAGCACGAAGGACGGATCGATCAAGCTCGAACTCGGCGTCGTACCGGACCTGGTGGAGTCCCGCAGCGACGACGGCTCCATCAGCATCGGGCTGCCCCGTGACACGTCGTACCGGGTCGAGACGGGCAGCGACAGCGGTTCCGTGGATGTCTCGGTGCCCCGTGACGAGGGCAGCTCCCATGTGGTGACGGCCCGCAGCGAGGACGGCTCGGTGAGGGTGGGGACCGTGGGCTGAGAGCCGGCCGGGAAGCTCGAACCGATCGACCCGTGTTTTCGTCCCTGACCGGTGGGAGAATGGCACCGGTCAGGGCGGATGACAGCACGGGAGAGGGATGTGACGGCGACACCTGCAGAGCCGTACACGCCGATTGTGCCGAGCGCACAGCAACCCCACAGCCGTGCACCACGCCCACCAGCCGCCACGACACCACGACCGACGGCCGCCGCGACACCACGACCGGCGACCGACCCCGCCCAAGGGCCGCCGGACAGTCCCGGAGCCCGGCCGCCCGGCGATCACCCGCCCCGCCGGGCCCTCCGGCGCTCGGCCGGCCGCGACGCCGTCGCCCTCCTCGCCCTCCCCCTCCTCGCCGCCCTCGTGCTGCCCGCCACCTTCGCCGGGGGCGGTACGCGGCGGTGGTTCGGCGGGCGGGCGGAGAGTCAGCGGGCCGAGGCGCAGGCGGCGAAGGACGCGGCCGCGGCCGCGTTCTACGAGCTGGACACCGCCCAGCGGGATCTGCGGATCTCGATAGAGACGATCACGGCGGTGGACGACTCCCCGGCCGCCCGCCAGGCGGCCTCCGGCTTCGAGGCGCTGGGCCAGCGCATCGACGAGGTCAGCCACCAGTACATCAACGCCGTCGACGCCCATGACCTGGACCGGGACGATCTGGAGGCGTCCGTGGCGTCCCGCGCCCGGACCGAGCTGACCGCCGCCAAGGACGAGCTGGGGCGGGTCAAGCAGGAGCTGGACCGTTTCGCGCAGGGGCTCGGGCCGCTGCTCGGCACGGCCGAGACCCAGCTCGCCCGCCTCGTCCCGGCGGTGGAGCGCGCCCGGCAGGGCCTGCTCGCCGCCTCCAACGCCCTGGACGCCGTACGGGATTCGGGGCTGCGGGCCGACGATCTGGCCGCCCGGCTCGCCGCCCTCGCGCCCGAGCTGACCAAGCTCAACCAGGGGGCGGGGCAGCACGGCGTACGGGAGACGCTGGAGCGGGCCGACCGGGTCGTGCGGGAGGCGGAGGCGGTACGGGCGGAGGCCGAGCGGCTGCCGGAGAAGGCCGCCGAGATCGACCACCGGCTGGTGTCGCTGCGGACCCGCGCGGAGGCGCTGGGCACCCGGGCGGAGCAGGTGCCGCAGGTGCTGAGCGAGCTGCGGCGGCGGTTCGTGGCGGCCTGCTGGCAGGACCTGCAGCAGGTGCCGGACCAGGCCGCGCGGGACGTCGAGCAGGCCCAGCTGAAGCTGCGCGAGGCACGGGCCGCGCGGGACGCCCAGCGCTGGCCGGACGCGACCTCGCTGCTGTCGACCGTACGGGCGCTGCTGAACCACACCGACGAGGCGGTCTCGGCGGCGGGCGACCGGCTGCGGCGGCTGAACGCCGTGCAGAAGGACGCCCAGCAGGAGATCGACCGGACCCGGTTCGCGATCCGGGACGCCCAGCGCCTGGCCATGGCCGGCCGTTCCACCCCGGACCCGCGCCACGCCCGCCCGCTGGACGACTCCGTGGCCCGTCTGGACCGCGCGATCGCCACGCTGGAGGGCCGCCACCCCGACTACTGGCACTTCCTGACCGAGACGGAGGCCGTACGGCAGAACGTGGCCCGGGTGGTGGACCAGATCCGCAAGGAGCGCGGCGCGGGCGCCGGCTGAGGCGCCCGCCCTGGGCCGCCCGCGGGCCACTGGGTTGCCCGTCGGAGCACCCCGGCGGATGCTGAAGGGGTACGCAGGCCTCCGCGCACGCCCGATGGGAGGCGGACATGGCCACGCACGCCACGCACACCGCACGTCCGAGGGGCCGGCACGCGGGTCCCCGGCGGCGGATCAGGATCGACGAGCACCTGCCCGTCGACCACCGCCTCAGCAGGGTCTACCGGTTCGGGGCGGGCCTGATGGGTCTGTTCCTGGTCGTCTTCGGCATCTTCGGTCTCATCGACCGGGTGGGCTGGTTCGACACCCGGGGCGACGAGGTCGTGGGCCTGAGCACCAACGGCACGCTGAGCGTCCTGTCGATCGCCGTGGGGCTGCTGCTGCTCGTCGGCATGGTGATCGGCGGCAACTTCGCCTCCACGCTGAACATGACGCTGGGCATCCTGTTCATCCTGAGCGGCTTCGCGAACATGGCCCTGCTGGACACCGACTCCAACTTCCTGGCGTTCCGCATCCAGAACGTCCTGTTCAGCTTTGTCGTCGGGATCCTGCTGATGACGTTCGGCATGTACGGCAGGGTCGGTACAGCGCTGCCGCACGAGAACCCGTACTGGCGGGCCCGTCACCCCGAGGAGGCGGAGCGCGAGGAGCGGCTCACGGGAGGGGCGGGGATGGCGCAGAAGAAACCGGTCGACGCCCTCCCCGAGTCCGAGACGGATCCATCGGACGGGAAGGGCGCCGGCTGACACCTGGTGCGGCCTGGTGAGGCCGGGGCTCAGGTGCGGTACGCGTAGTAGTTCGCGGTCGGGTACGAGGCGATGATGCTCGCGACCGAACGGCGGTAGGTGTCCGCGTCGTGGTACGTCAGGTAGGGGACGCCGCTGGAGCTGCGGTAGGTCGTCATCATGGAGTGGTCCTTGTCCCCGTCCGCGTTGAAGTCCACCTGCAGCACGTCACCGATGTCCATCTGGTAGACGTTCGCGAGCGCGGTGGTCCGCTTGGCGGTCTGGGTGAACCAGGACCACTCGTTGACGCCGATCCAGGCGTCGGCCGTACCGTTCGACGCGTAGTACCAGGTGTCGTACTCCTCGGGCGTGACCGTGGAGATCTGCTTCCAGCCGCCCGCCAGGAGGCCCTGGCTGAGGTAGTTGGTGCAGTCGCCGCCCGCCGCGTTGTACTTGCGGTACGCCGGGTTGTAGTTCTTCCAGTACTTCTCGGTGTACGTCGCCATCGCCTTGTAGTCGTAGGCGCCACCGGTGAGCGTCTTCGGCTTGGGGGCGGGGTTGCGCGTCGTGGCCGCCTTGGGGGCGTTGATGATGGCCATCGGCGTGCGGCTCAGCTTGGCGTCGGCGGCCGGGACCACGGGCTCGTTGATGCGCGGGGCGCCGCCGTCGGTGGAGCGCATCGCGGTCAGCTGCCAGGTGCCGTTCGTCTGGAAGGCGAAGGTCAGCACGTGGTGCGCCTCGAAGCCCGTGGAGGCGGGCTCGTCGCCACGTATCTTCTTGTACTTCAGCGTCGTGGCCTCGGTGACCTGGACCGTGGCCTTCTTACCCTTGACCTTGGCGCTGTCGACGGTGACCCGGGTGTCGGCCGAGGCATAGGCCTCACCCAGGTCGGCGAGGCGGGACTTGGTGCCCTTCAGGGCGGACAGCTTGCCGTCCTCGGCCTTCTTCTGGGCGCCGGACAGCTTGACGCCGCCGGTGGGCTTCAGCGACTTGCGGGCGGCCTTGCTGCCGAGCAGGACGGCCGTGCGGTCGGTGAGCACGTTGTCCGCGACCCGGCCGAAGGCGTCCTTGGTGGCCTTGGTGACCTTGGGTGTCGTCGCCGCGGCGTTCGCGGCGGTGACGGGCAGCAGCGCGGAGGCCAGCACGGCCGCCGCGAGGGTCGAGCCTGCGAGGCTCAACGTCCTTGATCTCACTGGGATTCTCCTTGACCCCGAGTTGGTCGTACCCGGGAGCGAATCTTTACATGACCTCCTCAAGCGAAGTGAGGCCGGGGGGAATAACAAGTGGGCAACTTGGGTAGCCGGGCCGCTATCTCACGACCGTCGCCCAGTCGTCCGGGGACTGGGCGGGGTCGAGTCCGCGCAGGTTGGCCAGGGTTTCCGGCTTCTGGACGTCCATCCAGTCGGCCAGCTCGTCGAAGGACACGCACTTCACGTCCTTCTTCACGCACACGGTCTTGATGACCTCGTCGACGGCGTTCATGTAGATGCCGCCGTTCCACTGCTCGAAGTGGTTGCCGATGAACAGGGGTGCCCGGCTGCCGTAGTAGACGCGGTTGAACCCGGACATGTAGGTGTCGATGGTCTCTTGCTGCCAGGTCGGGTACATGGCCGGGTCACCCTCGGTCTGGCCCTCGGACTGGTTGTAGAGGAAGTTGAAGTCCATCGACAGTGCCTGGTACTCGTCGTTGTACGGGAGCATCTGCAGCGGGAAGTCCCAGATGCCCTCCTTCTTGCCGGGCCATACCTGGAAGGCGCCCGGGGAGCTGGCGTCGTAGCGGTAGCCGAAGTCCTTGACGGCCTTCAGCAGGTTGCCCTGGCCCTCCAGGCAGGGGGCGCGGCCGCCCTTGACGGCCTTGAGGTCGAAGGGCAGCGGGTCGAGGTCGGAGTAGCCGGTGTTGGTCTTCCAGTTCTCGAGGAAGGAGTTGAACTCCTCGATCTCCTTCTTCCACTCCGCGACGCTCCACTCACCGCCGCCCTTCTCGCCGCAGAAGTGGCCGTTGAAGTGGGTGCCGATCTCGTTGCCCTCCTCCCACGCCTTGCCGAGCTGCTCCAGTGTGGTGCGGACGTGTTCGTCGGTGGGGTAGCTGATCGCGGCGGCGCCCTTGTCGTGCTGCGGCGGGTCGTAGAGGTCCCGTTTGTCCTTGGGCAGCAGGTAGATGCCGGTGAGGAAGAACGTCATGTGGGCGTTGTACTTCTTCGCCATCTCCCGGTAGTGCTGGAAGAGTTCGTCGTCGCCGGCGAGCGCGCCGTCCCAGGAGAAGACCACGAACTGCGGCGGCTTCTCGCCCTTCTTGAGCGGTACGGCCTTCAGCCGGCCCTTCTGCGGGCCGGTGTAGGAGGTGGAGCCGTCCCCGATGACCTTCGTCTTGCCGTCCCACTCGGGCTCGGTGGCCTTGGTGGAGTCCTTGCCGTTCCCACCGCCGGCCGACGAGGCCGTCGGCGCGGTGTCGGCCGAACGGTTCAGCACCAGGTAACCGCCGACGAGCGAGGCGACGACGAGGAGCGCGGCCAGGGTCAGGAACTGCGGACGGGTGGTGCGGCGCGGCGGGCGGGCCTTGCGGCGTCGGCCCCGGTGCGAGGTGCTGCCAGGCTTCATGTACGGCTCATTCTGCGAGGGTGGTGGGTGCGGGTGCTCATCGGTGGTCAGCCGATACTCATCGCACTGGACCAGATGTCGTAGGGGACACCGGAGTTGGGCGTTCCGGCGATCCCGTCGAGCGGCAGCGGCTCCAGGCTCTCGGTGAGGTCGATGCGGTAGACGACCACGGCGGTCGAGACGTCCTCCGCGGTGCCGACGTACCAGGCGGCCTTGTCGTCCTGGGTGGTCCCGCCCTTGCCGGCCACCTCGTAGGAGGCGGCGCCGGGTGAGTCGGGGTGGTCCTTGCGGAAGGCGTCGGTGAGCGCCGAGGTGACCTGGGCTGCCACCTTGCCGCCGAACGCGCGCTTGGGCCTGGGGGTGTTCAGGGGGACCTTGGACCCGTTGTGGGTCACCTTCCGCACGGAGTACGGCTCGGTGTGCTTGCCCAGGGCGGCGAAGGTGCTGTATCCGCTGGCCATGCGGATGGCGCTGGGCGTGGAGTTCCCCACGGAGAGCGCGGGCACCTGCGCCCCGAGGCTGGAGGAAAGCAGTCCGGCCGCCTCGGCGGTGTCCCGCACCTTGTCCAGGCCGGTGTCCATGCCCAGTTGCATGAACGGGGTGTTCACCGAGTTGGCGAGGGCGTCGTGCAAGGTGATCGGGCCCCAGGATTTCTTGCCGTCGTTGTGGGCGGAGACCTGATCGCCGTCCCGGTCCCAGTACGGCCCCTCGGGTGTGGTCACCGGGACGGCGTCGTTGCCGTCGTAGACCGTCTCCGCGGTGACAGGTGTAGCCTCGCCGCCGCGTTCCTTGACGACGCCGTGTTCCAGACCGGCGGCGTAGACGAACGGCAGGAAGGCGGAGCCGGCCGGGACGGTGGTCGCGTTCGACTCGTTGTAGCCCTGTCTGCGGTGGTCGGGGCCGCCGTAGACGGCGACGATCCGCCCGTCGGCGGCGACCGAGGAGGCCCCGAAGTGGGCGGTCTTCGCCTTCTTCGGCTTGTCCTTCGCCACCTGCTCGCGTGCCTTCGTCACGGCGTCGGTCAGCTCGGTCTGCCGGTCCTTGTCGAAGGTCGTGTAGATCTGGTAGCCGCCCCGGTCGAACTCCTGGTCGGTGAGGTTCGCGGCCTTCTTGGCGTACTGGGACGCCAGCTCCACCAGGTAGTCGCTCTGCTTGCCGGTGTCGTACTGGGTGGACTGCTTCACCGGCTCGGGGAACTTCGTGTACTTGGCGCGCTCGGTCCGGGACAGCTTGCCGATGGACACCATCCGGTCCAGGATCCACTCCCACCGCTCCACGGCCCGGTCGCGGTTGGCCTTGTTCAGGGTGGGGTCGTAGAGGCCCGCGCCCTTGAGGAGGGAGGCGAGGAGCGCGGCCTCGCTGACGTTCAGCTCGCTGACGTCCTTGCCGTAGTACGCCTGGGCGGCCCGCTGGATGCCGTAGGTGCCGCGGCCGAACCAGCTGGTGTTGAGGTAGCCCTCCAGGATCTCGTCCTTGCTCATCTGGTTGTCGAGCTTGAGGGCGAGCATCGCCTCGTCGAACTTGCGGCCGAGCGAGCGGTCCTGTGTCAGGTACACGTTCTTGACGTATTGCTGGGTGATGGTCGAGCCGCCCTGGGTGTCTCCCTCGCCGACGGTGCGCACCAGCGCGCGGGTGATGCCGCTGACGGAGATGCCGGGGTCGGAGTAGAAGCTCGCGTTCTCCGCCGCGAGGACCGCCCAGCGCACGTCCTCGGGGACGTCCTTGAGCGGCATCGCCTGGCGCCGCACCCAGCCGGTACGGGCCATGGGGGTGCCGTCGGCCCAGAAGTACACGTTGTCCTGCTGGGTGGCGAAGGTGTTGAGGTCCTCGGGTATGTCCGTGGCGGCGTAGGCGACGGTCAGGAACATGCCGCTGAAGCCCACGGCCAGGCCCGTGGCCCCCAGCGACTGGCGCCAGGACGGCACCCAGCGCCGCCAGTCCGTACGGCCCGGGCGCGGGTACTGAGGACGCACCCGGCGGACGAGGGGAGCGAAGGGAGCCAGCCGCGAGCCGGCGACAGCGAGGAATCTGGCGCGAACAGACGGCCTGGGCGCCTTGCGTCTGCCCCGTCTCCCCGGTTCCGGCTGCTCCTTCCGGCCCTCGAGCGCCCCCGGTTCGAGCGCCCGCAGCTGCATGGTCTCGTCCGCCGGGAGGGCGGGGAGCTTCAGCTGCATGGTGAGGTCGGACTCCGCAGGCTCCCCCTGAGGCCCCTCTCCCCTAGCCACGGCGGGCTCCGGCGGATATGCGTCCCTCGCGGTGCGCGGTAACGATTCGGCGGTGCGCGGCAACCTTTCGCCCGCGCACGGCGACTATCCGACCGGGAGACGTGGCTCCCGATCGACAAAGGACAGCGGTCACTCCTGTCCCCCCTCCCCACTTGGCATCGCCCGTGTGGACAGCCACAGCCGCCACACCCGCGGCTGAGCCCCCCTGTTTCCCCCGGCCTTTCGGCCTCCACACAGCGACCACAAATTATCAGTCAGTTTCACAACCGCTTCGGTCGACAGCGTGAAATTTCGGCCAGTGTGATCGACCAGCCACTCCCGAGGCCTCCTGACACCGCGCGGGCGCCGGTTAGCCTGTGCCCATGCCTCGCTACGAGTACCGCTGCCGGACCTGCGGCGACACCTTCGAACTGAGCCGTCCGATGGCCGAGTCGTCCGCCCCGGCGGACTGCCCCGGAGGCCACTCCGACACGGTCAAACTTCTGTCGACGGTCGCGGTCGGCGGCTCGGCCACCACGTCCGCACCGGCGCCCCGGGCGGGCGGCGGTGGCGGATGCTGCGGCGGCGGCTGCTGCGGTTGATCAACACACTTCGATCAACGGTCCGGGAGCCGGAAGCGTTCACTCCGGGGCCGGAAGCGTTCACCCCGCGACCGGCCCGGTCATGAGCGTTCAGGGCCCCCTCAGGTTCCCTTCAGCTTCGCTCGCCTAGCGTGCCCCCATGACAGCCATGCACGCGGAGTCGACGAGCGGCGCGCCCCTGTGGATCGTCGATCTGATGGATCTCCTGGGGGCGCCGGGCGCGGGCCTCGCGGTCGCGCTGGAGAACCTGTTCCCGCCGATCCCCAGCGAGGTCATCCTCCCCCTCGCCGGCTTCGCCGCGAGCACCGGCCGGATGAACCTCCTGGCCGCCCTGCTCTGGACCACCGCGGGCTCCGTCGTCGGCGCCCTGGCCCTCTACGGCGTCGGCGCCCTCCTCGGCCGCGACCGCACGGTCGCCGTCGCCGCGAGGCTGCCCCTGGTCAAGGTCTCGGACATCGAGAAGACGGAGGCCTGGTTCCTCAGGCACGGCACCAAGGCGATCTTCTTCGGGCGCATGATCCCCGTCTTCCGCAGCCTGATCTCCGTACCGGCCGGCGTCGAACGCATGCCCCTCCCCGTCTTCACCCTCCTCACCACCCTGGGCAGCGCCCTCTGGAACACGGTCTTCGTCCTGGCCGGCTACTTCCTGGGCGCGAACTGGACGGAGGTGACGACGATCGTCTCGACGTACTCGAAGATCGTGCTGGCGGGGGCGGCGCTGGCGGTCCTGGCGTTCATCCTGGCCCGCTTCCTGAGAAGGGGGAACTCCTCAGGGGCGCGGGGAACTGCGCGACAAGCCACAACGGACCCGCAGCCCGAAACGCACAGCACCCCCACCTCCTGACCGGCTCACCCCTCCCGCGAGACCCGCAGGAACTCCCGAAGAATCCGCTCCCCGGCCGCAACCCCCCGCTCGGGAAGAGCCGTGACAGCCGGCCCCACCCACCCCGCATCCGCCAGCTCCCCATGCCCGGGCCGCCAGGCCCGGTCCGCCGCGAGCAACAGATCCGCGTCGAGCAAGGAGTCCCCCGCGGCGAGCGTCAGCTCGGCCCCGGTCCGCCGCGCGACCTCCCGCATCGCCGCCGACTTGGTGAGCGGCTTCGGCACGGCGTACAGCTTGCGCCCCTGCAGAGACACGGTCCACCCCCGGTTCTCGGCCCAGACCGCGAGATCCTTCACCCACTCCTCGGGCAGCAGCTCACGCTCGACGACGAGATAGACGAACAGGTCCTCCGCGACCCGGTGCTTGCGCACCCACACCGGGTCGGCCGTGGCCGCCAGATGGTCCCGCACCTCGGCGAGCGACGCGCACTCGTCGGCGAGCCGCGCGGTCACCCGCTCGTACCAGGCGGCGTCCGAGACCCCGTCCACCAGCAGGTGCCCGCCGTTGGCGCAGATCGCGTACTTCGGCTCCGGGCCCGGCAGACTGATCCGCTGGTACTGCTTGCGCGTCCGGGTCGTCGTCGGCACGAACACCGCCGCGTCCCCCAGCTCCGCGAGCAGCCGCGAGGCCGTCTCCGTCATGTACGACAGCGGCTTGCTCTCGTGCACCTCGACGGTGAGCAGCCGGGGCGCCCGCGCGTCCGGCATGGTCAACGCCAGCGCGGCGGCGGAATAGATGAGCGTACGGTCGAGATCACTCGCCACAAGAACCTGAGGCCCCGGCATCAGACCGCCACCGCCCTGCCGTCGGCGCCAGTCGCGCCCCGCGTGTACTTCGGGTGGATCAACCCCACGCACGTGTACGGCAGTTCGGCCACCTCTTCCACCGGTACCCCCCTCTGTTCGGCGAGCAGACGTACGTGGTCGAGGTCCGCGCCCGCCCCGGCCCGCGCGAGGATCTTCCACGGTACCCGGCGCAACAGCACCCGAGTGGTCTCCCCGACACCCGGCTTGACCAGGTTGACGTCGTGGATCCCGTACTCCTCGCTGATCCGCTCGACGGCCGCCCAGCCCTCCCAGGTGGGCGTGCGATCGGCGGCGAGCAACTCCTTGGTACGGGCGTCGACGGCGTCCACGACATCGTCGAACCGCTCGGCTATGGCGTCCAGGAACCGCATCGACACATCCACACCGGCCAGCTCCCGGTAGAACTTCGCGCCGTGGAAGTCGTCGGGACCGACGAGGTCCGAGCGCAGCACGGTCCGCGAAATCAGCCCGGAGACGGTGGAGTTGAGGCAGGCGGACGGAATCAGGAAGTCCTCCCGCGTGCCGTACGTCCGCACGCACGACCCCGGGTCGGCGAGCACGGCGATCTCCGGATCGAACCCGGTGATCCCGTCCGACTCCTCGAACTCGAGGATCGCCGCGGCGAGTTCCCGGGTGATCGCGCCCTTGCCGGTCCATCCGTCGACGAACACGACGTCGGCGGGGTCGTGGTGAACCGCGAGCCACCGCAGCGCGTTGGCGTCGATCCCGCGTCCCCGCACGATCGACACGGCGTAGTGCAGTATCTCGACCCCGTGCCGATGCCGGGCCCACCGACGCATCAGCACACCCACGGGCGTCCCGGCCCGCGCCAACGAGACGATGACGGGCCGCGACGGCCGCTCCGCGAGCACGGTCTCGGTGACGACCCCGACAGCCAGCGCGATCCTCTCGGCGGAGGCCTCCAACGCGCTGTGGAAGAGCGCCTGGTACTGCTCGCTCGGTTGGTACTCGACCGGCAGGGACTCCGCGTAGTGCGCGCCCCCGCTCTGAATGGCCTCCTCCCGCTCCTCGGTGGGCGCCTCCAGCGTCACCTCCGAGAGGTCCTGGAGCAGCCAGCCGACCTCGTCGGGCGCGTAGGAGGAGAAGTGGGGACCGCGCAGGGGGTCGGGAAGCATCGAGGGCCTTTCGGTGACGGGCGAGGACGGTGAGAGGGACGCCGGCGCGCGGGACCCGGTTCGGCCGACCGCCCTCGCCGACTGGGCGGACATCGGGGCGACCGGGGCGACCGGGGCGTGGGCCCCGCCGGGCAGGGTCTCGGCCGCCTCAGCCGCAGCCGACGGTCCCGGCAGAGGCTCGCGCGCCCCAGCCCCAGCCCCAGCCGGCGCTCCCGGCAACGGCTCGCGTGGTGTCGCTGTCGCACCCCCGACGACGGACCCGCTCGCTCCCGTCGCCCCCGTGGGCTCGTCCGCCGCGACGGTGCTCCGCCGGGACGGCGTGTCCCGGCGGTGCCGGACCGGCGGGACGTAGGACGGCACGACGGTGAGCAGCACGCTGGGCGTGTGGGCGGTGAGCGTGGCCAGCAGGCCGTCGGCGGCGTGCAGGGCGGCCGTGTCGGCGACCGAGTCGACCACCGCGACCACCGCGTCGAAGCCGCCGCCGGCCACGTTGTACGCGTACCGCTCCCCCGGCCCGTCCGCGGGGTCGTCGTGCGCGGGGAAGACGATCCGGCTGCGGATCGCGTAGCCGGGGTCGTCGACGGCGAGTACGGGCGACCGCGTGGTCGTGGAGAACCGTATCTCCAGCCCGTCCGCCGACTTCTCCAGCTCCCGCGCGAGAGCCAGTGGCGCGTACATCAGCTCCTCGAAGCCGAGCACGAGCACCCGGCGGGCCCCCGGCGGCAGGGCGTCGGCGACGCGCGCGGCCATACCGGGCAGCGCGCTCTCCAGCCGCGCGCGATGCGCGGGCGTGAACCCGTGCCGCCCGCCGTCGGGCACCCCGTCCGGCCAGCCCAGCTCGACCCGGGTGACCCGCGACGCACCGGCGTCCCCGGCCGGAGCCGCAGGCGCGGCCTCGTACTCCGCGACCAACGCCTGCCCCTTCTCCAGCACCCCCTCCGGCAGTCGCACGGTGCCCTTCGCCGCGGCCACCAGGTCCACCCGCGCCCCGATCTCCCGGGCGAACTCGGCCAACCGCCCCTGGTCCTTCGCCGACCGCATGTCGACCAGTGCCACGACGACGTACCGCTTGCGCGGATACCGCTCGTGCAGCGCGCGAATGGTGTTGAGGACGGTGTTCCCGGTGGAGAACTCGTCGTCGACGAGCACGAGCGGCCCCCGCCCCGCGAGCAGCGTCGGATCCTCCGGCAGCAACAGGTGCGACGTCGCGTGGGAGTGGGACTCCTCGAAGCCACCGGCCTGGTCGACGCCCTCGACGGGGCGCCGGGTGGAGTGGAGGTAGGGCGCGTCGCCCACCCCGTCCGCCACCGAGTGCCCGAGCCCGGTGGCGGTCTCGGCGTATCCGAGGACGACCGAGGTACGCGCCCCGTCCACGCCCAGCAGCTCCCGCACCCGGCGCCCGAGCGCGAACCCGTGCCCGTGCACGACGGCCGGGGACTGCGGCACATGCTTGCCGAGGACGTTCGACACCAGCAGATGCGCCCGCTTGGGGTTGCGCCGCAGCGCGAGCCCCAGCAGCCCGCTCAGCTCCTCGCCGCCGACCAGTTCGACCCCGAGCCGCTCGGCGACCCAGGCCCCGGACCAGACGGCACCGGCCGGGCCGGCCCCACCGGCTGCCGTACCGGACCCACCGGTCGTGTCGTTCGCTGCGTTAATCATCGATTCCTTGTCGGTACGACGTGATTGCGGACGTCGGTCACAGGCCGGGCGTTCAGTCGGGCAGACCCGCGGCCAGCAGGTCCACGAACCCGATGTCCTCGTTGGCGACGCCGAACACCTCGGCGCGCTGCAGCACCCTCTCCGCCCAGGCCCGGTGCGGCTTGACCTCGTTCATCTTGTTCCGCGAGGCGGAGCGCAGGACTCCCCCGTTGCGGTCGGGCCGCAGGATGTCCTGGGCGTCACCGAACTCCTCATGGCTGACCACGGACAGCGCGTGCACCGGCAGGACGTGCGAGGGATGGATGCAGGTCTTGCCGAGCAGGCCGTTGGCGTGGTCGAGGGAGATCTCCCGCAGCAGGCCGTCCAGGGCGTGCTCGATGAGCGACTCGCGCAGCTCCACGGCCCGGTTGGCCAGGAAGGGGCTGCTGCGCAGCTGCGGCTTGAACATGCGCTCCTGCACCCGGAAGTACTCCCACACGGGCCCGGTGACCGTGAACCCGGTGCCGTCGGCGCGCCCCAGCACGTTCACCACGTCCGCGATCACGGAGGCGACGATCTGGACGTCGTAGGCGGTCATGTCGGGCGCCCGGCGCAGCGCGTACGAGGAGCAGAAGTCGGTGACGCCGAGGCGCAGCGCGAGGACGCGGTCGCGGTACTTGTCGACGGTGTGGGCGATGCCCTGGAGCGCGTCTACGCGCGTCTCCCTGTACATCAGCTCGGGCGATTCCAGGACCGGCATCCCGAACAGCCGCCGCCCGCTCGCGGCCTCAGCGGCGGTGAGCGCCTCCAGGAAGGCGACGCCCCGCTCCTCGGTGAACTTCGGGAACACGAATCCGGACAGCAGCCGTACGGCCGGGCCGAAACGGCTCACGAGGTCCGGTATCTGCTCGGGGAAGCGGACCCGGATGAACAGCAGCGGAAGCTCGACGTCCGGACGGCCCTCGAGATCGGCGAACTGCCGGACCAGGTTCTCCTCGGCGCCCACGACCTCGGCGTCGTCGATCGAGTCCTCCAGGCACAGCACCATGGAGACCACACCGCGCCCGGCCTGTTTGACAATGTCGTCGGCCAGCCGGACCCGGGTCGCCGGGCTGTAGAGCGTGGCGCCGAGGGCGGCGGCGAGCACGCGGGCAGGGGAGTCGGCATCGAAGACACCGGGCTCCCGGAAGAAGAGGCGCTGACGCTCCTCAGGGGCGATGTGCCCGAAATGACGCATGTGATTCCCCCGTGGCTCCTGGGCGTCCGGTCACGATCGTGGCCGGTAATAGTACGTACAAATGTGTGACATCAGTTCCCGCCGAGCGTGAAGTTCTGGTAACCCGGCCGTGTCGGGCGTTGGACGATTCCACCGACGGTTCCGCGCCCCCGCGTTGTCGTGATCAGGACCGAGAGGGCAGGATGACCGCATGACGCACGCGATGCTGAAGGGGTCGAACGTCCCGATCGAGGCCACGGCGGTCCGTGCCGTGCTGCGCTGGGCGCCGGGTCAGGACTCCCCGGACGTCGACGCCTCGGCGCTGCTCCTCGGCCCCGAAGGACGCGTACGGTCCGACGAGGACTTCGTCTTCTACAACCAGCCGCGCCACCCCTCGGGCAAGGTGTGGCGGCTCGGCAAAAAGCGGGTGGCGGACGGCCTCACCGACACGATCCAGACGGATCTGGCGGGTGTCGAGTCCGCTGTCGGCCAGATTCTTCTCGTGGCCTCCGCCGACGACGCCTCCGGGCTCCCCGTCTCCTTCGACCGCGTACGGTCCCTGCGCATCCTGCTGTACGACGCCACCGTCGCCGACGCGGAACCGCTGGCGTACTTCGACATCAAGCCCGAGACCGGCGACGAGACCGCCCTGATCTGCGGCGAGCTCTACCGCCGCGGCGGCGGCTGGAAGTTCCGCGCCCTCGGCGAGGGCTACACCAACGGCCTCCAGGGCCTCGCCACGGACTTCGGCATCTCGGTCGACGAGTCGGAGGCGGCAGCGGCGGCCGACCAGAGCGACACGACCCAGGCCCAGGCCCCGGAGGTCTCGGCTCCCCTGCCCCCCGAGCAGCCCCCCACGGGCGTCCCGTCCCAGCCCGCGTACGGCTACCCTCCGGCGGCGGCCCCCACCCAACAGCCCGCTCAACCCGCCTACGGCTACCCGCATCCCCAGCCGGCCCCCGCCACCGCGAACGGCCCGGCCTACGGCTACCCCCAGCCCACAGCGGCGGCCCTGGACCCCGACTTCCGTCTGCCGCCGCAGGGGCCGCAGTTCATCGGCCGCTGAGGAGCGCCCCGTGAGGGGCGCGACCGGCCAGGACCCGCCTCAGCGTTCCGCCTTGGTCTTGTACCCCCGCCCCCACTGCAACCCCCACCCGTACAACCGGTCGAGTTCCGCCTGGAACCCGTACACGAACTTCACTTCCCGGCGCACCATGATCTCCCCCTTGACGTTCTCGATCATCACCACCGCACACGACCGAGCCTGCGGATGCCTCTCGTCCAGGCCTATCTCGATCCGCGGCCCGTTGCTCGGGTACAGCGTCACGATCGCGTGCGTACGGTCGAACGCCGGCGTCTGGTCGTAGATGTAGACGAAGACGAGCATCCGCTTGAAGTTGTCCCGGTGGTCCAGGTTGATGTACATCGTCTCGCCGGAGCCCGACCCGAACCGGTCGTCCCCGCTGAGCCGCATGTACGGCGGCTCGTTGATGTCCCCGAGGAAGCCGCCCAGCGGCTGCACGACCCCCTTCGTCCCGTCGGCCAGCTCGTACAGGCAGCCGAGGTCGAGGTCGACGTTCACCATGCTCTGGCTGTGCGCCTGCACCTCCTCCGGCCGGAGCGCCTTGAAGGGGTGCCGCAGCACGCTCTGCCGCCTCGGCCCGCCGATGTCGGACGTCCGCATCCGCCAGGACAGGTTGACGCGCAGATGGCCCGCCGCCGCGTTCTGCTTGGACAGCGACACCTTCTGATGCCGCTTGGTCAGCTCGATCGCGTTGGTCGCCGCGTTGCCCGCGTCGAACTCCGAGGCCCGCCCCCGCCAGAGGTTGTCCAGGAAACTCATGCCCGCCCCACAACTGCCGTGTCGTCGCGTCAACCACCAGCGGGGCGGCCGACGAGGACGAGTCCTCGTCGGCCGCCCCGCTCAGAGCGTTCCCTCACGCGGAGGGCCGTCACACTCCGGAACCGGTCACACCGGCCCGGACAGCGGCTCACACCCCGGAGGACACCTCCTGCTTGGAGGCGTCAGCTTTTCCCTCCGCGGCCGCCAGCGCCTTGTTGCGGCGGACGGAGGACCAGAAGGACCAGCCGATCAGGATGACACCGATGGAACCGGTGATGAACTCGTTGATCTCGTACTGGATGGTGACGAGGAGGATCGCGGCGAGGGCGCCGATCGCGTAGTGCGCGCCGTGCTCCAGGTAGACGTAGTCGTCGAGGGTGCCCTGGCGGACCAGGTACACGGTGAGCGACCGGACGTACATCGCGCCGATACCGAGGCCCAGCGCCATCAGGACGATGTCGTTGGTGATGGCGAAGGCGCCGATGACACCGTCGAAGGAGAAGGACGCGTCCAGGACCTCCAGGTAGAGGAACATGAAGAACGCGGCCTTGCCCGCGAGGGCGACGGCCGAGCGCGGCTTGCCCGCGCGCTCCGCCTCTTCCTCCGCCTCGTGCTCGCGCTCCTCCTCTTCCTCCAGCTTGTTCTCGAAGAAGCCGGAGAGACCGCCGACGACGAGGTAGGTGATGAGGCCGGCGAGGCCGGAGATCAGGACGGTCTGCGCCTTGTCGACATGGGCGCCGCCGTGCTGGTGGGCGTTGGTCGCGAAGGTCATCGAGGTGATCAGCAGGACGATCATCGCGATGCAGGCCGACAGCATGTCGATCTTGCCGAGCTTGGACAGCGGGCGCTCCAGCCAGCCCAGCCACTTGATGTCCCGGTCCTCGAAGATGAAGTCGAGGAAGATCATCAGCAGGAACATGCCGCCGAAGGCCGCGATCGACGGGTGCGCGTCGGTCACGTACTGCTGGTACTGGTCCTTGTCGGTGAGCGCCAGGTCGACGGCCTCGATCGGGCCCATCTGGGCGCTGATCGCGACGATCACGACGGGGAACACCAGGCGCATGCCGAACACGGCGATGAGGATGCCGATGGTGAGGAAGATCTTCTGCCAGAAGGCATTCATCTTCTTCAGGATCCCGGCGTTGACCACCGCGTTGTCGAACGACAGCGAGATCTCCAGGACGGACAGGATCGCGACGATACCGAACGCGGCCCATCCACCATAGAGAACCGCTGCGACCAAGCCGAGCGCGGTGACCGCGAACGACCACCCGAAGGTTTTCAGAACCACTGGCTACCCAATCGTGTGTGTACGGGGTTCCCCCGCGCCGCGCGCGGCTTTACGAAACTTTGAACACGAAGTCTAGTCCTCCGCCTCTCGTACCCCACACGGCGGCTGCTTTAGCGCATATTGCGCAACGAGTATCGGCATACGAAACGCGGAGCGCCATACGGAACTAGGAGACGTTGACCCCGAAGTCCAGGGCGATGCCGCGCAGACCTGACGCGTACCCCTGTCCCACGGCCCGGAACTTCCACTCTCCGCCATAGCGGTAGACCTCGCCGAAGATCATCGCGGTCTCGGTGGAGGCGTCCTCGGAGAGGTCGTACCGGGCGAGTTCCTGCCCGTCGGCCTGGTTGACGACTCGGATGAAGGCGTTGCTGACCTGACCGAAGGCCTGCCCGCGGTTCTCCGCGTCATGGATGGAGACCGGAAAGACGATCTTGTCGACGTTGGCCGGCACCTTGGAGAGGTCGACGATGAGCGACTCGTCGTCGCCGTCGCCCTCACCGGTGAGGTTGTCGCCGGTGTGCTCGACCGAGCCGTCGGGGCTCTTGAGGTTGTTGTAGAAGACGAACCACTCGTCCCCCAGCACCCGGCCGCTCTGGCACAGCAGCGCGCTGGCGTCGAGGTCGAAAGGGGCTCCGGTGGTGGTCCGGACGTCCCAGCCGAGCCCGACCATCACCTGGGTGAGGTTCGGCGCGGCCTTGGAGAGGGAGACATTTCCTCCCTTGGCGAGTGTGACGCCCATGGTGCTGGTCCTCCCCGATTTTCGAGCTTCAGTTGCTCAGCTGTTCAGTTGTCCTCGTACGCGCCGACCGCCGCCCGCCCCGCGGACCGCCCCCTTCGTCGTACGAGCGCGTCCGGCGCCGCGGTCGATGACGACTGCGGCGCCGGACATGGTGAGCCCAGTGGGTCTTCCCCGGTGGCTCAGACGTTCACACCGAAGTCCTGGGCGATACCGCGCAGGCCCGAGGCGTAGCCCTGGCCGATGGCGCGGAACTTCCACTCGGCGCCGTGCCGGTACAGCTCGCCGAAGACCATGGCGGTCTCGGTGGAGGCGTCCTCGGAGAGGTCGTAACGGGCGATCTCCGTCCCGCCCGCCTGGTTGACGACGCGGATGAACGCGTTGCGGACCTGGCCGAAGGACTGCTGGCGGTTCTCGGCGTCGTAGATCGAGACAGGGAAGACGATCTTCTCGATCTCGGCCGGGACGGTCGCCAGGTTGACCTTGATCTGCTCGTCGTCGCCCTCGCCCTCACCCGTGAGGTTGTCACCGGTGTGCTCGACCGAGCCGTCGGGGCTCTTCAGGTTGTTGAAGAAGACGAAGTTGGCGTCGCTGCTGACCTTGCCGGACGACTCCAGCAGCAGGGCGCTGGCGTCCAGGTCGAAGTCGGTGCCGGTCGTGGTGCGGATGTCCCACCCGAGTCCGACGATGACCGCGGTCAGGCCCGGTGCCTCCTTGGTCAGCGATACGTTGCCGCCCTTGCTGAGGCTGACTCCCACGATTCCTCCCTTTGTAGTCAGGGGCGGGGAGCCCCGTCGTGCGTTGGTATCGGATCAACGTGTCGATCCTAGTGACGGGTTCCCGTTCCTCGCAGGCCTTGGAGCCGAAGAATCACAGGGTGTCGAGGGCGGCGAGGTACTCGTTCAGGTCGCGCGCGTCCGGCAGGGCGTTGACGACCGACCAGCGGACGACGCCCTCCTTGTCGACGATGAACGTCCCGCGCACCGCGCAGCCCTTGTCCGCGTCGAAGACGCCGTACGCCCGGGAGACCTCGCCGTGCGGCCAGAAGTCCGACAGCAGCGGGTACTCCAGCCCCTCCTGCTCCGCGAACACCCGCAGCGTGTGGATCGAGTCGTTCGACACGGCCAGCAGCTGCACGTCGTCGTTCACGAACTTCGGCAGGTTGTCCCGCAGCTCGCACAGCTCGCCCGTGCACACCCCGGTGAACGCGAACGGGTAGAAGAGCACGACCACGTTCTTCTCACCACGGAAGTCCGACAGCCGCACCGTGGCGCCGTGGTTGTCCTTGAGCTCGAAGTCGGGGGCCTTGTCGCCGACCTGGATCGCCATGATTCTTCCTGAGTCCCTTCATGGACTGTTCGACGTACGTACGGAGCGCGTCGGCGTCGTCGAACGCGGAGTTGATCGCGAAGTCGTAGGCGATGGGGCGGTCGCTG